>JACRBH010000223.1 GCA_016234535.1 Chloroflexota bacterium
GGTCTGGTCAAAGCGGCAGGCTCGGGCGTGGTCGGAAGCGATGATCCAGTCCTGGTCATGAATACAGGCAGCGGCCTCAAGGATGTCCGCGCGGCGATGAAGGCTGTTGTGGAGGCTCCCATTATCGAACCAACTTTAGCGGCAGTTAAAAAATTATTATGAAAAATAAAAACAATAATACCTGGAGTGAGTCCTTTCGTTATGTCGTCGGGATCATTATCGTTGTGGCGTTTGTCGCACTGCTGCTTTATGCGCGCGAAGCCGTGAAGGCGCTGGTCATTGCTGCGTTTGTCGCATATCTCATCAGTCCGGCTGTCAGCTTTTTAAGGGAAAGAACAAATCTCTCGCGTATTGCGGCGGTGAATATCGTTTATTTCTCCGCCTTGATCGTATTGGTGGGTGTGCCTTCTGTTCTAACGCCGATCTTTTTTGATGAAATAAAAATCGTTGCGCAGGATTTGCTGGACCTGTCGAATGATATCAGCAGTATGCTTTCATACCCAGTAAGGTTTGGTGGAATGGTTTTCCATTTTGAGCAGCTTGGGGAAAGCCTCGCCAATATACAGAATGCTGTTCTCACGCCGCTGCCCGAAAAAGCTTTGGCATTGCTGGAGACAACCTCTGTGAGCGTGCTGTGGTTTTTAGTGATCATCGTAAGCGTGCATTTGTTCATGAGTGAATGGCCGCTCATCCGTGTGAGAATACTTGAGCTTGCTCCGCCTGCCTATCACGACGATATGCGTGAGTTATACAAACGAGTGCGCAATGTGTGGATGGCGTACCTGCGCGGGCAGATCGTTTTGATGTTCATTGTGGGAATCGTTTTCACCATTGCCTGGATGATCATTGGCATTCCCGGCGCGTTGGTGCTGGGTGTGATTGCCGGGCTTTTCACGCTCGTCCCTGACGTGGGTCCTTTTTTGGCGGCCATCCTGGCGATGGCTGTGGCTTTATTGGAAGGCTCCAGTTGGATCCCGCTTTCGAATTTTTGGGTGGCTGGTATTGTCCTTGCAACTTATCTGGTGCTGATCAATTTGAAGAATTTCTGGCTGCGCCCATATATTATGGGACGCAGTGTCCACATGAATGAAGCATTGATATTTATCGCCATCATGATTGCGACCATTCTGGAAGGGATCATGGGGGCGCTGCTGATCGTGCCTGTGCTGGCCTCGATGGTGGTGATCCTTGAATATTTACGCCGGCGGGTGCTTGGCTTGCCGCCCTTTGGAGATGACGGCAGCAAACAGTTCGTCGCGCCGCCTGAAAAAATAAAACCATTGCGCCGAACCTCCGTTCGCGCGCAAGAGAAACGGATAAAGGATTTATGAAGATTACGTATTCCATTATTGCACCGATCTATAACGAAATTGACAACCTCCCGGAGCTTTATCGCCGCGTAAAGGAAGTGATGGATTCCTCCCGCGAGCGTTGGGAACTCATCCTTGTGGATGACGGCTCGACGGATGGCTCAACCGATAAAATTCGCGAACTCGCTCGAAAAGATAAAACCGTTCGCCCTGTCATTTTTGCGCGTAACTTCGGCCATCAGGTCGCCATCACTGCGGGTTGGGATTACGCGCGCGGCGATGCAATTATCATCATTGACGCAGATTTGCAGGACCCGCCCGAAACGATCCTCGAACTTGCAAAAAAGTGGAAGGAAGGATACGAGGTTGTGTATGCTGTACGCAGCGAACGCGAAGGCGAAACCTGGTTCAAGAAATTTACCGCCGCCATGTTCTATAGAATTATCTACAGCATTACCGATGTAAAAATCCCCGTGGATACCGGCGACTTCCGCCTGATGGATCGCAGGGTTGTCGATGTGCTCAAGCAAATGAAGGAGCGTCATCGCTTCCCGCGCGGCATGTCGGCCTGGGTTGGGTTCAGACAAGTTGGCGTCACTTATAAACGCGCCGCGCGCGTGGCAGGCGTGACCAAATATCCATTCAGCAAAATGCTCAAGCTGGCTTTGAATGCCATTACGGGTTTTTCGTATTTCCCATTACAAGTTGCTACATATTTCGGATTTGTTTCAGCGGGTATTTCCATTCTTGCCATCCCAGTAGTGGCAATTTTGCGTTTGGCTGGCTCCCATTTTTTTGAGGGACAGACGACCACGCTTATTTCCGTGCTTTTCCTCGGCGGTGTGCAGTTGATCTCGCTCGGTATTCTCGGCGAATACATTGGCCGCCTTTATGACGAGGCCAAAGGCAGGCCGCTATATATTGTCCGCGACGCGCCGGAAGATCAGTGAGCAGTGATTAGGCATCAGTAAGCAGTCGGCGGTCGCCCGAAGGGAACCGCCGTTTTTTCGTCCTTTATTCTCCTCTTTCATCATTTGTATTTTTCCACATGTCCCTATCCTTCCTCAAAGACCGCACGTTTCTCCGTGAATTGTTGTTGATCGCGATTCCCATTTCATTTCAGCAGCTCATCAATGCCTCGCTTAACATGATAGACGTCATCATGGTGGGACAGTTGGGCGAAGCCTCCATTGCCGCATTGGGATTATCGAACCAGATTTTCTTTGTGTTGATCCTGATTCTTTTTGGCGCGACGAGCGGCATGTCAATTTTCACCGCGCAATTTTGGGGCAGGCAGGAGATCGAGCCAATCCGCAAAGTGCTGGGGATGAGTCTCATCATGTCCGTATCCGTCGCATTTCTTTTCACTCTTGCGGCAGCACTCATACCTGAAACCGTGCTTGGCTTTTATACAAAAGACGCCGAAGTCATCCGCCTTGGAAGCAGTTATCTGCGCATTGTCGGTTTTACATACATCCCAATCGCCATCGCAACTTCCTATATTGCAATCCTGCGAAGCATTCAACTCGTTCGGCTGACCGTCGTTGCGACCGTTTCTGCTTTGATCTTCAAGACGATTCTGGGCTATGGATTGATCTTCGGCAAGTGGGGACTCCCTGCACTGGGAGTTCGAGGCGCCGCGATCGGCACCGCATCAGGCTGGACCCTGGAACTGGTCCTGCTTCTCATCTTTATCTACACCCAGAAGACTCCTCTCGCCGCCAACCCGTTGACATTTTTCTCCTTCGACAAAATTTTCTTTTTTCGTGTTCTCAAAACCGTATTGCCCGCCGTTGCAAATGAAATGTTCTGGTCGCTGGGAATCACAACCTACAACGCCATCTATGCCCACATCGGCACAGACTCGATTGCCGCAATCAATGTCAACGCGACAATCGAAGAACTTGGCTTTGTTGTTTTTATGGGGCTTGGCAATGCCTGCGCAGTCATGGTAGGGAATCGTATTGGCGCGGGGCGAAAAGACGAAGCCTACGAAATTGTCCGCCGTGTGATTCTGCTTAGCATTTCCGCCGCGTGGATGGTCGGTTTGGCTGTCATATTATTGCGGGATGAAGTGGTTGGGTTGTATGACCTGTCTCCCAATGGTGTGACGAATGTGCGCATGTTGATGTTAATGATGGCATGTACATTATGGATTCGCATGTTCAACTTCTCGACGTTTATCGGCGCATTGCGCGCGGGGGGCGATACGCGCTTCGCGTTGATCATGGAGATATGCTCCATCTGGCTGATCGGCGTCCCTGCCGCGTATGTCGGCGCATTCGTGCTGCACCTTCCCGTGTATTATGTTTACCTCATGGTCATGCTGGAGGAAGTTGCAAAAGCGTTTGTCAGTGGCTGGAGATTCAAGTCACGGAAATGGGTTCACGATCTGGTGAATGTTTAGCTGGTTTCATAGACGTAACAACCAGCCTGGGTCGGATGATCTTCCACCAACGTCCCACGCTTGACCTTGCGAAGCAGCCACAGCACAAGCCAGTCTCCGCCCGCGGCTGTCAGGTGGATCATGCTGAACCAAAGCAGGTTGCCGTTACCCAGAACCAGACTCAGCAGGTAGGGGATGATTCCCAAAACAATTCCCGGCATGATTGCGCCGATCCTGTATGCGCTAACATCGATGGGTTCGCTCAAATGCGCGTATGGCGTCATCGCTTTCCATTGAAACCCAAACTTGATTATTGAGAACGGTTTGCTTCCAAAGATCATCCACGTCAGGCCGTGGATGATCTCATGAACAACAACACCCGCCAGCACGAAGACAAGGAAGAGCAGGAAACTCCCGCTGGTCTGTGTGTTTTCCCCGTTGTGCAACCCGCTAAAAAGTGTAAATTGAAATACGACAACCGGGATGCCAATATATAACGCGGTTGAGTTGGCGCGCTGGATGGAAATGGACAGGTCACGTTTGTTCATTTTGATTTTCCCTTTGAACTATTATAAGCTGGGCTTTCAGCCAATCCTTGATCGGTGCGCCGCGGCCATTGATGTGTTTATCAACCGCCTGCGAATAATTTTTTATGAGTTCTGTCAGTTCACTTGCCGGGCGTTGACGTGACTGCATCAGAATCTTCACCCATTCCATTTCACTGGTGACGTATTCCATGCTGCCAAGTTGTAACGCGGCGGCGATGTTGTCGCCGAGGAAATGGATGCCCGTATCGAATCCTTCGGCGTAGGCCGCAAAGGAAATCATTTCCTTGATTGTGCCTTCGATGTGAATCCGCTGGGCAATGAAGGCTTGCTGCGCGGTGACAAATTCCTGAGAAACGGTCTTGAGTGGATTCAGCCTTGCCTTGTTTTTCAAAAGTGTTTCGATTGTGTTGAGCGAAGCAGGCAGTGAATCACCGAGATGGTAGCCGGGAAAATAACCTGCCATATCAGGATGCATGTTGAAGATGCGTCCACCATAGCCGATGGGGACTTTTAATCCCGATAATGTTTGCGCGGTGAGTTGCAGGGTGGCGGCTGTGGTCAGCGTTTGCGCGACAAGGATAACAAGGTTGGCGCGTATGGCTGTGACAGTTTCTTCAAATTGTTCAACCGGGATATTCGCGCCGAGATGGATCACATTCAGCCCGCGGCGGCGCAGGAGCAGGGCCAGATGCAAGGGCGTGAAGGTATGCCACTCGTTCGATGGACACCCAACCAGCACAGTTTGATTCCGTGTGGGGGCGGGGGAGCCGCTGAGGAGCGAGTCAAGGCGGCGCATGGCGAGGCCTGAGGCAAAGTGTTCCTGTTGAACGGATGCGCGGTTCTCGTACCAGAGTCCGCCGATTTCGGAGAGGCCCTTTTGCAGAACTTCCATGCAGACCGCTTCAACTGGATATATGGAGAAAGCCTGATTTAATATTTGTTCTGCATTGGCTTCGTTAAAATCCAGGCAGGCTTGAATCCATTGCGCGCGCAGGGAATCAAGATTTGTTTCGGGCGAGGTGTAGATGGCAGGAGTCGTTTGCAGGGAAGATAATGTCGAAGGGGCAAAACCAGCCAGCGGGTCGACTTTTGATGCGATCTTTTCATTCCACAAGTCCACTGCGCGTGAGATCGAAAGCCCCTCGGTCTGTCGCGCCTGCAGCCATTTGATCGTTTCGATATCATATTGTGAGTAGAGACGGTGCCTGCCTGCCGTGCGCTGCGGCAGAGGCAGGCCGTAGCGGCGCTCCCAGGCGCGCAAAGTATCTGCCGCAATGTTAGTTTCTTGCAGGACGGCTTTTAGGTTGAAAGCGGGGTTTTTGCTAATTGACATTGAAACTCCAGGAATTGGTGGCTGTATATGTTTTGCACGGATATTGTACCTGCTTTGCGCGAAAAATAAAATTTTTCAGTTCATCGCGCAGAAGCCATGAGGCCGACTGAAATGGAGCACATCAAAGGATGTAGACAAACACGTTCAAGCCGCCATCCTCGGCGGCTTGATGGCGAGTAAATCCTTCGCCGGGGCGGCGAAGCGAGCAAATTTATCTACAAACTTTTAGTACACCCGACTGAAAAAATTTTTCCGCATAACCCGGAAGCGGAGTAAAATCAAAGAAAAATCCAAGGATTATCTTCGAGGAAAAATGCCCAAGATCACTGCCGTCAATCATGTCGCTGTTGTTGTGGAAGATATGGAAAAGTCCCTTTTGTTCTGGCGCGATGCGCTTGGAATTCAATTGCATGAGCTGCGCGATGTCCCTGCGGAACAATCACAGGTGGCCTTTTTACCCGTTGCCGGCGCGGAAGTGGAACTTGTCATGCCCACCACAAATGATTCAGGCATAGCCAAATACCTTGCCAAACGCGGACAGGGTATGCATCACCTCTGCCTTGAAGTGGATGATATCGAAGGTATGCTGACTCAGCTAAAAGAAAAGAATATTCGTCTCATCAACGAAGAGCCGCGAACATCGGCGGATGGAAAAAAATATGCTTTCATCCATCCTGAGTCCACGGGCGGGGTGCTGGTGGAGTTGTATCAAATTAAATAATGGCAGAGAATATTGAAACCATCTTAAGCGATGAGTGCGGCCTTATTAAAAATAAGCCGATCATTGTCGGTGTTTCAGGCGGGCCTGATAGTCTGTGCCTGATGGAAATTTTGCGGCAGGCAGGTTACTCCATTATCGTTGCCCACTTCAATCACCAGCTTCGCCCCGAAGCAGCTCAGGATGCGCGCATGGTGGAAAAGACCGCGGCGCGTTTAATGCTCGGCTGCATCATTGATGGCGCCGATGTGCGGGCATATGCAGACCAGGAAAAACTTTCCATTGAAGAGGCCGCGCGTAATTTGCGTTATCGCTTCATGTTCAAAATTGCGCGGGAACGTAATGCCCAGGCGGTTGCCGTCGGTCACACCGCGGATGACCAGGTCGAAACCGTCCTCATGCATTTTTTACGGGGAAGCGCGCTCACCGGCTTGAAGGGCATGTCGTTTCGTTCATTTATAAAAAACTTCGACCCGCAGATTCCTGTCATCCGTCCGCTGTTGAAAATGTGGCGCGAGGAAACAGTGGTGTACTGCGCTGTCAACGGATTACGCCCGCATTATGATTCAAGCAATGACTCGCTAAACTTTCAACGCAACCGCATTCGCCACCTGTTGATCCCCAGCCTCGAAAGTTACAATTCAAAATTTCGTGAAGCTGTTTTACACATGACAGAGTCGCTTAAAGGGGATTATGCCTTCGTGATGGAAACAATGGAGAAAGCCTGGAAGGAAACAGTGACCGCCACGGATGAAGAGGTCATCACCTTTGACTCTGACCTGCTCTCCCGGCATTCGGTCGGACTCCAGCGGAATCTGGTCAAACAAGCCATGCAGATTCTTCGCCCCGGGGTGGATGTCAGCTTCACCGCGCTGGATCGCGCAACCAATATGATCAAGAGCACTGTTCCCTCGGCGCGCGTTGAC
>JACRBH010000224.1 GCA_016234535.1 Chloroflexota bacterium
CGGCCGCTGAGATATACGGCAAAAAATGACAGGCCAATACCTCCCAGGAAAACCGCCCCACCAATATTTTCAAAACGCTGCGCAACAACAATCATCACAGCCAGCGCGGTCATCACACCAGCGGGAATAAGCGCCCACCAGCGTTCGACGCGGCTGGTGAAATACACAACCCAAAACGACAGGCCGATGCCGCCAAGGAAGACCGCGCCGCCAAAGTCGTTCAGCGACTCAGGGAGCAATATCAACGCGCCAAGCCCAACCAATGTAAAGCCGGGGATCGCACTCCACCAATGCCCGCCGAAAAGCAGAGTAAGAAATATCAACCCGACAGCTAGGAACAACCCGCCCCAAAAGATATCCGAGGCGTCTTTGAGAAAACCCATAGCCTGCGCCAACGCGAGTCCACCGCCCACCAAAAGCAAAAAGCCCAGCACAATTCGCGGATCAAATCGTTTCATGTTACATCCTCACTATCGAACACGGATGGAAGCCGCGCCCGCGTCGATTGTCATGTCTACTGAATTTGCGGCTGAACCAAAATCGGGCGATTGATAATATCCGCCGCTGCGCGGGAAACGAGATTCATCTATTTTCAAATCCGCCGCGCCGAGTGATGTGTGGATGCGCGCGGAGAGTCCGTCGGGTACGATCACTTCCAAGGAGGCCGCACCAAGATCGAGGTCAGCTTTGAAGCGGCCGCGCGAGGGAAGAGTCAATTTTGTTTCGCTCGCGCCTGTATCCAGATCCAGCCCTGCAATATTCATTTCGCGCAGGTCAATATCAGACTTATTCGCGCCCAGGCTTAACTTCAAATCGATTGGGATGTTCGGATTGAGCGAGACATCCCAATCCAGGCGGGACTGCGGGCCAAAGAAAGGGAAGTCCATGACATCTTTTGCGGGTCGCATGTGGACCTGGAGCTGGTCGCCGTTTCGATTGGCCTTGTGATCCAGCCCGCCCATGAAAGAGCCATGCGCGAATTCTGCGGCATTCGCTCCGCTGTGAATTTTCAACTCGCCCGCGCCGTGACTGATCTTGAGGCTGGCCGAGGATGCTCCCTGCAAGTCAATCGAAGCATTTTCCGTATCAATGCTGCCACGGAAGAAAACCCCAACAAGAACCCAGGCGCCAGCGCCAAGAAGCGCGATGGGCCAAAAAAGTTCCATAAGTGAAGTGCCGTTGGGAAGCCTGATACCCATCTCATTGGCAAGCATCAGCCCGCCAATGAGAAGAAGAGCAAAACCCCATAGCAATTGGCCGCGCCTCATATTATTGTCCTTTGTTGCGGAACGAACGATAGAGTCCGCTGCCAAGCACCCAAACGCCCAGCAGGATCAACAGGATGGCAGGGCCAAAATTGCCGAGCAACGTCCAGCCACCAAAGAACGATGAGAAAACGAGAAACAAAACCGCGCTAATCACCATCAAATTAAGGCCGTGCTTTATATTTTGCGCGGTGTTTTCACCGAGAATACCCGCAAGGACAGTTCCCACGCCAACAAAGCCGGGGATAAGCGCCCACATATAAGACCAGGAGGCATAATTTTCAGTGGCTTCCTGATAATAGAAGATGCCGCCAAGCCCGGCGACAATTGCAGCGGGGACAGACATGCCAGGCTGACCGAGTACGAGTCCAAAAATGAAGATCCCGCCGCCGATCAAGAGCATGTTGACAGGCCATTTGGTATATTGATCAAAAATTTCGTGGAAGGCGGGCACGCTTTTATCCAGAAGGAACCACGCGCCCAGCAAAATGAGGATGACGCCGAGAGCCAATTGAGAACGACCTTGTTTGTTCATATCACATTCTCCTTGAATAAGATTTCAACATTAGTCTATTACTTTTTGGATAAAAAGCAAAGTCTTTGAGAATATACGGCGCGAAATCTCAAAAGTTGTAGTAAGGAGGACGGCGGAAGTAAAACAAGAAGAGTCTTCCGTTTGCATGGAAAACGTTAAAGCACCGCCTTTGCAAGCGACTCCAAACCTGCAAGATCATCCAGGTCAAGCCATTGCAGCATAATGCGCTGAAGGCCATTCGC
>JACRBH010000230.1 GCA_016234535.1 Chloroflexota bacterium
AGTTTCTATCAGTACTTTGAAGACAAGCTGGATGTCTTCCGGTATTTGCTGACTGTGCTCGAACGTGAAAAGATGGAGTATTTCAACGGCAAGCATCCGCCAAGTACAAATATGGATACCTTCCAGTATTTCCGCTGGGTGATCAAGGCGGGCATGGAATTCAATTCCGCCTATCCGCGCATTACGCAGGCGGTCAGCCGCGTTTTACTCGGTGAGGGTCTGTATTATGGAAAAAATTTCGCTGAATACCGCGTAAAGACAATACGCGCACTGGAAGCAATGATCAACCAGGCCATCGAACGCGGGGAGGTTGATCCAAGCGTGGACGTTGACCTGGCGGTGATGATAATGGATACATGGAGCAACGCGATCAGCACCTATATTCTGAACGAAGGAATGAAGCAAAAAGATATGATGAAATGGGTCCGGTCTGCAAGGACCCAGGAAAAGATAGATAAGTTGTTATATGTAATGGAATATGGTTTGCGTAAAACAGAATCACAATTTGTAACGAGCACTTAATGGAAAGGAAGTAAAGATGACTCTATTTCTGCGCCTTGCATGGCGTAATGTATGGCGGCAGCGCCGCAGGACACTTTTGATTGCCGTTGGCATGGGTGTCACGATGTCCATGTTGGTGCTTTATGACGGCGTTGTTGCAGGCTTTGAACAAGCCATCTATGGAAATGCCATCCAGTTGTTGGGAGGCAATATCCAGGTCCATGCGCCTGGATACAACGAAAAATTGGGACGAAAACCATTACTGCCAATCAATAACCCGGACACTGTTGTTCAGGCGGCGGAAGCCCAACCTGAGGTTATTGCTGCATCGAAGCGCATTGTCACCGGCGGATTGGTGACCAATCGCGAAGGTGCTTTTGCGGTCTCAGTCATCGGCGTTGAAACTGATAAGGAAACCAAAATCAGTCCGGTGGCGGACAATATTTCAAAGGGACGTTATCTCAACGCGGATGACGGCGATTTGATCGTGATCGGACAGGGGCTCGCCACTGCCATGAATATCGAAGTAGGTGACCGCATCACAATGGTCGGCAACTCGAAGAATGAGCAGACGCGTCAACGCACAATGACAATTGTCGGCATTTACGATGTGGGCGTGCCTTCCGTTGAGAAAACCACAATCTATATGTCGCTTATGGAAGCGCAGCAGTTGTTTGGCCTGGATGGACAGGTGACCGAAATCGTTATTTCCCTGAAACAGATCGGGCAGGAAACGGGCGTTGTAAACGCAATCAACGCGTCTGCTCCGGGGTACGAAGTGGAAAGCTGGGAGACCAGCATCCCTGACTTGAAGCAGACCCTGGAAATGAAAACCGGTGTGATGAGCGTTTTTGGCATATTCATGCTGGGCATCGCTGCCATCGGTATTCTCAACCTGTTGATGATGGCAGTCTTCGAGCGGACGCGCGAGATTGGCATTATCGGCGCGCTGGGATTGAAGCCCGGGCAGATCACGATCATCTTCCTGCTGGAGGGAATCCTGATCGGCGTAATGGGCGCGGTCATTGGAGCAATTTTGGGCACAGCCATCAATGGAGCGCTTGGCTATTACGGCCTGGATTACAGTGCGTTCGCCGATTTGACCGAGTACACAGCCTTGATCAGCGGTCGCATCTATTCCCAGATCGTACCGATGAAGGTTCTTCAGCACGCGGTCACAGTTGCCATCATTGCCGCGCTGGCCGCGTTATATCCGGCGATCGAAGCGTCAAGGCGTGAGCCGGCCGAGGCGCTGCATTACGTATAGTATGCGCCGGAGACGGCGATTTGAGCAAAAGGAAATCTTATGATGAATTATTTCAAAATGGCATATCGTAACCTGGGCAGGCACCGCCGCCGTTCCGTTCTCTCGGGGCTGGCTCTTGCCATGGGGACGGCTTTGTTAATGTTTGTTGCCGCATTCTTTCAAGGCGAAATGCGAAGTTCACTGGAAACCACGCTGCGTCTCAACACCGGACATATCCAGGTGAGGGATGCAGATTACGACCCCGATAAACTTAGTGTCGCATGGGATTATTTGATCGAAAACCCGGATCAGGTTGCGGCGCAAATCGAAACGCTGGACCAGGTCCAGGCGGCAACCCCGCGTTTGTTGGCGAGCGGAATCGTCTCAGTGCGGGATGATTCCAGCGGAGTCGAAATCATGGGCGTGGATCCTGCTTCTTCGGCAAACGATCCTTACCGTCATTTGGTATCCGGCGACTTCGTCACTGCGGATGACCGCGAAGGCATTGTGATCGGTTATCCGCTGGCAGAGAGTTTGGGACTGAAAGTTGGCGGCCAGCTCACGTTGTTGATCAATACCTCTGATGGCAATGTAGATGAGCAGGTATTCACTGTGCGCGGCATTTTTACAACCGGTTCGACTGCCTATGATAAAGGAATTGTGCTCCTGCCGCTTGCGAAGGCTCAGGCATTTTCCGGTGCAGAGAATCACGCCAGCATGATCTTCGTCCTGCTGAAAGACCGTGAGCAGGCAGAGGCTGTTGCCGCCGCAATGCCCAGCCAAAATTTTCAAGTCAAGACATGGAGAGAGTTGAATTCACTCCTTGTTCTGATCAATGACTTTTCAAACGCCTACATTACTTTCATTAACTTGATCGTGTTAGGTGTAACTGCCACCGTGATCATCAACACACTACTCATGTCAGTGTTCGAACGCACGCGCGAGATCGGCATTCTGACCGCCATTGGTATGAAAGGTCGCCAGATCATTACCTTGTTCCTCGCAGAGGCAAGTTTGCTGGCTTTGGGAGGAGTCACCTTTGGTTCCCTGGCTGGCTGGGCGCTTTCTGCCTACTTCGCAAAAGTCGGCATTTACTTTGGAGACCTGGGCATCAGTCAGGGCATGATCCTTGATGACCGAATCTATCCCTACCTGACACTTGACTCTGCCATTAACCTGATCGTAACTGCATTCATCATTACCGTACTTGCTTCACTTTACCCGGCGCGGCTTGCCTCCCGCATGGAACCTGTCGAAGCCTTGCACGGCGCAAAATAAAGGAGAAATAACATGGAAGTCGCAAAATTAACAGATGTCACCCGTGTATATAAAATCGGTGAAGTGGAGACCCGCGCCTTGAACGGCGTCAGCATCACAATTGGAGATGGTGAATTTACATCTCTGGTAGGCCCTTCCGGTTCCGGCAAGACTACCCTCCTTCAACTTATCGGCTGTCTCGACCAGCCCACATCTGGTAAGGTAATTATTGATGGAAAAGAAACCACAAATTTGAATCGTAACCAGCGCGCCAACCTGCGCAAAGGAACGATTGGCTTTGTGTTCCAATTCTTTGCCCTCATTCCTACACTGACTGCCTATGAAAATGTGGAAATGCCGCTTCTGCTCAACGGCAAAAACTCAACAGAGCGCAAGCAGCGGGTGTTGGAATTGCTAAAAGCAGTAGATATGAGTGAACGCGCACATCACCGCCCAGATCAACTCTCAGGCGGACAACAGCAGCGCGTCGCTGTCGCCCGAGCGCTTGCCACCAATCCCAAGCTGATCCTCGCTGATGAACCCACCGCCAACCTCGATACCGAAAACGGCGAGCAGGTCATGGAGATTATGAAACGCCTCAACAAAGAGACTGGTACCACTTTCGTTTTTGCCACCCACGACCCGCGCGTGATCAAATATGCGACCCGTGTCGTTACCCTGCGCGATGGTGTAATCGAAAAAGATAATCATACACCAGCAAAATAAGGCTGGAGATAATAGAAAATGAAAAAAGTTTTTTGGATATTACTTGGTGTTTTGGCACTTACATTAGCAGCTTGTGGTTCATCAGCCACGCCCACAGCCTTTCCCACAGTATCGCTTGATGTCAATGACCCTTCATCAAACTCCCAACCCAGCAGTGGAAATTCTATCTCTGCATCGGCGGTTGTCGTTCCACTAAATGAAGCGCGCCTTTCCTTCACATCCATTGGCCGTGTGACTTCGGTGAGCGTAAAAGTTGGAGATAAAGTAAAAGCTGGCGATACCCTTGTTCAACTTGATACTTCCATTTTGGAGGCCAGAGTCAGGGAAGCTGAAGCTAACTTGTTGGTTGCCCAGATCCAGGTCAAGTATTTGATACGTATTGGCACAGATGAAAGGCATCTGGAATTGGCCGAGGCGGATGTCCAACGCGCGCAGGCCTTGCTTGATTCCGCAAATGCGACTTTGCTGGCACAATCCACTCTCGCTGCTCCGTTTGATGGAATGATCATTTCTGTAGATATTGCTCCTTCAGAAACTGTAACGCCGGGAAAGATAGTGATCGTTTTAGGTGACCTGTCAAAATATCAGATCGAAACAACTGACTTAAGCGAACGCGATATCCCAAATGTAAGTGTTGGGCAATCTGCCAATGTCTTTATTGAAGCATTGAATCAGGAATTCACAGGTAAAGTTGTTGAAGTGAGTCAGATCTCATCCACGCTGGGCGGTGACGTGGTTTATAAAGTGACAATTGATCTGGATGATATGCCCGATGAATTGCTTTGGGGTATGAGCGCCGATGTGAAAATTCAAACTGGCAAATAACACAGGGAATTGAGGAAATAAAAAATGAAACGAATTGTTTGGTCAATGATTTTTGTTTTGACCATCATGCTTGCCGCTTGTGGGAGTCCCAGCCCGTCAGTGGTTTCTCCTGCAACCCCCGCATCGAATGAAGTTGTCAACATTACCGCTCCTGATGTTGTAGTTGCATCTGCTGTTGTCTCGCCAGTTCAAGTGGCGCAATTGGGGTTTACCATTTCAGCGCTTGTTAAAGAGATCGCTGTCAAGGAAGGTGATAAAGCGCGGGAGGGACAAACCCTGATCGTGCTGAATACTCCTGAACTGGAGTATTTGGTTTCGGCGGCGGAAGCTGCTTATCGATCCGCGAGTATAAATGCGGACTTGCAGAATGCGGATCGCATTAAGGTTCTCAACGAAAGAACGGGGCACTATTATTATGTCACCCTGGCGAAGGAATTACATCTAATAGCGCAAGCCAGGGCCGCTCAGGCCCAGGCCGCATTGGATATTGCAAAGGCGAGTCTTTCTCAAGGTACTCTTGCTGCGCCTTTCGATGGAGTGATAGCTTCCATCGATGTGATTCCTGGCGAGCTTGTTCAGGCTGATCAAGTTGTCGTCACGCTTGCATCGCTGGATAAATTGCAACTTGAAACCACCGACCTTGGTGAGCGTGATATTGCCCGTGTAAAAATCGGACAGAATGTTAGTGTTTATGTTGAAGCATTGGATACAACCGTATCAGGCAGGGTCGTTCGCGTTTCGCCCATCGCTGAAACCGTCGGTGGGGATGTGGTCTATCCCGTCACCATCGAGTTGGATGAGCAGCCTGCTGGATTGCTATGGGGAATGACAGCGGAAGTGGAAATAGATATTAAGTAGCATCGTCAGAATAAAGTAAACAATTGCACAGGTAGACAGGTTAACGCGCATTTATGCATGTTAACCTGTCCGCTTTTTTACCTGTTTGCCTGTATACTTTCTCCAATAAAGGAGATACACATGACCACGATAACCGTCATCGGTGCAGGCAGCGCATCGTTTGGAGAGAACACACTCTCCGCCATTCTTCGTTCCAAAAAACTAAGAGGCTCCACATTACGATTGGTGGATCGCAATACGCAAAGCCTGGATATTGTTCACAGGCTTGCGAATCGACTCAACAGGGAATGGGAATCAAAATTCACTATCAGCATGCACCCAAATCATAAGGATGCGCTCGATGGCGCAAACTTCGTTGTCTCTGCCATTGAAGTTGGTCCGCGTGAAGAATTATGGAAATCGGATTACGAAATCACATTGAAATATGGCGTACATCAACCGTATGCCGAGAACGGCGGGCCCGGCGGCTTTATTCACGCGGCACGCAACATCAAACCGTTAATGGAGATTGTTCACGATATGGAGCAGGCCTGCCCCGATGCGTGGTTTATTAATTTCACAAATCCAATGGTGCGAATTTGCGATGCAGTCAATCGTCATAGCAAGATTAAAGTTGTTGGCCTGTGTCATCAAATTTATGCGGGTTATGGCATGGTTGGCGTTGCACTCGCAAAGGACCTTGGCATCGAAATCCCGGACGGCCTCGAAGGTATGCACGCTGATATTTTCCAGCATCCGCTTCAACAAATGGTTGTGCATCAGGCGGTTCCGTTGCTTGATATTCGCGCGGCAGGAACAAATCATTTTTCATGGATCGTTTCCATTCATGATAAACGTACTGGCGAGGATTTGTATCCGCTTTTGAAGGAACGATTCTTCGAATTGGATGAGAAATTTGAACCGCTGACGCGGCGTGTCTTTCGTGACTTTGGCCTGTTCCCGGTTCCCGGAGATACCCACCTCTGTGAGTATCTCCCGTGGATGAGCGATCCCGTCACAAAGCCGTGGGAAAAGTTCAATATCCGCCTCTATGATTGGGAAATGTGGGCCGGATTGCGCGATTTCAGCCTGGATCGTTTGAACGATATGGCAAATGGAAGTTTGACGATTGAATCCCTGCTGGATACAGATTCGGAAGGCGCATTGGAAATGATAGAGAGTATTTCGAGTGCGGGCAATCATTATCATCTTGCAGCGAACCTGCCTAACACAGGGCAAATCTCCAACCTGCCGTTGAACGCAATTGTCGAAACTCCAGTCATGGTGGATGGCGCGGGGATTCGTCCTGTGCATGCTGGCTCATTGCCTGTGCCCGTCGCAGAATTATGCCGCCGTGAATTAATGGTCGCGCAATTAGGCGTTGATGCTGCCGTAGAAGGAAACCATGAAAAAGCATTGCAATGCCTGCTGCTTGATCCTGTTATCCGCGATCTCGATTCTGCAAAACTTATATTGGATGATTATTTAAAAACCTACAAGGAACATTTGCCTCAGTTCTGGAAGTAAGTTGTATCGCAACTTGAATTTTATAAAATATATTACAGCACAAGCCGACGTCCTGTGCTGTTTTTCTTAAAGACCTTAATAACCTTAATGAGAAAATATAGAGATATATATAAATAACCTGTAATATTTTAAGATAAATGTATATTCAAAACCCTTTACATAAATCAATAGTTAGATACAATGGATATGTGGATAATATTTTTTTATATTCAACAACATCGATTGCGATGAATATATGTTTATGAAAAAATAAATTGATATGTGAATTAAATGATTGAAAAGATAAAAGCGAGAAGGACAACCTAAAGGATAGATTATGTATATCTGTGTATTGACAAGTGTTCCAGACGAAAACGATATTCCCTACGATCCATCACCATACATGAATGGGTATCGCTGGAAGCAGCATATTGTGGGACCAAAGAATGTTGAGAAGCAAATCCGCGACCTGATGGATGAAGGCGTCGATGTTTTTATCAACCTGTGCGACGGTACTCCCGATGATGCATTGTCTGGTATTGCACTTGTGCATGCGCTTGAAAAATATAATGCGGCGTTTTCCGGCGCGGATTCGAAATTCTTTGACCCAACCCGCGATGAAATGAAAAATGCGGCACGGCGCGTCTCCGTTCCCACGCCGAATTGGATGTTCGTCAATCGTGTGGAAGATGCCGAGAAGATCGCAAAGCGTTTGAAATTCCCCATGCTGGTCAAGCCGCCGCACGGATATGCAAGTGTGGGCATTCGCCGTAACTCACGCGTTGAAACCATCGAGCAATTGCGCGAACAATTAGAGGTTGAGATCAATGAATTCGGCCGCGCCTTGATCGAGGAGTTCATCGAAGGCCGCGAGTTCACCTGCCTTGTCGCAGAGAATCCCGATGACCCTAAAAAGTCGCTTACATTCACGCCCGTTGAATTTATTTTCCCGAAGGGCGAATCCTTCAAACACTATGACATGAAGTGGATCGAATATGAAAAAATGTCCGTAGCCGTTGTGGATGATCCTAAGATTGAAAAGACTTTGCGCGAACAAACCATGCGCGTTTTCAAGGAATTGGGCGGCAATGGATATGCGCGCTGCGATTATCGCATGGATGCAGGTGGTGTGATCCACATGCTTGAGATCAACCCCAACTGCGGCATCTTTTATCCACCTCATGAGCCGGGCTCGGCAGATTTTTCACTTCTCAACGATCCAACCAACCATACCAAATTCATGAAGCTGATCATCCGCAATGCGCAGAAACGACAGACACGCATTGCCGCTGAAAAGATCATCAAGCGCCAGCCTCGCAAACGTGCGATTGAAGTCGAACAGATGGCATATAGCTAAATCAAAAATGGACACGAAAATGTGTCCATTTTTGATTCCGCCGTGCGGGAATGATTCAAACCAGGCTTTGTATTACCTTTCAACAATACAAGCCCCCTCGCTTGCCTTGCAAACATATATGCTTGCTTCCAGCCCCGATTTTTGTTTGTAAGTGGTGGAAACGGCTTTTGTGAACTCCTGTGCATTCTCTTTTTCAACCAGCGCCACGGCACAGCCTCCAAATCCTGCGCCTGTCATGCGCGCGCCATAACAGCCGGGCAGCTCGCGCGCGCATGCGACCATGATATTGAGCGCATCGTTTGTCACTTCAAAGTCATCTCGCAGACTATCATGGCTTGCATTGAATAATTCTCCGAGCCTTTTTATGTTCCCGTCTTTCATTACATTGACCGCTTCCAGTACGCGTGCATTCTCTGTAATAATGTGCCTTGCTCGTTTCATGACAATTTCGCTTAATTCGCTTTTCACTTTCGACTTATAGAATTCATCCACACTTACATCTCTTAATGCTGTCACGCCAAACCAGCGCGCCGCCTCTTCGCATTGACTGCGTCTTTCGTTATAGGCAGAGTCAACCAGCCCGCGCCTTGTGGAGGTGTCCAATATCACAAGGGATACATTTTCTGGCAGGGGGGCATGTTGATGTTCCAATGTGCGGCAATCCAAAAATAAGGCGTATCCTTCCTTGCAGGCCGCGCTCGCCATTTGATCCATGATGCCGCAGTTCACGCCAACCCATTCATTCTCGGCCTTTTGCGCAAGTTTTGCCATTTGCACTGCGTCCCACTCAAAACCTGAGGCTGCGGCAAAGGCGCGCGCGGTTGCCAACTCTACTGCCGCAGAAGATGATAAACCTGCTCCGCGAGGGATGTCACCTGTCATTACTCCATCAAAGCCGCGTAATTCATAGCCTGCCCTTTGTAATTCATAGGCAACACCTTTGATGTATTCGCCCCAGCCTTTGCCTTTCGTGAGAGAATTTAATTCGAAGGCAGAATCAACTTCAAGGTTTGCACTGACCGTTGCTAAAGCGTCCAAAGATCGAATGCGGATTTTCGAATCCGCTCTGGGCGAAAGCGCGATCCATACAGAACGGTCAATTGCCATGGGCAGGACAAATCCCTCGTTGTAATCTGTATGTTCACCAATAAGATTTACACGCCCTGGCGCGCGGACGATAAATTCTGGTTTGGAGTTAAAATAGGCCGTAAAAGATTGCTCGAGAGTTGGAATATCCATATTCGCGGTTATACCATAATAGAGGTTAAATGACCGATCTCGAATTGCTCGAAAAATATGAACCTGTGCTTCGCTTTGCAAAAAGCGAACGTTTTTTTCCGATGGCCGTTGAGCCATATTTGGAGAGGTGTTCCATTTTTCCCAGCGGGCCGCAGGGAGTGGTTGAGTCTCTGTCCCACCTGCATGAGCCATTGGTCAGACGTATCGGCAAATTAAAGAGCGAACAGTTTTATTTACGCTTCATCAACAAGCCGCTTAATGATTCGGATGCGTGGGTGTGGTGGGGGGCGCTTTCAGCCCTTTGCGCGGCAGGTGCATGGTTCCTTGCGGGTTGGCCGGGGATCGATACTGTTGTTGCGGTTTCGCTTGCAGCTGCATTGATTATTTTTATGCTGGCATCTCCAATTCGGCTGCGCATAGTTCCAGCCGCGCTGGCCGCGTTGCTTTTTATTGTGCTTGAGATCGCTCCGATCTGGTTCTTTCTCCACCCAAGCGAATATATAAGCCTTACAGTTGAATATCTTATTCTGCTTCCGATTTATTTGATCGTTCTTTTTTATCTGTTTGTGCGTACCATGAAATTTATATTTGATCATGTCATTCCTGAAGGACCGGGAATGGTCATGGACATACTTTCGCAGGCGACTGAGAAGATCGCGCGGGAATCTTTTTTTGAGTATTCAAAGATCCTCGAGAAGGATGCGCAGCCTGTTTATTATGGACGTGTCTTGCGCGAAGTTGACGGACAAAAAAATGATTGGACAATTTTGCAATACCATTTTTTCTACGCGTTCAATGATTGGCGGCTCGCGGCAAATGGAATGAATCATCACGAAGGGGATTGGGAGATGGTGGCTGTTTACCTCAAGAATGATACGCCCTATGCAGTTTTATTTTCTCAACATGGCGCGGGAAATATTGAAAAATGGGAAACCGTCATCAAAGCTGTAGATAAACTGGAAAATGTCACCACACATCCCGTTGTGTATGTGGCGCTTGGATCACATGCGAATTACAGCAGGCCGGAGGCGATCCGTTCACCGAGTATGTAT
>JACRBH010000226.1 GCA_016234535.1 Chloroflexota bacterium
AATTCCCGATCGGTGGTAAAGCCCACGAGCCTCTTTAGGCAGTGACAATTTCCTCTTTGGGAAATGGGTACCGCATAAAGCAGGCATGACTCGGTGTAATTCCGAGGCCGACAGTATAGTCTGGATAGAAGAAGGTAAACAACAGGACCGTGTGGTCTCTGTGTGGATTCATGCCCCGGAAACGATTCTTGTTTTCGGGATTTTTATTCTGACGTGATTCCGCATCAGACTCCGCCCCGGCCTGCTTCCGCGCCCCGCAGTTGATTCTAGCGAGGCGCATTTTTTTAAGACCCTAAAGGTTTTAGAAACCTTTAGGGTACACAGGACACGGATCATGGATATTAATCCTATAAAAATCTTTCATCCCTCAGCCGCGAAGCGAAACCGAATGTGGCTGCGCTTGCTCTCACTCGGGCTGGGACTGCTCTGCTGGCAGGTCACGTCCGTTTTTTCGGGTGTGGAAGTTTTCATACTGCCCTCTCCTCTGGCAGTATGGTCGCGCTTCATGGTGGCAGTGCAGGATGGAAGTTTATTCCGTGACATTGGCGTTACCCTCTCGGAAGTGGTACTGGGGTTGATTGTTGGCGTCACATTAGCCACAATCCTTGGATACTCAGTTGCAAAATCGCGCGCGCTGGAACAGGTACTTTCGCCGTATCTGGTGGCGAGTCAAGCCATCCCTGTGGTTGCGATTGCGCCCTTGCTGGTGTTGTGGTTCGGGTACGGCATGTTCTCGAAAGTGTTGATCTGCGCCTTGATCGTATTCTTCCCCGTGTTGATCAATACCATTGTTGGCATCCGCGCTGTGCCGCGCGCATTTTATGACCTGATGGATTCGCTGCGTGCCACGCGAAAGCAGATTCTAACGAAAGTGGAAATTCCCGCCGCACTGCCCATCTTCCTCGGCGGACTCAGGATCGGCGCGACCTTGTCAGTGATTGGGGCGGTGGTTGGAGAATTGATCGGCTCGAAGTACGGACTTGGCAATCTCATCAACCGCGCGCGCGTGGGCTACGACATGCCGATGGTATATGTGGCTGTGTTCATGTTGATATTCCTCGCGCTTGGTTTGTACGGAATTGTTGCGCGAGCGGAAAAGAAACTTTTACGCTGGCAGGAAGAAAAATAAAAAAATAATGTCGTTGCGAGGAGGGCGCTCTTCCCGCCGAAGCAATCTCCAATAGCATAGGAGATTGCTTCGGGCGAAAAGCATCGCCCTCGCAATGACATGTCAAAAGGAGAATCACAATGTTGAAGAAATTAGTTTACCTCATGCTTGGGCTGGCGATCAGCCTTTCGGCCTGCAGCAGTTCAGGGTCCGCGAATGATGCGAATATCGTTCGTAAGATAAAACTGCCAATGGGATATATTCCCAATATCCAGTATGCGCCATTTTATGTCGCAGTCGAAAAGGGATATTTTGCGAAGGAAGGAATCGAAATTGAATTCGACTATTCGTTCGAGACCGACGGCGTGTCGCTGGTGGGAGCGGGCGAACTGCCGTTTGCGGTGGCTTCCGGTGAACAGGTGTTGCTGGCGCGCGCGCAGGGTCTGCCCGTGGTGTATGCGTTTGCGTGGTATCAGCAATTCCCCATTTCGATTGTTTCCGCGCCTGAGTTGAATATCCAAAAGCCCGCCGACCTCAGCGGACAGACGATTGGCCTGCCCGGCTTATTCGGCGCAAATTATATTGGTTTGCAGGCCATCCTTTTTTCAGCAGGGCTTACGCTTGCGGATGTAACGGTGGACGCAATCGGCTTCACTCAAGTGGAAGCGATGGCCACTGAACAGGAAAAGATCGTGGTTGGATACACAGCGAATGAACCGATCGTTTTGAATTCGCAGGGGCATCCTGTAAACGAACTGCGCGTGGCTGATTATATGCAGTTGACCGCGAACGGCATTGTCTCAAGCGAAATGACGATCAAGGATGATCCCGAACTTGTGCGCGGCATGGCGCGCGCATTGGCGCATGGCATCGAAGATACCATCGCGAATCCTGACGAGGCATATACGATCACTACAAAATATGTGGAAGGTCTTGCTAATATGGACAAGACGGTTCAGATGTTGGTGCTTACGACTTCCATTGAATTCTGGCAGGCCGAGCAGATTGGTCTCTCCGACCCGCAGTCCTGGCAGAACATGAATGATTTGCTGGTGAAAATGGAATTGATCAAGGAACCATTGGATGTAAGCAAAGCGTTCACGAATGAGTTTATTCCGTAAAATATTAACCACGAAGGGTCACAAAGCAACACGAAGGAAAACTTTAAACCTTTGTGACCCTTCGTGTCCTTTGTGGTGAAAAAAATGACAACAGAACCGATCCTCACCGTAAAAAATCTTTCCGTTGTCTTTCCAGACAGCAACGGCGGCCTGCACGCGCTGGATGATATTTCCTTTGAAGTATGTCCGCGTGATTTTATTTGCTTTCTTGGCCCATCGGGTTCGGGTAAGACCACGCTCTTAAGAATTCTCGCGAGCCTTCTGAGTCCCACCACCGGAGAGATCAAATTCATCAACCATCAACATCCGCAGATCGGTATGGTCTTTCAACAGTCCAACCTTATGCCGTGGCGTTCGGTGATGGACAACATCAAACTGCCGCTTGAGTTGGAAGGGGCGGATGAAGTTAACGCGCGTATCAAGGCTCAGGAGATGATCGATCTGGTTGGATTAAATGGATTCGAGGATTCGTGGCCGCGCGACTTATCCGGCGGCATGGCGCAGCGCGTGGCGATTGCGCGCGCGCTCATCCATGACCCGGACCTGCTCCTGCTCGACGAGCCTTTTGGGTCGCTGGATGCGATCACCCGCGAACGCATGTGGATGGAGTTATCTCGCATCTGGCAGGCCAGACAAAAGACGGTCATCATGGTGACGCACTCCATCAATGAATCGTTATTTCTGGCGGATAAAGTCCTGGTATTGACGCAACGCCCTGGTAAAATAAAGTTGGATTTGCAAGTTGACCTGCCGCGTCCGCGAAAGGACGATATCCGCTACACTCCGCACTTTGGAAAGCTGGCGCGGAAATTGCGGGAAGCGATTGAATAATAAAACATCCTTCAGATCACAAGGTCTGAAGGATGTTTTTGATCTTCAAAAGACTTTTAAATCATGCAGTCAATTAGAATGAGTTTACAGCCTCATCAAGGTCTGTGTAAATATTAAAAATAGTATTGAACCCGACCATATCCAATATATGATTTACTTCAGTTTGCGGGTTGAATAGCTTGAAGTGCTCCTGAGTTCCACTTTCAGTGCTGCTGCGTCCCATCGAACGATAGGCGCTCCAACCCTGATCCGGGCTTGGAGGTGTTTCGCCGCGCAGCAACAGCGCTATGTTATGGAATGCCACCATCCCGGCACTGCTGATATAGGAAAGATTTGTCAGGTCAAGTAAGACATCGCGGACACCTGAGTTGAACAGTTCCTGTCCCTTGGAAATCAACTCTTGATAATTTTGTCCATCCAGGCGGCCATCGAGACCAATCACAGTAACCGGCACGCGCCCCTGCTTTAGTGAAACCGAAATGTTCATATCTTCCTCCTGACACTATTAATAAGATTGGTAGATTATAAGCCCGGTTTAACGCAATTCTGTTGGCGCATCATTTTTTGATTGCAGATTTTCCAGCATCTTTCGCGTTGCACCGGCAATTTCTTCGATCGCTTTCTCAAAAGTTTCCTGATTCACTTTGGAAGGCTTTCTATACCCGCTGACCTTCCTCACATATTGCAGCGCTGCTTCCTGAATCTCCTGCTCGGTGGCGGGGCGGTCTGGCAGACGCAAGGGTTTAATGCTTCGGCACATAATAATTCTCCTTCGGTAGTAACGACTTCAGTCGTTATCTTCAAAATCATCCCAACCATTTCCAAAGTCATTGGGCGGCGTATATTCCTTCCAATGAGTCCTGAGCCAGTCTCTGCCTTTGTCGTTGTAATAAAGTGAGAGGCTTGACCAATGCCAATCATAAGCGCTTCCTGCATAGCCATGTTTTACTGGATTGAAATGGATGTAATTGAATGCCGCATGAAGATGGACATCATTTCTTATGCGGGTATCCGCAAACTTGTACCAAACGCGACGACTGCCTGTCAAATTATCCTCAATATTCCATTCACGGGATGTTGTTCCATGCAGTTGTTTGAGAGCAGTTGACACATCATCCAATGATTTAACCATGATCAAAATATGATAATGGTTCGGCAATACCATCCAGGCAATAAGTTCATCTGAAAACTCTTTAATCGAATTCAACAAGCGAGTCTCGAATTCCGTGCGGCGTTTTGGCGAATTCATCACCGCCTTATGTTCAAAATTGGCGGCTGTAATCAGGTATGCCCCCGCGTCTCGAAATGGATGTGGGGGCGCATGTAATGGATACCCTTGCTCGCTTCTATGGCGAACAATTTCTTCACGTTCAACTAAGGATAGTTTGCTGTATTCGTAGGGCATGGCAAAAACAAAAGAACGACTGAAGTCGTTACTACAGGTGGGGCCAATCCAACAATAAGACTTCAGCCAGCAAACGCGAATTGACATTCCTGTCCATCTTCTCCAGCGCGGATTCTAGATCACCGACCACTCGCCGCACCGCGCTCAAATCCAAACGGCCAGCGAGGAATTCGATCTCCATGTTGCAGTCAATGTTTGTGAGCGGAGTTTCCGCCTGCGCCACGCGCAGCATCACATCGCGCCAGTAGGAAAGCCAGATCAAAATGACCTGGCGCATGGTTTCTTTATCCTTTGAAAGTTTATCGGCGTAGGAGAATTTTTCCACACGCGAAGCGGATAGTAAGGTTTGCAGGTCATTCAAGCGTTCTTCGCGCTTCTCAAGCAGACTGACATCATCAACGAGTTTGCGGGCATAACCGGGGCGTCCGCTTGAAATATGCGCGAGCAGGCGGGCACGCTCTTCATCCACGCCGCGTTTGAGCAAATCTGATTCAATGGCCGAAATCGGAAGCGCGCGCAATCGCAAAATTTCACAGCGAGAGACAATGGTTGGCAGAAGTTGTTCAGGCGTATCAGCAGTTAATAAAAGAATTGCATGAGCTGGCGCTTCTTCGAGAGTCTTCAGCAAGGCATTTGCCGCGCTGTCATTGGCTTCTTGAAAACGCAAAAACAAAGCCACGCGATATTTCGCCTGATATGGTTTCAATGATAAGGAATGCTGCACGGCGCGCACGTAATCAACTTTAAGAGTCCCGTTTTCTTTGGGATTTCCATCATCATCCAATGACTGGATCACGGTCATATCGGGATGCTGCATGGCTTCGATCTGTCTGCAATCACGGCATGTGCCGCACGGAATCCCAGCGGCGGCAGGCGTTGTGCAGTTCAATGCCTGAGCGAGGCGCAATGCCAAAGTCCGCCGGCCCAGGCCGGGAGGTCCGCAGAAAAGATACGCGTGGCGAACCTCTCCGCGCACCACATGCTGATGGAGCATATCCACAGCCCATTCGTGTCCGAGT
>JACRBH010000225.1 GCA_016234535.1 Chloroflexota bacterium
AACGATCTTCGAATTCATAATAAAAGTATGCAGCACAGGGACTGTTTGCACGGGAACACTCGGCAGAAGCGTTTCTTTCACTGTCAACAACCCGTCGTTGGGTTCATCTCCAAAAGGCGAGTAGCGTCCGCGCGGACCTGCAATCCCTGAATAAATTTTTGTCGGCACGTCAGGCAGGGGCAACGAGTCCATGAATTGTTTGCTGGTGAGGACTTGTCCAATTTCGCCCATAAAGAGTCGAATCAAACGGCGGTGGGCGAAGTTGCGAGCCGCCTTGCAGACCTGGGTTGGGGGAGCCAGAAAGAAACACGCCTTCGGTTTATGGGTCAATGTTGGCAAAACAGCGCGCGTTAAAACTGTCCCGAGGGAATGCCCCACGATAATATAGTCGTTTGTTTTGACGCGCTTCACGATGAATTTTTCAAGCCTTTCAACACATTCCCCCCAGCGTTCAAAGGTGACTGAATAACCGAAAAGATGAGGTTGAATCTGGTTTGCCCGCAGCCGCACCGCCAAAATGGACATGGCCGCCGGGGTGCGTCCCATACCGTGAATCAGAATTACATGCATTGGTTCTTCTCCGCTTAATTATGTGTGCTGTTTTGAATACTAGAAAAAAATTCTGTAAGCTGCATACAAATTATATGTCAACCGACAACAAAACCAAAGCCAACGAAACTGCAATTCAACGCTCATCTGCCTCAAAGGCGGGCTTTTTCTTTTATGGTTATAATACCCAAATGGAATTTTTCTTCCCCGAAGACAACCTCACCCGCGCTGTTCCCGAAGAAACACAGATCAGTTTGCTTTCCGCACAGCCATATCCCGATGGCCGCCGTTTGCGCGTCAACCTCGAAGTTACGCCGTTTCAAAAACGACCCTACATCGAAGTCATCCTCAACGACTCGAACGGCGATGAAGTCGCATCCACCAGCATTGTCGAACCGATGAGTTGGAAACTTGAATTCACCATGCACATCCGCGGCGAGCTAAAGAATCCGTACACCCTCAACGCGCGGCTGTATTACCCCGAAGGTCCATCCAATGAGCCGCTCCATTATTCTTTTGATATGGAACCGCCTCCCGCCGACCCCGAAACTGATCCCGCTTAATTGACATTGTCCATGCCTTTGCATTTTTCTTCCTCGCCTACTAACTGGAGTGCAAAATCTCCTGATTTTGCCAAAGTCGGGAGACTTTGGACTCCTTCAGCGAAGATTCTGATTTTAATCATCCTCAGCCTCCTGCTTTTCGGCTGCTCGCAACCGTCTGAAACAGCACCCAACTCAACGGTCACGCTTGAACCGATCTTTACATCCACACCCGCTGTTGTTCGATACAGCGGCGAGGGCAACCTTGTCTTTCTTTCCATCGAAGAGAATGGATACGCTCATCTCTTCGTGCAAAGCAACCCGCCGCAGGAATTGCCGCTGACGCGCATCACAACAGGCGAGTGGAACGATATTGCGCCCGCTCTCAGCCCGGACCGCACACAACTCGCCTTCGCCTCCGACCGTAACGGATTTTGGAATCTGTACGTTATGGATTTGAAAAGCGGCGATGTAAAGCAGGTCACAGATTCAAATGAATATGATTCATCACCGTCATGGTCGCCGGATGGGCAGTGGCTTGTGTTCGAAACCTATATCAACGAAAACCTTGAAGTGGCAATTGTCTCGGTGACTGATCCTTCACAAAAGATCATTTCCCTCACACAAGATTCCGCCTCAGATCATTCTCCTGTTTGGGCGCCTGACGGCAGGCACGTTGCGTTCATCTCCACGCGCGGCGGCGACAGTGATGTCTGGCTCGCGGACCTCGACCTCGCCGGCGATGATCGTTATCAAAACCTGAGCAATACACCCTTTGCTTCTGAAAATCATCCCATCTGGAATTTTGATGGTTCGCAATTATTATGGGCTTCCACTTCGCAGACGGTCGGCTTTAGCGGGCTTTACATTTGGGCGGCGAATGACCCCGCTCGCACGGCCCGCTGGATTGGCGAAGGGAGCTGGGGTTCATGGAATGAAACTGCTGAGCAGATCGTTGCGGTTACCAGCACGGCGAATCAGGAATATGTCTCTTCATATGATGTCAATGGTAATTTGCTGCTTTCTCCCACTCCGCTTAACGGCCATGTACGCGGACTGACCTGGGGCTTCGCCAATTTATCGAATCCATTCCCAAATTCATTTGCTCAAGCCGCCGCAGTTACACCTTCGATACTATGGTCGCCGGCAATCATGCCCGGAGACGATGTGCCCGATCAACGCTGGTATGTGGTTCCAATCACGGATGTGCAGGCATCGTATCCGCAATTGCACGATCTTGTGGATGAATCCTTTAACGCATTGCGCGACCGCCTTATCCTTGATGCGGGTTGGGATGTGCTTGCCAGCATCGAGAATGCGTTTATTCCGCTGACAGCGAGTCTCGACCCTGGCTTGCAGGAAGATTGGCTGTATACCGGCCGCGCTTTTGCGATCAATTCCCTCATGTCAAACGCAGGCTGGATGGTGGCTCTGCGCGAGGATGTGGGCGCGCAAACTTATTGGAGGGTCTATGTCCGCGCGAATTTGCAGGATGGTTCGCTGGGCGAGCCGATCCATAATGCGCCGTGGAATTTGAACGCGCGCTATGAACTCGATCCGCGCACATACGAGCAGGGCGGAAAATATGCGCCTGTTCCTTCTGGTTATTGGGTGGATGTGACAGCCCTATCCGCTGCTTATGGCTGGGAGCGTTTGCCTGCGCTTCCCAACTGGCGCACTTACTATGCTGGAGCACGCTTCACTGAATTTGCATTAACCAATGGGTTGGATTGGTATGGCGCGATGCGTGAATTGTATCCAGCCGAAGCGCTAGTTACGCCAACGCATGTTTTCCCGCCCACGCTTACGCCGACATCCACTTTCACTCTTACCCCGACGAGACGCCCAACGCGCACACCGTACAAGACTCCGACTCCGCGCTTATCGCCGACGCCTACATTTACGCCCACGCCAACAGGCACGCCGACTCTTTCCCCCACGCCGCCGACGGTGATTCCGTAATGAAATCTTTTGTTTTCTGGAATGCGGACTTCAGTCCGCAATTTGGTAAAAAGCGGACTGAAGTCCGCGCTCCGTTCGTCATCATATTGTTCCTTCTCTCTTCTTGCGCAAGAGCAGGTGAGGTAGGTGGATTCACCCCGACGCCGGTAGTTGCCGCAGTTGCGGCAGACCAGCCTCCAGTCAAGTTTGATGCGGCGCAGACTCCTTCGCCGGTGCCATTCCAATTCAACCTTCCAACTCCGGGCGCGGAACCAATCTCAGGCTGGCGTCCTCCGTTGTATCCCGTTCCGTGGGCGATGTCGCCTTACGATCATTTTTATTTTGCGCGCCCCATCGCAGCGGATAATGTCAACTGGCCGCTGGCGGAGTATCGTTATGGGGGTGTTTTCTTTGCGCCGAATATTGTTCACACCGGCGTGGATATTGATGCGGAAATGAACGCGCCCATTCTTGCGGCTGGGCCCGGCACGGTCATCTCATCAGATTGGGGGCTGTATACCGAGGCGCCCGGCAATCAGTCTGACCCTTATGGGATGGCTGTGGTGGTGCGGCACGATTTCGGCTATAAAGATCAGGCGCTCTATACCGTATATGCCCACATGAGCAAGCTCATTGCGGTGGTCGGTCAACACGTGGGGACGGGGGATGTACTTGGCCTGGTCGGTGACACAGGTGCGACAACGGGGCCGCATTTGCATTTTGAGATCCGCCTCGGCAGGAATGCTTTTTATAATACGTTCAACCCTGAACTGTGGATGGCTCCGCCGCAAGGTTGGGGGGTGCTGGTCGGGCGCGTGACGGATGAAGATGACAAGCTGCTGACTCATATCAGGGTGGAGGTGCGGCCAATGCCTTATGAACTGCCCGTTCGCACAGTGCGGACGTATGGCATAGGCGCGGTGAATTCCGACCCGTATTATCAGGAGAATATGGTTTTGAGTGACCTGCCGGCTGGGCTGTATAAAGTCACACTCATATATGAAGATAAGGAACAGCAGACCTGGGTCGAGATTTTCCCCGGTCAGGTAAGCTACCTTACTTTTGCGGGGACAAATGGCTTCAACGCTATCCGCCCATCCGCGCCGACGCTTGAATTTGTTCCTGAGACCCTGCCGTCCACGCCAACGTCTCTCCCTTGACGTACTGAACATCTGTGCTATACTCTCGCAACATTCAACCTTTAAACCTTTGTGACCATCGTGTCCTCAGTGTTTAATAATTTTTAACCTATTAGACTTGTATTGGAGAAAATAACATGGCACGAAAATCATCCACTCGCGCAACAGAAACCCCAGCACAAACTCAAAACATGGATAACGCCAAACGCGCTGTGCTAGACAAAGCCGTCGGCGATATTTTAAAACGTTATGGTGACGGCTCGATCATGCGTCTCGGTGAAGCACACGGAATGGTGACTGAAGTCATTCCCACCGGCTCGCTTTCACTCGATATTGCTCTTGGCGTCGGCGGTATTCCGCGCGGACGTGTGATCGAAATTTATGGCCCTGAGTCTTCCGGTAAGACTACACTTTGTCAACACATTGTGGCTGAGGCCCAGCGGATGGGCGGCACCGCTGCTTTCATTGACATGGAACATGCGCTCGACCCGAGCTATGCGGCAAAGGTTGGCGTGGATATTGATAACCTGCTCGTCTCACAACCCGATACTGGTGAACAAGCCCTCGAAATTGCAGAGACGCTCGTCCGCTCCGGCGCAATAGATGTCGTTGTGATTGACTCCGTTGCCGCGCTCGTTCCACGCTCTGAAATCGAAGGCGACATGGGCGATGCGACAATGGGTGTGCAAGCCCGTCTCATGTCTCAGGCGTTGCGCAAACTTTCGGGTGCGATCAACCAAACCAAGACCTCCGTCATTTTTACCAATCAACTTCGCCAGAAGATCGGCGTCATGTTCGGCAACCCCGAAACCACCACCGGCGGACAAGCCCTTAAGTTCTATGCTTCTGTTCGTCTCGATGTGCGTCGTATTCAATCCATCAAAGTGGGTGAGGAAGTCATCGGCAATCGCACGCGCGTCAAGGT
>JACRBH010000229.1 GCA_016234535.1 Chloroflexota bacterium
ACATAACATGACTACAACAATGGAAACACTTGCCATAAGAACAGAAAACAAATTTCGAACACTGATTACAAAGCAGGCATACAAAAAAGGTGAAGTGATTTGCTCCATGCCCAGCGAAAACATCATGGACAAACCCAATCGCTACACTGTTCAAATTGGGAGAACAGTTCATACTCATGTTGGGAAACTCGCAGCGCTGAATCATTCCTGCGACCCAAACGTCGTGCTCGATACAGAACATATGCTGATGATCGCCCGTCGCGATATCGAGAAGGGCGAAGAACTTTCCTTCTTCTACCCGTCCACAGAATGGGAGATGGCCGCCCCATTCATTTGTTTGTGCGGATCATCAAACTGCATCCACGTAGTTGCAGGTGCGCGCTTTCTGCCGCTTTCCACACTGGAGACTCATTACCTCAGCAGGCATGTCCGCGAGACGATAGCCGAACTGCTCAACAACACAAAACAGCACTTAAAGAATTTACAGAAGGCGTAAAGACTTCAAAACAAAACTCCGAGTTTTATGAACTCGGAGTTTTGTTTTCCATGACACATTTTGCGGTTACAGTTTGCGGTGTAACGCCAGCAATGTATACGCTCCCGCCCAGGGCTTTCCCAGTCTGTGATTATTGGACACTTCGATCTTGCTAAACCTAGAAGCGATCTGCGGCATGAGTGCAGCAACGGTTGCCCAGTCATCAGTCAATACGGCGGATTTCATTTTTTCTGCTGAATGCCCCGCCCACATCCACTCCATGCGAAACTTATCGGCTTTCACCCAGTAGTCTCGTTTTTCCCATGCGGTCACAGAAACATCAATTCCCTCAGAGATGGCCTGCAATGCCAATGCGATATACGCAGCCAAATCTTTTGCTTCCGGCGTAACTGCGCTTTGTTTTGCCAGTTCACGGATGCACAAAACAATTCCTTTCGTCAGGCGGGTTCGTTCTTTTCCTACAGAATCAGGGTTGATTACGCGGCTCAAGTCAAATTCTCCAAAATTGAATGTCAGGCATCAAATACCAGGTGCGGGATTATACCGCTTCTGCGCTAATCGGATAAAATAAAGTCTGGAGATTAATTCTTTAGATGACTCATCCGATCACAGCCATTATCTTTGACTTTGGAAATGTCTTTGTTAAATGGGATCCTCATGGCGTTTACAAGCGCTTCTTTCCAACGCCCGAAACTGTTGACTCTTTTCTGGCAGAGATTCGTTTCATGGAGTGGAATGCCCGCCAGGATGCAGGCCGCTCCTTTAAAGATGGCATCGCAGAACTCTCAAACCAGTTTCCCCAATATGCAGAATTGATCCAGGCTTATGATGTCTACTGGGAAGACAGCATCACGGAAACGCTTGAGGGCACGATAGCGATCGCGCAAAATCTAAAATCAGCGGGATGGAATTTATATTTATTAAGCAATTTTTCTGCTGAGACATTCCCACTGATGCAAAAACGCTATGAGTTTTTGCGTCTCTTTGATGATGTGATCATTTCAGGGGAACACAAACTCGTCAAGCCGGACCCCGCCATCTATCAACTTACACTGGAAAGAATAAAACGAGAGGCGCATGAATGTTTATTCATTGACGACTCGCGTTCCAATATCGATGCCGCGCAGAAATTGGGGTTTCATACAATTCAATTCCATTCGCCGGAACAACTTGATAAAGATCTGAAAAATGTTTTGGGCGAATACTCCAGCATACACAGGAATTAATAAATGAATATTCAAAAAGAAATGCTCGAAGCAATTGAAAAAGAACTCCAAAAACAAGTTGCGCGGCTTGATCAGACGCGCACGAAACAATTTCACGAAATGCTCACCTATCACATGGGGTGGACAGGCGAACGCGCCGGCCCTGAAGCAAGCGGTAAAAGGATTCGGCCATTGCTGGTTTTACTGGCAACAGCCTCCATGGAAGCCAGTCCAAATTGGTTGCACGCCAAGCCGGCAGCTGCGGCGATTGAGCTGGTTCATAATTTCTCGCTTGTGCATGATGATATTCAAGACAATTCAGACAAACGCCGCGGCCGTACTACGGTTTGGGTCAATTGGGGCGCGCCAATGGCAATCAACGTTGGCGATGCCATGTTTGTCATTGCCAATCAAGCCATTCTGGATTTGGCGGAATATTATCCAGCTGAAGTTGTTGTAAAAGCCGCAAGTATTCTAAGTAACTGTTGTTTGGACTTAACTCGCGGGCAATTTCTGGATATGTCTTATGAAGAGCGCAGCGATCTTGGCATTGATGATTACTGGCCGATGATTGGCGGGAAAACCTCCGCCCTGCTATCTGCATGTACGCAAATTGGCGCGCTGTTGGGGAATGCGAGCGAAGATGAACAAGAGGCTTACAGATTGTTTGGTTATCATCTTGGTCTGGCATTTCAGGTTCAGGATGACATCCTTGGCATTTGGGGCGACGAAGTCCTTATCGGAAAATCCACCGCCAGCGACCTAGTTGAGGGAAAAAATTCCCTGCCAATCCTATACGCACTGGGCAGGCATGGAAAATTCGCGCAACGCTGGGCGCAGGGGCCGATCACAGTAGATGAAGTGAAAGCTGTTGCAAGCCTGCTGGAAGATGAGGGCGGCAGAAGGTATGCTGAGGAGATGTCTGAGAATGAGACGCGAATGGCGCTCGAATATCTGGACAAGACAAATCCGCGTGGAGAGGCCGGCGCGGCAATTCGTCAGCTGGCGAACATGCTCCTTAAACGGAAGCAGTAAACAGGTCAGAAAAGAAGCGTGATTTTCATCAGGCTTGACATGCCTTTCCGGCGTAGCGTATAATCACCGTCCAATCGCCAAGCGGGTGTAGTTCAGTGGTAGAACGCATGCTTCCCAAGCATGATATCGTGGGTTCGAGTCCCATCACCCGCTCAACTTAATCGAGGCCTTACCCGCCTCGGTTTTTCTTATACTATTTGTAAGGTTGCTGTTATGTCGGCATTTTTGTCTTACGAGTAAAATTCACTTCGGAGATTGCCAGTATGATGCCAGAAGCCAACAAAGGTACAATACTATACGTGGAAGATAATCCGGATAACAGAAGTCTGGTTCGAAGGGTTTTGGGGGCGGAAGGTTATTCTGTAGTTGAGGCTATTAATGCCGGGCAGGCCATAGAAAAACTCGAGCATGGTGCTTTTGATCTAATCTTAATGGATATTAATATGCCGGATATGGACGGTTATACCCTGACGGCAAAGATCAAAGGAATGAAAAGCTATTCCAAAATCCCCATTGTTGCGGTTACAGCCAATGTGATGCGCGGCGATCGTGAAAAATCATTGGAAGCAGGATGCGACGGTTATATTCAAAAGCCAATCGACATTGACACGCTTGGCCAACAGATCGAGAAGTTTCTTACAAGGAGTACCAATGTCTGACCAAACGCCCTCTGTTTCTGATACTCAGCCCATTCGCAAACCAAACATTCCGAATGATGCGGCCGTACTGGTGGTAGAGGATAATGTTTCCAATTTTGTTTTGATTGCGCGCATGCTTGGATACCTGGGCATTCATTGTGAGTGGAAGACATCGGGTTATGAGGTTGTTGAATATGCAGATACACTTCCACGCCTTGACCTTATTCTTATGGATATTCGTCTTCCGTATGAGGATGGATACGGGGCGCTGAAAAAGATCCGTGCATCGGAACGATTTAAAACCGTACCAATCATTGCTGTAACGGCAGAAGCCAGCCTTGAACAAATGAATAAGGCTAAAGATTCAGGGTTTGACGGTTTTTTGGGCAAGCCCCTTGACCCAGACCGTTTTCCAGACCAAATTCGCCGCATTCTAAGCGGGGAGCCAGTCTGGGAATACAGTTAATCATCCAATGACAGCGACGCCCGTACTTAACACTCAACAAAAAAGATTTAAGGGCAGTCTAACAAGCACGCTTGTAAGAACACTCCTTATCTTTAGCTTCATTCCTCTGGCATTAATGGCCGTGGTGGGGTATTTTCGCGCTCGCGCGCTTTTACGCGAACAGGCAGTTACTCAATCACAAAACCTACTGACCAATCAACTGAAGATCATAGACCGTGAAATCATAAACAATGAAGCGCTGATCGAACGTCAATTCGCGGATCAAAACTTCAGAACTCTAATCGAACTCGGATTGCACGCGAACCCTCAAAGCTCTCAATTTCGCCAAATTCGCAGTGATTTTGTCAGTGAATTCCAAAGGCTAAACACACAACAAAATACTCCTGTCTTCGATCAGTATTTCCTGATGGATACAAAAGGAAATATCAGGATTGCCAGCAACACAGACTGGCAAGACGTGAAACTGGATCCATCCATTTTTGATCGGGAGATGGAAGAGTATCACTCGGTTGCGATGTACGGGCTCTCGCCCATTTATAACGAACAGTTTGTTCTTGTTACCGCATTGAAATACAAGACCGCGAGCGGTTCAATACTCGGGTCAATTGTGGGGATTACAGAAAAGGAAAACCTTCAGGAAATTATTCAGCCTCTCAACGGCATTTCGACACTAGCCAGCATTTATTTTATTCTGCCAGACAATCAATATATACATAGCGATGAAACAACGGGGGAATTCACGCTCGAGGCCGCGTCCTCGTCATCACGAACCGATCTTGCGACAGCACTTTCAAAGTTAATAAGCACAAACCAATCAACTCCGGAGGCGCTGGATATCAAGTCGCCAGATAATGAAAATATCCTGGCGCAGCTTGCGTGGTTTCCAAGGATGCAAACCGGCGTTGTTCTTGAAGTAAAAGCGAGCAGCATCTACGGTCAAATATCAAGCCTTGCGCCGTTCACCATGCTTCTCGTTTTGGGCACCCTAATCGCCACCGGTCTGGTCTTAAGTATTGGTGTCAATCGCATCATTAAACCGTTACGGTCACTGTCTGATATTACTCATGGCTTTGCCGAGGGGGATTGGAGTCGACGGGCGGAAGTATTAAGCGATGATGAAGTTGGTTTCCTTGCAAATTCCTTCAATCACATGGCCGACGAACTCAGCGGCGTCTATCGCTCGCTTGAGCAAAAAGTCGATGAGCGCACACGCCAAATCCGAACCGCGGCTGAAGTTGCACAAAATATCACCACCATTTCCAATCTGGACGAAATGCTAGACAAGACTGTGGAGCTTCTCGTTCAGCAATTCGAATTTTATCAGGCGAGTATTTTCATGGTGGACCGTGGCGGTAAATATATTGAGTTTAAAACAGGATACGGATCAGCTACGAAAGGTATGGCGGATGGAAGATACAGGCTGGAGGTCGGCTCTGCCTCCATTATTGGATGGGTCAGCGCGAACAATCAGCCGCGCATCGCATCCGACGTACTGGACGATCCGCTACATTTAAAGAACGAATTACTCCCGGAAACCCGTTCAGAGGCCACCGTGCCCATCTCTATTGGGAATTTGGTTCTGGGGGTTCTGGATGTGCAAAGTGCAGTAGCAGGAGCATTTAACAGCGCTGAAACTATTGTCATGCTCAAAACCCTGGCAAGTCAAATCTCCGCAGCAATACAAACGATGGGGCTGGTTGAAACAAGCCAGATTAACTTTGAGGAACTCGAGCGACTCTATCGGTCAAGCCGTTTGATCGCAAATGCCAACAGCGAATCAGAAGTTCTGGCAATCAGCGGCCAGATCCTTGAGAAAGCCCCCTACCCTGTTGTCTTACTTCGCTTGCACGATGATCGTACTGAACACCTTGAAATATTATTATCATCTGACTCGACCAGAGATTCCGCATCATTCGACGGTTATCCAAAGCATATCGGAGTTGATGTCGAAAAAATAAAGGAGTTCCTGCATCGGGGTCCAATTATTACCGCACCCGATAAAGTTGATGTACCCGCCGCCTTCCAAAATTTAATGGAAATGCTTGAACTTGTCAGCGCTGCCATCCTGCCGGTAAAAAAGCATGATGCGGTAGTGGCGATCATCGTGATCGGCACCCGCAAGCATCCCCTTTCCAATGCAGCGATTCAACCTTATACGAATCTTGCAGATTTGATGTCAATCACCCTGGAGAAGGCCGAAGCCGTCCAGCAAACAGAAAGGCACCTTCGCGAGGTCGAATCACTGGCATCCATTAATGAATTGATCTCTGCAACTTCGGATATTCAAAATTTTTATATGGCGCTGCTCGATAAGATACATCAAATTATTGGGAAATATAGCCTGATCGTTGCCCTCTACGATAAGAACAGCAACACAATCAGCGTGCCATTTAGTTATGAAAACGAACAAATTACCGCCATAGAATCCTTTCCGCTAGGCGAGGGACTAACCTCCCTTCTGATCCGCACAAAGCAGCCATTGATGCTTGTGGAGGATACAGAACGAAGAGCAGCAGGCCTTGGGGCAAAATTGGTTGGCAAGCCAGCGCAATCATGGATGGGAGCACCCATGCTGGTGCATAACGATCCCATCGGCGCGTTAATAATTCAAGACCCTGATCATGAACATGCGTTTGACGATGCCGATTTAAAGTTTTTTACCACAATTACGAGCCAGGTTGCAGGGGTGATCAATAATATCCGTCTCCTGGATGAAAGCCAGCACAGGGCGCTTCAACTTGAAACTGCCGCTGAAATTGCCCGAGACATTAGCGGTTCGCTCAACCTGGACGAGTTATTGATCAAGGCCGTCAACTTCATTCTCGAACGACTTGATTTTTATCACGCTGCCGTCTTTCTGAGAGATTTGTCCGGGGAATTCTCCATGATCCGCGAAGCAACCGGCGAAGCTGGCGCGCAAATGAAACGCGCGGGATACAAGATCGGGATTGGTTCAAAATCGATCGTTGGATTTGTGAGTGGTCGCGGTGAACAACTGGTTGTTAACGATACAACCAAAGATTCAACCTATTACGCCAATCCACTTCTACCGGATACGCGCGCCGAAGCGGCAATACCGTTAAAAGTCGGCGAACGCATCCTCGGTGTGTTGGATATTCAAAGCACCAGACCCTACGCATTTTCCGAAGACAATTTACGCAGTCTGCAGATTCTTGCTGACCAGTTGGCTGTTGCCGTAGTTAATACGGAATTATTTGCAGAAACTCAGGAACATCTCTCGCAGCACCGTTTGCTGCACCACATCACCACAACAGCCGCTTCTGGGACCACGCTTGAAGAGGCTCTGGAAAGCGCTGTCAACGGTCTACAGGTGACCCTCGGTGGAGACCGTGTTACGATCCTTCTGGCGGATCGGGAGAAAAAGATGCTGGAAGTGAAAGCGTCCATGGGGTATGCTGAAAACGTCTCAACCGAAAAAATCCTTATCGGCAGCGGCATTACCGGCTGGGTCGCCGCGCATAAACGCCCCTTGCGCGTGAGGAATGTAAGTGAAGACCCTCGTTATATTCAACTTAGTCCGAATACGCGTTCTGAACTGGCCATCCCACTGATCTATCGAAATGAATTACTCGGCGTTTTGAATGTGGAAAGCGAACAACCCGACGCCTATACCGAAAATGACGAAGAAATGCTTGGCACGCTTGGCGGAAGTCTTGCGGCCATTATCGCGAATGCGCGGTTGTTGGAACAAATACGCCTGCAAGCGGAACGCGAACGCGTGATCTTTGAAGTGACAAGCAAGATCCGAAGGTCGACAGATATTCAATCCATTTTAATGACTACGGCAAGCGAATTAACCAGAATCACGGGTGCGCGCTATGCGAAAATACAAGTTAAACCAATCACAGATTCCACGAAGAAAGACCGGCAATGATGGAAAGCAGCTCATCCAAAACGCAGTTGATAAATCCAGAGGAAGCAACACGTCAATTTTATAAAAACTGGCGTGAAAGGTTTGCCATTCCTCTGCTTTTAGGTGTGCTCGTATTTGGGGGCGTCGCGCTTATCCCTACATTAAGTGCTTCAGGCAGCATATTTATTAATTTAATTTTTATCGCAATATTCGTACTCACAGGCATCGTTACGGTCATCCGCTTTTCATATTTGGTGCGCATGAGCGTAATCATGCTTGGTGTTTATGTGATCGGCATGAGTGAGCTGATTACGCATGGCATTTTAGGTGACAGTTTATTTTTCTTTTTAGGGCTGATCATATTTGCGGCAATGTTGCTCTCGCCGCGAGTCGGTATTGCAGCTCTTGTCGTGGATATACTTACATTCATACTCATTGGATGGTTAATTCTAAGCGGGCAAATCGTTCCGCTCAATCCGGATGCTCCTCCAGCATTAATCGAAGACTGGATAAGTGCCAGCATCGCAGTCGTCATGCTTGGATCAGTAATCATCCTTGGCTTCCAACGATTGGAGCAGGAATTCTTTCAAGCGCAAAAGCAAGTTACTACAACACTAAACACGCTTGAAAGTGAGCGCAATAACCTTGAGGATATGGTTTTAGACCGTACCCGTCAATTGGATAAAGTCAACCAGATCGGGCGGGCAGTCACAGCGATCCTCGATCCGGATGAGATGCTCAAACGCGCAGCTCACTTAATCGAAGTTGAATTTGAATGTTATTACATAGCCTTCTTTTTAATTGACATAACAGGACAATGGGCAGAACTAAAAGAGGCAACCGGAGAAGCTGGCCGGGTTTTGCGCGAGAATAGACACCGCCTCGACTTGAGCGGAAAAAGTGCAATTAGCGCCGCGATTCGCACAAAACAGGCACATATCGTTCAAGATGATGCAAACGAATCCTTTCGGTCTGACAATCCATTGTTGCCATACACCCGCTCCCAAATAGCGCTTCCTCTTATAGTTGGCGAAAACGTGCTGGGCGCCCTGGAAATGCACTCAACAAAGGCAAACGCATTCTCCCGGCAGGGTGTGGGCACATTCCAAAATATGGCAAATGAAATTGCGATTGCCCTTGAAAATTCGCATCTATTCCGTGAAGCCCAGCAAAGCCTGACTGAAATGCGCGCCACTCAAAGACAATACCTGCATGGAGCATGGTCGTCGCTTACTGCCGATCAAAACCTGGAATACGCAATCGGAGACAATGACCCAACGGGTACACAGGAAATAGAAATTCCCCTGGTCTTACGGGATCAATCGATTGGGCAGATCCATTTGGAAAACTCAACCGAGTGGACACCCGAGCAAAGGAATCTGATCGAATCCATTACTACTCAGGCAACACTGGCGTTGGAGAATGCCCGATTGGTGGAAGAAAGCCAGTCGGTTGCGCTGCGTGAAAGGCTGGCCAATGAGCTTATCGCCAAGATCTGGGCCTCCACAAACATGGAAAGTATTCTTCAGACCACAGTCAGGGAATTGGGGCGCACACTTGAAGCCGCTGAAGTGGTGATTGAAGTTTCAATGGATGAAGACCATGAATAGCAATTTCGCATCTTCACAATCAACCAGCCAGGAAATGGCCGCTTTCAACTATAAAAGCTGGCGCGAAGGATTTATTTTATCGGTTCTGCGCATTGCACTCATATTCGGCATTGGGTTGATGTTGTTTAACTGGCAAACCACACCATCCAGTGATCGCATCTTGTTTGCCGGCCTTCTTACAGCACTGGCACTGGTCACTTTATTACCCGCGCCTTATTTCCTGCGCGCCATCGTATTATTGCTCATGGTATTTATTGTGGGCGCAAATTCAATCCTGGATTGGGGTCCATGGCTCGATGGCAGCGTTTTTTTTATAACTTGCGTGGCCTTAACTTCGCTCTTATTTGATAATCGTGTTGATATTTTTGTTCTGGCTGCGAGCATGGTAATCGTCGCAACGGTCGCCATTTATCAACAACTCGGAATATATCATTTGACGGCGCCGAATTTACCCGTCACCACGCGGACGGATTGGATTTTTTATATTGTTGATTATTCCATTCCAAGCGCAATTCTCATTATTGCGATCGGTCAATTTAAAGAAGCGTTTGCCCGGGTTGTTAGTCAAATGCAAAGCGCCCTCCAATCCTTGAACGACGAGCGCTCACGGCTGGAGAGCAGGGTACAGGAACGCACAGAAGAATTGAACTCCCAGACAATTCAATTACAAATCTCCACGAATGTGGCAAGGACCGTTGCCGAGATTCAGGATATTCCCACATTGATCGAAACAGTAACCCAGCTTACTTCTGAGCAGTTTAGTTACTATCACGTTGGGCTGTATATATTGGATGAACAGAAAAAAATCGCATTCCTACAGGCGGCTTCCTCCGCAGCCGGGAAGCAGCTTGTCGGTCAGGGTTTTCGCGTAGAACCAGACCGGCGGAATGCCATCAATCTGGTCATCCAACAAAACCGGCCGATTATTTCATCAGACGTTGAAGGTGAAAATTTTATTCGTGATGCCAATTTCCCTCTCACCCGCTCTCAAATGATTCTGCCGCTTACGGTTCGAGGGAATGTGATTGGGATATTGGATCTGCACTCCGACCAGCCCAGGGCTTTTAGTGTTCAAGATGCTGAAATTCTAAAAACCCTCTCAGACCTTGTTGCAATCTCCTTTGACAATGCGCGCCTTATCAACGAAACAAAGAATCTGATCAATCAACTGGAGATCAACACATCCTTCCAGGCGCGTAAGACCTGGTCCAAGCTTACCAGCCGCTACAAACCTGCTTATCAATATACGCCCGCTGGCGTAAGACCCATATTTACCGCCGACAGAAAAGACAATGCGGACGGCCTGCATGTGCCCTTAATCCTGTACGGACAAAATATTGGAACCATAAAACTGATAAGAAAAGGCGGTATTGCTGCATGGTCTGAGCGCGAACGCGTTCTCGTTGAAAAAATAGCGGATCAAGTGGCCCTGGCACTGGAAAATAGCCGTCTGGTGGATGAGGCGCAAAAGAGCTCTTTGCGCGATCAGATGATTGCAAACATTTCGACACGCGTCCGAGAAACCCTGGATGTTGAATCTGTGATCCGCACCGCCGCCACCGAATTACGCAGAGTGTTCGATCTAAAGGAAGCAGAGATCAGTATTGGCACCAATCAGGCGGAAGCCGCGCCTGTTAAAAAACGAACGAGCACACTTCGGTTAAAGTAAAGAGGAAAGAGCCTTGCAAAAATTTTGGATGGAAGACGAATCGACCATGATTCATTTTAATTTCAGAGTCAACCGTCTTGCAGCAAGAGGAATTTGACATGTCCGCTACCACTCCCCAGATGGTCTCTGAGTCAATAACGCCTCCTCCAACAAGAGGAGTTTTTGGCCGTCACCTGAGCCTGAGACTCAAACTTCCATTAATAGTGCTGTTCTTATTCCTGCTTGCCTTCGTGATCTCAACGGTCTTGAGCGTCAAGGCAACTCAAGCCGCTTTGATCGACACGTTAAAAGGGGAGCTAACTGCTCAAACAACTTCAAAGGCCGAACTGATCCGCTCCAATCTCATCTGGACGAGAAGCGCTGCAATAGACCTGGCTGCCTCCGCCGAGACGATAAGCTACGACAAGGAAACCATCCTTAAGACCATCCACAACACCTTGGTCCACAATGAGCAGATATTTGGTTCCACCATAGCCTACGAACCTTATCAATTTCAACCGGATGTTTACTATTGGTCGCCGTATTTCAGCCGCACCTCAGACAACAAATTGAAATTCACCCAACTTGGAAACCCGGACTATAACTATTTCAATTGGGAATGGTACACCCTGCCCAAATCAAAAGGCGTGCCGGCTTTATCTCTTCCCTATTTTGACGAAGGCGGCGGCGAAATTTGGATGGTCACCTGGAGCGCGCCATTTTTCGATGATGAAGGAATTTTCAAAGGAGTGGCCACAGCCGATATTGCATTCTCACAAACGCAGGATATCGTAAATGAAATAACTGTCGGTAAGAACGGCTACGCCTTTTTGCTTGATCCCCAGGGAGTAGTTTTGGGGATTGGCAGCAACGGGGGCGAATACAACGCCATGGTGGATTCGATGGTGGCCTCATCGCAGACGCCGCAAACAAAAGATTGGTTAAACCTGGTTTCTGCAATGATCGCAGGAAATACAGGTTTTGCCGAGGCAGTGGACTCCAAGGGACAATCCATGTTTGTTGCCTATACACCCATCGGATTGGATACTGGCTGGTCTCTGGGACTGGCCTTCCCGCAAGAGGAACTTTTTCGGAATGCTTCACAACTGCAAAACACATTGATTATTTATGCGGTTATTGTTGTATTCGTTTTCGGTTTCATCCTGTTCCTGTATACCCGCTCCTTTACAGAACCACTTCGCCGTTTAGCCCAGCATGTCAGCCGTTTCTCTCCGGAACAACTGCGCGCCGCCAGAGGGCAACTGATGGAGCCGCTTCAGATACAGACACGGGATGAATTGGAAGACCTCGCCACGGTCTTTCATCAAATAACCACCGATCTGGCCCACACTTTTGACATCTTCGAAGAACGGATTGCCGAACGCACCAACGAACTCGAACATCGCAACAAACTATTGAAAGCTGTGGCAGATGTAGGCAGGTCCATTACCTCCTTCCGCAACCTTTCCGAACTCTTGCAGCAAACCACCCATCTCATCCACGAGAATTTTGGCTTTTATCATGTGGGCATCTTCTTACTTGACGACCATAAGGAATTTGCGGTACTAAAAGCCGCAAACAGCGAAGGCGGTCAACGCATGTTGGAAAGGAATCACCAACTAAAGGTTGGCGAGACCGGCATTGTGGGGTATGTAACTGAAAGAGCCAGAGCGCGCATCGCGTTGGATGTCGGTAAGGATGCGGTTTTCTTTAATAATCCCGACTTGCCGGAGACACGCTCTGAAATGGCGCTGCCTCTGGCTGTGGGCGGACAAGTCCTCGGCGCATTGGATGTGCAAAGCACAGAGTCGCAGGCATTCACTGAAGAGGATATTGCGACCCTGCAAATCCTGGCCGAGCAGCTTGCAGTGGCGATCCAAAACGCGAACCTGTTCAACGAGACCGAAAGCGCCCTTGAAGCATCCAAATTGGTGTATGGTGAGGTAAGCCGCGAGGCCTGGAGCAAGATTCTCCGCAATCAACCGCGGACGGGTTTCCTTGCCACACCGCCTGCCACAACGCAAATTTACACCGAAGTTCTCGACCCAAGCATCTCAAAGGCCGTTGAAACAGGCGATATTATTATTGGGAGTGACAATCTAACCATTAGCGTCCCCATAAAAGTGCGCGGATTGATCATTGGCGCAATTCGATTGAAAAAGAATGAAATATCAGAAGCATGGACGCAGGACGAGACCAACCTCGCCATCGCATTATCAGAACAATTAAGCGGCGCTCTCGAAAGCGCGCGCCTCTACAGAGAGTCGCAGCAGCGCGCGGCGCGCGAGTCACTGGTATCGAATATTTCCTCGCGCATCAGCGCATTCTCGAATGTGGAGACCATTTTGAGGGAAACAGTGCAGGAACTCGGTCAGACCATCGGAAACGCTTCGGTCACTTTCCAATTGTTGGATCAATTCGATGGACAGAAGCAGCTTGAAGGTCAGGAAAAGAAAAGCATAAGTCCCGATACAGTAAGAAGGGCAAGAGGATAGTCATGTCCGCATCGCAAACACCCTTCAACAACCAAAAGCAATCCTTCGCTGAGCGTATCAGACGGATTGGCCTGGGAATAATCGCCCCACACACAACCATAGAAGAATTGGGGCTGGCGCGTCATGCCCAACTGCTCAATGCCATTTCGCTTGCCTTGATGATTGCATTTGGTCTGGACCTGATGTCGCGTCCCCGATCCACTGTTATTTTTTATTTCCTGCTTGGAATATCGGCTGTTTCATTTCTGCTGGGCAAATCGAAATTCCCGCGGGCTGGGACGCTGGTCTTTTCCATCGGTTTTATCTCGGCCACTTACCTTTCATTGTTCCTTGGAGTCGCATCAAATTACCTAACGTCGGTACTTGCCCTCGTCCCGTTTGCATTGATCATTTCAAGCGCATTGACAAGTCGGAAAATATTTGTCAGGCTTGCAATCTTTGCAACTTTGCTGACCATCCTGGCGCCGTACTATTCGAAAACGAAAATATTACCGGGCAATGTCCCCGAGGCGGGCGGCATCATATTTTTCATGGGTGTAATCCTGTATGGCGTCACTGTCTTTCGCTCAAGCATCGAACAAACCCGTTTGGAAGAGATCAATACAATCAATAAAGAACTGAGGGAAAATAAAACCAATCTTGAAGAACATGTGGAGGAGCGCACCCGCCTCCTTGCTGAAGTCAATCAGCAAAATCAGGAACGCGCAAAACGTTTGTTGACCATTTCTGAAATTTCACAGGATATATCAGCCAATGTGGAAAAACAAACGGGTGATCTGCTGGCGCACATTGCCCGCTCCATCAGTGAAAAATTGGGGTTTTACCATGTTGGAATTTTTCTGCTCGATGAAAATCGTGAATATGCCGTATTACGCGCCGCAAATAGTCAGGGCGGTCAGCACATGCTGGAACGTCATCACCAATTAAAAGTTGGCGGTACCGGTATCGTCGGGTACGTATCCCAGGGCGGCCGTCCACGCATTGCGCTCGACACAGGCTCGGATGCAGTTTTCTTCAACAACCCCGACCTTCCCAAAACACGCTCCGAAATCGCGCTGCCGCTTAAATATGGCACAAAAGTAATCGGTGTATTGGATGTGCAAAGCACCCTGTCTTCCGCATTCAAGGAAGAGGATGTAAATATTCTGGGCACGCTCTCCAATCAGATCGCGCTCATTATTAGTAATGGCCTGACAGCCGAAACCCAAAGGCACGCGCTGCCCTCCATAAGCGCCATCAAATCCACTGACCGCAAACAAAAGCAGAGCGGATATTACTATCTGCCGGATGGGACCATTTCCACCGCACTTCCGGCGAACAGCCCCATATTGGAAAAAGCCCTCGAATCAGGCGAGACCGAAGTGCTGGCCCAGCCTTCGAGGGGCAATCCCCCCGCCTTGGCAGTTCCCGTTAAATTCCGCGATCAAGTGATCGGAATTATTCACATCCAGGCAACCGAGGAAACCAGAAAATGGACGGAAGACGAGGTTGCCATGGTGCAATCCATTGCAGACCGAACCGCATTCTCTCTTGAAAACGCCCGCCTCTTCGAAGAGACCACCCGCCGCGCAGAACAGGAGGAGACCATAGCCCGAGTCACCACACAAATTGGCTCATCCTCCGACTTCAGCCGCATCCTGCAAACAACCATCCAGGAGCTTGGACAGGCATTGGGCGTATCGCGGTCATTCATCCAATTGGGAACACCATCCAAAAACGGAAACGAAGATAAAAGTAAAAATTAAAGGCCGATATGACCCAGAGTAAATCAGCACAACAGCAAAACACTACAGGCAGAAAAAATAATCGCGCCACGCTTCAAACGCGCCTGGTACGTTTCATGCTGCTCATTGCCCTGATTCCGCTCATCTTCACTTCATATCGCAACATCATTCAGACGCGGCAGGCGCTCATCAACGGCGCTGAGATTTCGCTGCGGTCAGGCGCAACGCAAACGGCAAACAGCCTGGATGCGTTTATCGAGGAGACATTGAACTCAGTTCAAACTGAAGCGCAATTCGCTGACTTTTCCACCTACCTCGAGATGGACCCATCCCTGCGGGCCGGCAGCCCGGATCAGGCCCACGCCACGGATCTTCTTAACAAACTTGCCAGGAAAGATACCGAATATATTATTTCCTACGCGCTCATAGATGCCAGTGGAAATGTGCTGCTGGACACTGCTGCAAGCGTCAGCCAAGCCAATGAATCGCGCGAAGCATATTTTCCGCAAGTCCGGTTTTCCGAACGACCATTCGTTACCGCAGTCACCTACGCCAACGATACTACAACCATTATCCACTTTGCCAGCAAGGTGCTTAATGAGAATGGCAACTATGTTGGGATTTTGCGAATTAAATATAACTCGGCCATTTTACAATCAGTGATCACTGAAAGCATCGGGCCCTCCTCTGATGCCGCAGTCCTATTGCTGGATCAGCTCAATATCCGCATGGCAGACACCCGTTACCCGGACCTCGTTCTCAAATCCATTATCCCCCTCGAGCTCCCTGATTATTTGCTTGCAGTGGATACCAAACGTTTTTCGAATCTCCCCCGCGAGGAACAAGCCACGAATTACACTGACTTCGATCTTGCCCTTGACAGTGCAAGCACACAGCCTTTCTTCAGGGCTGAAATATCCCCGGATACGCCGGGTGACGACAGCATAGCAGTGGCGTTTTTGGAAACTCAACCCTGGACTGTAGCCTACAGCCGTCCAACATCAATTTTCCTTGCCGATGTTCAAAGACAGATCAACACAAACATTCTATTTGTGATTCTGACGATCCTGGCTGTGGCGATCCTGGCCACCCTGATCGCACGAACATTTACCAGTCCAATTATCGCGCTCGCCAAAGTTGCCGATACGATCTCCCAGGGAGATTTCAATGCCCGGGCCAAAGTCGGAACTTCGGATGAAATCGGCTCACTGGCATCGGCGTTTAATTCCATGACAGACCAACTCCAATCCACACTGCTTGGGCTGGAGGAACGCATTCATGAAAGAACCGCCGACCTGCAAAAGAATACCCTGCAACTGGAAACCATCGCGGATGTCGCGCGCGAGATCGCCATCATCCGCGATATGAGCACGCTTCTCAACGTCTCTGCAAACCTGATTCGCGAACGATTGAAATATTATCACGTGGGTATTTTCCTTGTTGACCAAAGCGGCGAGTACGCCATTTTACGCGCTGCCAGCAGTGTGGGCGCAGAGGAAATGCTGGCTATAAATTACAAATTAAAAGTGGGGCAAAAGGGTCTGATCGGCAGTGTAACCAAGACGGGCCAGGCGCATATTGCCTTGGATTTCGATACAGATTCTGTGCATTTCGAAAACCCATACTTGCCGGAAACCCGTTCAGAGATCACGCTGCCCCTGCGCAGCCGCAGCCTTACGATTGGCGCATTGGATATTCAGGCAAATATCGTCAACGCATTTGGCGAACGCGACATTCAGACCCTGCAAATATTGGCAGATCAACTATCCGCCGCAATCGAAAACGCGCAACTTGCCCAACAGGTGGAAGTTACGATGCGCGAACTTACCAACGCGAATAGGATGCAGACAAAACAAGCCTGGCAATCCACCGTTAATAAGAAGGATTTCCTGGGCTTTGAATATGATGGGCTGCAGGTAAGCCCCGTTCCTCACAACCTTCCAATTGATTTGTTGAAAAAACTGGAGAGCGGAAAACCCATCGTCGTAAAGCAGGACAACAAACAGCCAGGTGATGACGGCGAACAAAACACATTGATGGTTCCGTTGATGCTGCTCAATCAGGTGATCGGCGTGATCGGATTGGAACAGGAAGACCCGGATCATATATGGACCGTGGAAGAGATTGCAATCGCCCAGGCCGCCGCAAACCGCGCGGCACTCACCCTTGAAAATTCACGCCTGCTTGAAGAATCACAACAGCGCGCCACCCGCGAACAGGCAATCAGTCAAATATCCGCCAAAATCGGCGCGGGAACCGAAATCGAGGCGATCTTAAAAACAGCCATTCGCGAGCTGGGCGCTCAAATTGGCGGCGCCCAGATTACGGTCGAGATAGGAAGCGATGACGAATAGTCATCCAGAATTACAAGGAAATTTTCGAGGTACAAACTGTGAATAAGAAAGCAACCCAGGCGCCAAGAAATGAAACACAGCGTTACACCATTTTTGGTGTGCTCTTTGGATTCTTATTCCCCATCGTCGGAACCCTGTTGAGGCTGGCGATCTCCCGGCTGCCAATCAACATTTCCACCATGGCCGCCGCCCAAATTGCAGACCCCTTGTTATGGGTGGTTGATACCGCTCCGCTGGTCCTTGGACTATTTGCCGGGTACGCCGGCCGCAAGCAGGATCAGCTTTCAAAAATAAATGAAGAACTAAACAATCGCGAGCTTGAACTAAAGACAAATCAATTAAATCTTGAAAAGCATGTCAGCGAACGCACCGATGAACTATTGGCAGCCAACCAACGCAATGAACGCCGCTCCACCCAGTTTGAAGCCATTGCGCGTGTTGCGCGTACCATTCGATCCTCCCAAACACTGGATACCCTTCTGCCTCAAATCACAGAAGCCATTTCAGAACAATTCGGCTTTTATCATGTTGGAATTTTTCTCCTCGACAATAGCCGGGAATATGCCATCCTGGTGGCTGCAAATAGCGAAGGCGGAAAAAGAATGCTTCGGAGGAATCATCGGCTGCCCGTCGGCGGAGCTGGGATCGTAGGCCATGTGACCGGCAGCGGACAACCCCGCGTCGCTCTTGACGTTGGGCTGGATGCGGCTTACTTCAACAATCCTGACCTTCCGGATACCCATTCAGAGATCGCGTTACCCCTTCGAACCAGCACAGAACTGTTTGGGGCATTGGACGTGCAAAGCCTGGAAACAAACGCATTTTCGCAGGAAGATGTAAGCATCCTTTCCGCGCTGGCAGACCAGGTAAGCATTGCCATTCAAAACGCACGTTCCCTGCAACAATCCCACGAAGCTCTTGCACGAATTGAAGCGGCATCCACCCAGATCAATAAACAACAGTGGCGTGAGTTCCTGGATCAACAATCCATTGGAGGATATTACTTCGACGGCATCGATACGAAAAAATTGTCCCAGTCTGACAATCAGCCTGCCCACAGCCTTGCCATTCCCCTCACCCTGCGCGGTATACGCATCGGCACACTCAAGCTTAGCGCGGCCACAGATTCGAATCGCACATGGACCGAAGATGAGATTGCAATCGCGCAAGCCACTGCCGAACGTACTGCCATTGCCCTCGAAAACGCGCGCCTCCTGACAGAAGCCCAAAGGCGCGCCGCAAAAGAACGAGCTGTAGGTCAGATCTCAGCGAAGATTGGAAGCCTGGTCAACCTTGAGAGTATTCTTCAAACCGCCATTCAGGAATTGGGCAATACACTGCAAGATACAGATATTGCCATTCAATTCCAGTCCAGAGACAAGGACCGCAGGTAATTGTACCGGCAGGCAAACTTGAAATTACATTTCTTTAGAACCGAATCGCAGCAAAAGGAAAGAAAAAATGAGCAACGTTCAAAATAGAACCAAGGCATCAACTGAAGAATATATTAAACATTGGCGACAAGCCTTCGCTTTGCCTTTGCTCATCAGCGTGTTAATAATTGGTTTATTCGCGTTCATCCCGGCCTTTCTTGCCACAACGAATATTGCCACCAAAATAGTCTATGGCGCCGCCTATCTACTTGTTGTCTCGGCAACAATATTTCCCACCTCATACAGCACGCGCATCTTCGCTTTTCTAGCCTCCCTGTTTGCCATTGGAGTGAACGAATTGGTTTCCTATGGAATACTTGGAGACGGGCTTGTCTTCTTTTATGCGACTGTTGTAATCGCAACATTGATGTTCTCTCCCAGGGCCGGCAGGATCGCCACCGCCCTTACCATGGCGGCTTTTGCGGTCATGGGTTATTTAATTCTTAATGGCATAATAAATCCAACAAACGTGCTGGTTGGGAACGCAAAACTTACCGACTGGCTAAGCGCGGCTGCGGCGATCATATTGTTCAGCACAATCTTTATCCTTGGTTTTCAAAGATTGCAAGCCGAAATTGACGAAGGTCAAAAACAAACGGAAGCCGCCCTCACCAGGGTTGAAGAGGAACGCAACTTACTTGATGAGCGCGTCAAACTTCGAACTGCCGATCTTGATGCCATCGCCAAAACCAGCGAACGCCGTTCCAAAAAATTCGAAACCATCTCCCAGGTGGTAAAAACGATCTCGTCGATTCAGGAACTGGACACCCTTCTGCCGCGCATCACGCAAGTGATCAGCGAACAATTCAATACATATCACACCGGAATATTTTTGCTGGATGCTGAACGGGAATTTGCAGTTCTGCGCGCCTCGAATAGCGCAGGGGGACAAAAAATGCTTGCAAGAGGACACAAACTGGAGGTCGGGCAGACCGGTATTGTCGGCTTTGTCACCGCCACGGGCCATGTACGCATCGCCCTGGACGTTGGGGCCGATGCGGCGTACTTTGACAATCCTGACCTTCCAAACACCCGCTCGGAAATCGCATTACCTCTCCGCTATTTCGACCAAATGATCGGCGCGCTTGATGTACAAAGCACCGAGGAAAACGCCTTTGACCAGGACGATATTGAAGTTTTGTCCACACTTGCCGATCAAGTTGCCATTACCATCAACAACACGCTCGAATTTGAGAAAGCCCGCAAATCCCTCGCTGAAGCGCAAAGCGCGTTTCAGGAAACGACGCGCGAATCATGGAATGTGATGAGGCCAAAATCATTAGGGTTGGGACTCCAGTCAGCGGGCTCAGCGATCATTCCGCTGGAACAACCTCTTGAGGGCGATCATATCCACGAAGCAATTGCAAACGGCAAAACAGTACTGGACAATAAAAACAATGCCCCTTCCATTCTTACAATTCCCATTCGCCTGCGCGGACAGATCATTGGCGTGATAAATCTGCGCACGCGCAAGAACCGCAAACTATCAACCGACGAGGCAGACATCGCTGAAGCGGTAGCCGAGCGCCTCTCACTCGCAATTGAAACAGCGGTACTTTTACAATCCACCCAGCATCGCGCAGACTTGGAGCGAGTCACAACCAACATATCCTCAAAAATCGGCGCTTCCACCCGCATTGAGACCATCCTGCAAACAGCCGCCCAGGAACTTAGCCGCGCACTTGGCGGCTCTGATGTGATTGTGCAGATCGAGCCGGCTTCCATCGAACTGGGTATGGCGCAGTAAACACGGATATCCATAATGCATAGAAACCATTTCCTGAAAGTTATTCTCCTGACTGCAATTCCGATCTCTCTTGCCGCTTGTACGATGCTGCAACCAGAAGAACCCGCCAAATCGCCATTGCGCGTGGAATATACACAATGGTGGGGCGACTATACACTTCTGGTCGCGCAAGAGAAGGGGATATTTGAAAAATACGGTGTGGAAGTGGAGCCTGTTTACTACGAAATTTTTTCCAAAACCTATCCGGATCTGGCCGCAGGGCAAATTGATGGCGCACTAATAGCAGTCGGAGACACCATTAACATCAATCGCAACGCCCCCATGAAGGTGGTGGCAGTCTACGATAACGGAGGCAACGATGCCGTTATCGCCGGCCCGGAGATTGATTCAGTACAAGACCTGAATGGAAAAACCATCGGTCTGCAATTGGGCTCACAATATGAGTTGACTGTTGTCAAAATGTTACAGAGCGCGGGCATGAGCATGAACGATGTTAATATTGTCGCCTTAGACCCCGAAGCTGCACTGGGAGCCCTCCAAAGCGGCAAGGTCCAGGCGGCCTCCACCTGGGAACCCTACTCATCCGAGGCTCTTTCAAAGGGCTATAAAATCATATACCCGCAGGAACAACTCTATCTGTTCCCAGACCTGATCGTATTTAGCCAATCTGTCATGGATGAAAGACCAGAGGATATTCGCGCATTCCTAAAGGCATGGTTTGAAGCAGTGGATTACCGCCTGCAAAACCCGGAGGAAACACGGGCCATCGCAGCCGCATATCTCGGTATGAGTATCGAGGAAGTGCTGCCAGACGATAATCTAAAGCTCCTTACTCTTGGTGATAACAAGGCACTATTCAATTTGCAGGAAGAGGATTCGATCTACTCCACTACAAGAATCACACTGGACTATTTAATTTCAATTGGATCATTGGCGCAGCAAATTGATCCGCTCAAATTGCTCGATCCGTCCTATCTGCCATAGAAGCCATCACAACCGACAAGAGAGTTTTTTATGAATAACCCGACCAATCAATCCATACACCAGGAAGTACTCCGCAAAAAAAATGTGGGGGCGATCAGCCTTAGCACGGGCATACTATTCGTGATCGTCGCCGCAATTTCCGGGTATGTCGGGTATTCGGATAATGGCGTGCGGGGCCTGTTTGGTTTTGGGATCACAGGCGCTGTGGCAGTTGCGGCATTTCTAAGCGCCTATCATAGTCGAAGAGGCCGCCCATCGCTTGGCATCTCCATCTTGATCGGGACCATATTCGTACTGGGTCTTGCGATCCCCTTTATTGTGCATGGGCAGGGACTCGCGCTTGGGTTAATGGTTGCCATCGTAGTAGCGGGAATTTCATCCGCCACCCTGCCGCGTATATGGGCAACCCGTACCATCGTCAGTGGGTTTGGCGTTGGGATCATAATCACGGTTATAGACCTGTTTTTGCCGGACCTTGGGTTGCCGACCAATCCGGCCGCAACGAACACCATTGCCGCAGTAACATCAGTCATCTACATATTCTTCATCCTAAGACGCTTCAACACCTACGCGCTTCGCACGAAGATCATTATTGCATTCATCATTGTAACCATTATCCCGCTGGTGATACTTGGCTTCTTTAACACAAGATTCTCAACCCAATCTCTCCAGGCCCAAAACAAAACTCAATTAACAACTCTCGCAAAAACTGTCGCCGATTCCGTGGATGGTTTTATTTCCACCCAACTGGATGCCATACGCGCAGATTCAAAACAACTGGCATTGATCTCCTATCTCGAGTTAGCCCCACAGTCCCGGGCAGGCAGTTCCGAGGAAAATGACGCACGCCTGGTACTGCTCTCCCTCACACGCAAAGACCCGGTTTTCATTCACTCCATCGCGATATTGGATCAAAATGGAATAAACATCCTCGACACCTTCGAAGAATATGGCAGACAAAACGAGAGTATTCAGGCTTATTTCAAACGTCCGCTTCAGACTAAACTGCCATACGCATCCAATGTTGTTTTTCAAGAGAAGGAACCCTTTATCTATTTCAGTTCGCCAATTCTCGGAAAAGATGGTTCCGTGATCGGCATATTGCGCATCGAGTATGATGCAAAAGTTATACAATCCATCGTCAGAGCCATCGACACCGGGTCTTCAGGCACAATCATTTTGCTTGCAGATTCAAAAACATATCTACGGGTTGGTTATACCGGTAATCGCGACGAACTACTAAAATCATTTAATGATTTCAACGAGCTTGAATTGAGCGTTATGCAACTGGAAGACCGCCTGCCTTCCGCCCCGCGGGAAGACATATTGGCAGGTGTGAACGATATTATTGTCGAAGGCATAGACAATTTACAACGGCAGTTCTTCTTTGAAGCCTATTCTGATTCGCTTGCCTCCAACACCATCAACACTGGTGTATTTCTTGAGACCCAACCCTGGGTGGCGGTGATCCGCCAGTCGACAAAAATATATTCGCAACCCGTATCAGATCAAAACAGAACGAATATTTTGCTCTCGATGGGGTTGATCGTTCTAAGCATTGGAGCCGGCTTTTTTGCTTCACAAGTTTTGACATTCCCATTAATTTCACTTGCGACAGTGGCCGAAAAAATTACCGCAGGAGACATCGCCGCCCGCGCAAAAGTAACCACAGAGGATGAGATTGGAACGCTCGCAGCCTCCTTCAATCGCATGACAGAAGAATTAAATCAGACCGTAAGCAGCCTCGAATTACGCGTATCGGAACGCACAACAGACCTTGAGAATGCCCGTGTTCAAAGCGAAAAACGAGCCAGCGAATTGCAGGCAATCAGCGAAATTTCAAGAATTATCGCCAGCGAACAAAAACTTGAAACCTTATTCACCCTAATTACCCGCCTTGTAAGCGAACGTTTCTCCTACTACCATACCGGAATATTCCTGATCAATGAGACAAAACAATTTGCCGTATTACAGGCCGCGAACAGCAAAGGCGGAAAAAACATGCTGGCACGCGGACACAGACTTGAAGTCGGCGCAAGCGGAATTGTAGGCTACGTGGCCAAGTTCGGCGTGCCTCGCATCGCACTTGACGTTGGGCTTGATGCTGTTTACTTCAACAATCCCGACCTTCCAACCACCCGTTCAGAGATGGCGCTTCCGCTCAAAATCCGCGACCAGATCGTGGGCGTGTTGGATGTGCAAAGCGAACAACCCGGCGCTTTCACTGAAAATGACGCAAACACGCTTAGCATTCTGGCGGATCAAATCGCCATTGCCCTCGAAAATGCGCGCTTGTTCACCCAAACGCAGCAAGCCCTGACCGAAGCGCAGACGCTTTACCAACAAAACGTGCGGGAAGGCTGGCTGGCCTTCAGTCGTGAAGAGGAGTTGATCGGGTATCACCAAAGCATGACCGGCGGCAGGAAGATGACAACCCCTGTTGACTCAGATGAGATCACCCAGGCCATGAATCGCGGGAGCATAGTGATCTTCAACGCAGACGGAGTGACACGTGAACCGTCCATTGTTGTCCCCATAAAATTACGCGGACAGGTTATCGGCGCAATGAACATCAAGGCCCCGGCCAAAGACCGCCAATGGACAGGCGATGAGATCAATCTGGTCGAAGCGATCTCTGAACGCCTCTCGCTTGCGCTCGAAAACGCGCGCCTGATCCAGGAATCTCAAAGAAAATTGATCAAGGAGCAGGCGATCAGCGAAGTTACAGGCAAGATCGGCGCATCCATCAACTTGAAGAATGTATTGCAAACAGCCGTGGAAGAGTTGGGAAGAGCCATGCCTGGTTCGGAAGTTATGATTAAATTTCAAAATGGAAACACAGGCAAAAATGAAAAGTAAAGGAAACTACCAATGAAGAAACCGGGCTTCTCATTTACTTCCATTTTGAAAAAAACACCGTTTGGACGGCTTAACTTACGCACCAAGCTGACCCTTGGAAACATGTTCATCACATTTATCGCCATTATTGGAATGGGATATTATGTATATTACCGCAACCAGGAATCAAACGCCTTTCTAACGACACAACTTGAAGCAAGTGTTCGCGCAAAAGCTGAAGGTAATCTATCCACCCTAAGCCAGGATCAGGCATCCCTGCTGGATGGCTTTTTCGCATCCATGAGAGAGAATGTTTCAACGCTGGGGTCAATTGAGAAAAAAATGCTTTCCCAGGAAACACTGTTGAACAGCGGAACTTATTGGGACGCAGCCACATCGCTATCCCGCCTGCCCTCCGGAAGTTGGGACAACTCCAACGCAGAAACATCTTCGATCTTCATTCCAGCCAAGGCTCAACTTACCGATGGACTTGCGTCGAAACTAAACGTACTAAAACAAACTGAGTTAATCGTACCGTCCATTCTGGAAAGCAACCCGGATATCATCGCGATCTATTTCGGAGGCATATCCGGAGAAACGATCTACTACCCAAACATCGATCTCGCGGCCATCGTTCCAATAGATTTTGACGTTACCGGGCGGCCCTGGTTTGTTGACGCGGCGCCCGCAGCAAACCCGCTGGGTAAAGTTGTCTGGTCGGCGCCTTATCAGGATGCCGCCCTTAATGGGCTGGTCATAACGACCAGCATCCCCGTATTCGATGCGAAAAATAAATTCCAGGGTGTTTCCGCCATGGATATCCAGCTTAATAGGATCACAAGCCTGGTATCCGATATTCACGTTGGAAAAACAGGATACGCCTTTCTCGTTGACGGAGACAGCCGCCTGATTGCGTTACCCGCTGCCGGGTATGATGATTTCGGCGTTACTTCAGGCACGATACCGCTCGGCGAAGTATTGGATCAGGCAAAACTCAGCGGCATGTCACCTGAATTCTTTACAGTAGTAAAAGGGATAGGTTTGGGCAGCAACATTAAAACTGTCAGCCTGGACGGCGTGGAAAAATTTGTCACATACCAGCAATTGCCCGAGGTGGGCTATAACCTCGCCATCATCGTACCGTCAGAGGAATTACTTTCCGAAGCAATCACCGTCAACGCCCAGGTTGAACAGGAGACGAGGAACACAATCAGTGTAAGCATTTTATTGGTGCTCATAATTCTAATCATCGCATCTCTTGCAACGCTTGGAATCGGCAATAGACTGACAGCCCCCCTGAAGGCATTGACCAGTGTTGCCAAAGAAATCACCGCGGGTAACTTCGAGGCAAAAGCGATAGTTCAAGACCAGGATGAAATTGGAACTCTGGCAGAAACCCTGAATGTCATGACCGCAACGGTCAAAGAGATGATCCACTCGCTTGAAAAACGGGTGGAAGAACGTACCTCGGCCCTCAAAGATGAACTCGGAAAGGGAGAGCACAGGGGAAGGCAATTCGAAACGATCACCAAAGTCGCGCAGGTGATCAATGCCGCTCAAAACCTGCAGGAGCTTTTGCCTCGTATTTCCGAGGTGGTAAGCGAACAATTCGGTTATTACCATGTCGGTATATTTTTGAACGACGCCGCCAATCATTATGCGACCCTCAGCGCCGCAAACAGCCCGGGCGGAAAAAAGATGCTCAAACGCAGCCACCAACTAAAGATTGGCGAACAAGGCATTGTAGGTTACGTGACCGGGACCGGCAATCCGCGCATTGCCCTGGATGTAGGCGAAGACAATGTTTACTTCAACAACCCCGACCTGCCGGACACGCACTCCGAAATGGCGCTTCCATTGAAGATTGCCGGGCAAATTATCGGCGCGCTGGATGTCCAAAGCACCGTCCCCAACGCATTCAGCGACGATGATGTGGATGTACTTTCCACGCTTGCCGATCAGATCAGCCTCGCGATCCAAAACGCCCGCCTGTTCGACCAGACGCAAAAGGCTCTGGCTGAATCAGAGGCAGTCTATCGCCAGAATTTCCGCGATTCCTGGGACCGCCTGCCGGAGAAACAGAATCTGAAAGGCTACCGTTACACTGCTAGCGGCGCATCCCCGCTGGTTGAAACCTGGAGCGATGAAGACCAAAGCACCCAGCCCAATCAACGGCGGGAGATGTCTGTTCCGATCATCCTTCGCGGCGAAACCATTGGCACATTATCTGTGCAGATTCCAAAAAATGAACGCATAAGCGCCGACCAGGCCGATCTGATCAAAGCCGTTGCCGAACGCGTTGCGTTATCCGCTGAAAACGCCCGCCTATTCGAAGAGACCACCACAACCGCCACCCGCGAACGCCTTGTTTCAGATATCACCAACAAGATCCGCAGCACAAACGATCCCCAGGAAATGATGAAGACCGCCATGACGGAACTCCAGCGCATTCTGGGTGCCACGCGTGTCGAGATCATCCCGCAAAAAAGTACTCCTCCACCCGATAAATAGATGGATACAGGATATAACCATGTCAACAATTATTGCCATATCTAATGAAAAAGGTGGCGTCGCCAAAACCACCACCACACTATCCCTTGGCGCCGCCCTGGCAGATTTTGGGCAACGCGTCCTGCTGATCGATTTGGATGCGCAAGCCAACCTGACATTATCCCTTGGCCTCGAGCCGGGCGAAACAAGGCAAACCTCCAGCGATATCATGCTTGATAACGCTGCCATGAAAAGCATTTGCCGAAAAACAGACACTGAAAATCTCGATCTGATTCCATCCAGTTCGCGCATAGAAACCTCCGAACAATTCCTCCCGATGCGCACAAATCACACCACAATTCTGCAGCGGGCCATCGCAAGCGCCGACCTGCCTTACGACTACATTATCCTGGATTGTCCTCCAGTGCTTGGCGCCATTACTCAAAACGCGCTGGCCGCCGCGAACCTGCTGCTCATCCCCACTCAGGCCGAATATTTTTCCGCATACGCGCTGCGCAACATGATGACCCTCATCCGCCGAATTCGTGAGGTGGATAATCCCGGCCTCGCGTATCGCATCCTTGTGACAATGCTCGATAGAAGAAATCGCACGCATAGAAACATCAACGAGCAGCTCCGTACCACGTTTGGCGAGGGTGTGTTCAATACCGTAATAGAAATAGACACAAAATTGCGTGAAAGCCCGATAGCCGGAGTGCCCATCACACAATATAAACCCGGTGCGCGAAGTGCAACGCAATACCGCGTTCTCGCCCAGGAGTTAATGGAATATGCCAAAGAAACCCAAAATAGACAAACGGCTTGACAAGCTCTTCAAGGATATCCGTCCCGAAGAGAATATCGCAAAGTCAAAGCGCATTCCAAAGGTCGATAAAGATGCGCTTCATTTGGCTGCGCCGAAGCCTGTTCGGCAAAATCCCGAGCCGATTCCTGCGCCCGAGCCGGTTGTTAGCCATCCGCTAACCCTGCCAGTTGGCTTGTCTCCCGTTGGCGCGCAAAAAAACGAAAGCGCTGCCGGTTCCCTGTACTCGGTCAACATTCAGACCGGCTATCAAGATTGGGCCGCGCTGCGAATCGTGGATGAAACAAAAGAGCGTAACTGGACATCCGACGAAGAGTTGCTCATCAAGCAGGTTTCCGACCAGCTTTCCCTTGCGCTCGAAAACGCCCGCCTGTTTCAAGAATCAAAACAACGCGCCAGCGAGCTGGATTTTATCAACCGCGTTGTCAGCACGCTAACCGTCACAACCAATTTGGAGGAAGGCCTCCACACCGTAATCCACGAAATCGTGAATGAATTTCCTGTTGCGCGCGGGGCGATCACTTTATTGGATGAAGACGGGCAAAGTTTTACGGTTGTTGCTGATCATTCCAAGATGAAGAACTCTGACAGCGCAGTTGGTCTCAGGATTCCCCTGGAGGGAAACCTTGCCACCCAAACATTGGTAGCCACCCGCAGGCCCTACATCCTGGAAGATTCTTCCAACAATCCCGCCAACCCGCTTGTTGTGCGTGAGGAATTTAGCCGCCTGGGAATCAACTATACCGCCATCTTCCCGATCATCAGTAACGATGTGGTGGTCGGAACGCTGGGCGTGGATATGGTTGAAAAAAACGCATATCTCGACGAAAACCAAATCACGCTGCTCGAAGCGGCGCTTGCGCCCATATCGGCTGCCATTGGCCGTTTGAAAGCCGAAGAAGCTCTGAAACTCTCGGAAAATAATTTACGCACCCTGTTCGCCTCGATGGAGGATATCGTTCTCGTCATCGATAAGGATACAAGGTATGTGCGCATCGCACCCACCAACCCATCCCGTTTGTTCCGCCCGGCGGAAGAACTGATCGGTCAACGCATGGACGAGATATTCCCTCCCGAGACGTCCGATCCGTTCAAGAAAGCAATTCGCCATACGCTTGAAACCGGCGAGACGGCTCAAATTGAATACGAACTTCCAATCGGCGCTGAGTCATTCTGGTTCCTTGCAAATATTTCCAAACTGGACGAAGAAAACGTATTCTGGGTTGCGCGGGATATTACCGAGCGCAAAAAGGCGGAATCTCAACTGCGTCTTCAAAGCGCCGCTCTTGAATCAGCCGCGAACGCGATAGCTATTACCAACAAATATGGGGTTATCCAGTGGATCAACCCGGCTTTTACCGAACTTACGGGCTACACCTTTGAGGAGGCAATTGGCCAAAACCCGCGCGTACTTAACTCCGGCCAGCAGGATAAGGATTTCTTCAAGAATATGTGGAAAACCATTCTGAGCGGGAAGGTCTGGCGGCACGAAATTACAAACCGCCGCAAAGACGGCACTCTCTACCCGGAAGAAATGACCATCACACCCGTATTCAACGCAAAGCATGAGGTGGATTACTTCATCGCCATTAAACAGGATATTTCCGCCCGCAAGAAAGCTGAAGAAGATCTGGCAAGGTTCAAGCTGGGCATCGAAACTTCCGGGGATGCGGTCTTTATGACGGATATTACTGGAAATATTATCTTCGCCAACTCAGCCTTCGAAAAGGTTTATGGATATACACCGGAGGAGGCAATCGGCCATACGCCGCGCATTATCAAATCCGGATTGATCCCGCAGGAGCAGTATCAATATTTTTGGAACACGTTGCTTTCCAAACAAACAATTACCGGCGAGCTTATCAATAAAACCAAGGCAGGCAACCTTATCCACATTGCGGGCACGAACAGTCCCATCCTGGATGAAACCGGGAAGGTGCTCGGTTTTCTCGCTGTTCATCATGACATAACCGACCGTAAAAAGGTGGAAGAGGAACTGCAAAGGCGGAATAGATATTTGTCCGCTTCAGCCGAGATCGGCCGTCTGGTAACATCGACACTTGACCTGAATACAATCTTTAGCAGAACGGTAAATCTGGTTAATGAGAAGTTCGGGTTTTATCATGCCGCCATTTTTATTGTGGAAGAGACCGGCTTCAACGCAGTCTTACGCGAAGCGACCGGCGAAGCCGGTGCGCAAATGAAGAACAACAGGCACACCCTGCAAGTCAACTCAAAATCCATTGTAGGCAAAGTCGCACTCGATGGACAGGCGGTGGTGGTAAATAATGTTGCGCTCGATTCACTGCACAAATTCAATCCGATGCTTCCTGAAACACAGGCGGAAGCCGCCATCCCGTTGAGGATCGGCAGCAGGATTATCGGCGCGCTGGATGTTCAGGCCAAAACTATAGATTCGTTTACAGAAGACGAGGTTGCAGTTTTACAAACACTTGCCGACCAGGTCGCGGTCGCCATCGATAACGCCCGTTCCTTTGAGCTCTCACAGCAGGCTGTGATGGAAATGCGCGAGGTTGACCGGGTTAAGAGTCAATTCCTTGCGAATATGAGCCATGAATTACGCACGCCACTTAATTCGATCATCGGCTTTTCACGCGTGATCATAAAAGGCATTGACGGACCCGTAACCGAATTACAACAACAGGACCTGACCGCCATTTACAATTCAGGCCAGCACCTGCTCGGCCTGATCAACGATATCCTTGACCTGGCAAAGATCGAGGCTGGCAAGATGGAACTCGCTTTCGACGAAGTGAATATATCGGATGTGGTCAGCAGCGTGCTATCCACAATGAGTGGTCTGGTTAAGGACCGTCCAATTGAGATGAAACGCATTATCGAGCCGAACCTGCCAACGGTCCGGGCTGATGCGATTCGTATCCGCCAGGTAATGATCAACCTGTTATCGAACGCATCCAAGTTCACAGACGAAGGCGATATCGTTGTCAACGTTTCACTCAAACACAGTCCATCCGGCCGCAACAAGGAAGTACAGGTCAGCGTTACCGATACCGGGCCAGGCATTTCAAAATCGGATCAGGAAAAACTCTTCCAGGCTTTCTCGCAAGTGGATGATTCGCCCACGCGCAAGACAGGCGGAACCGGCCTTGGGCTTTCGATTTGCCAGCAATTGATTACCATGCATGGGGGCAGGATTTGGGTCGAAAGTGAAATCGGAAAGGGAAGTACTTTCTCGTTTACGCTGCCCCTCTTCCGAAAGGATAGCGAGGGAGGCGCCAACCCCAATGTCAACAAGGTCATCCTGGCAATCGATGACGATTCGCAGGTGATCGAACTTTACGAACGATATTTGCAGCCACAGGGATATCAGGTGATCCCATTGACAGACCCATCGCAGGCACTGGAGCGTGTGAAGCAGTTGAGGCCGTTTGCAGTAACACTGGATATCATGATGCCCGGTATCGATGGCTGGCGCGTTTTAGACACGCTAAAGGGCGACCCGGACACACGCAATATCCCGGTCATTGTCTGTAGTATCATCGAAGATATCGAAAAAGGGTTCAACCTTGGCGCATCAGATTACCTGGTTAAACCCATTCTGGAAGACGATCTCGTCAATGCGCTTGACCGGTTGAACGCGGACGGCTCGATCCGCGAAGTGCTGGTCATTGATGATAATCCGGATGACCTGCGATTGATCGGTAAAATATTGGATGAGGACGGCCGGTACAAAGCCGCACTCGCTGAAGGCGGGCGCAACGGCTGGAACATCATCTCTTCAGGCAGGCCGCCCCATGCGGTGATCCTTGATCTGTTCATGCCTGAAATAAACGGGTTTGATATCCTGGAAAAGATGCAAACGGATAGTCAATTGCGCGATATTCCCGTAATCGTGATCAGCGGCGCGGAACTTTCAACGGAACAGAAGAATCAACTTAATGATTTCGGGCAACGAATTCTAACAAAGGGTTCTTTCAGCGAGAAAGAGCTGCTGACATCCATTCAGCGCGCGCTCGAACGAATTAAACAATAGGTCACCTTACGCAATGTCGTTCTGAGCGGAGCGACACTTGCGCCGCGCGCCAGTGCGGTGAGAACCATTACGATTATCTCAGAGACCCTTCGCTACGCTCAGGGAATCATGGTTGAGTGCGTAAGGCGAGACAATAAATCAACAGGAGCTTGTTACAGTGTCTTTTATCATCAAATGCCTTGATTGCGGGCATAATGCACCCTATTATCCAACATCCACGAACTGCCCAAAATGTAACAGTCAATGGCGTGAAGCGGAATACGATTACGAAAT
>JACRBH010000227.1 GCA_016234535.1 Chloroflexota bacterium
ACCGACATCGCCGCGCGCGGGCTGGATGTGGAAAGCATCTCGCACGTCATCAACTATGACATGCCCGACACCGCCGACGCATACATTCACAGGATTGGACGCACTGGCCGCGCACAACGCACCGGCGACGCCTTCACTTTGGTCACACACGAAGATAACGACATGATCAAGATTCTCGAACGCATTATGGGAAGTCCGCTCAAACGTGAGACGTTGGAAGACTTCGACTACACGGCTCCCGCCCCGCCGAAGACTGATCATGGCGGGCGAGGCAGAGGCGCTCCCCGAGAAGACTCCCGCCGCCCTCCGCGCCCCGCTCCCACGCCGAAAAGTTATGGAAGAAATAGACTCGCGCCGAGGAAAATCAGGTAAATTCAGTAATCAGTGAACAGTGAACCCGCCTTGTTGAGAGGCGGGTTTTTGATTGAGACATTTTTTGTTGTTTCCCGTATAATGACTACGGTGAAACATGATCCATACATTTGAAATCGAAGGCCTCGCAATCCAAACAGGCGACATCATCTGCACGATGAATGGCAAACCCGATATTCTGCCGGGTGAATTCTGGCGGCTGGTGGGTCGTCTCGTGCCCGGTGACGTGGATCATGTGGTCATGTACATCGGTCCCGAGGGACGTTGTATCGAGGCAGGTTCGCGCGGCGTGATCACGTTTGAATCGACCGGCACGAAATGGGAAGCAGAGCGTATGGCACGTCAACGCGGGTTGTTGGTTGACACGTTCTACGGCGTCGCCTCTCCGCTCGAAGGACAGGGTCTCACGGCAGAAGAGGAGGACGAAATGCGGGATGCCGTTGCGAAGTATTGTCTCTCACATGTCGGCAAGCCGTATAACCTGAACTTCCTCAATGCCGAAACCGAGGATGCCTTCTATTGCAGTCAACTGATCTATAAGGCCTATCAACAGGTTGGGATCAATTTGAACACAGGCTTATCCATTGAACAACTGCCCGGCACGAACGCCATCATCTATCCGCAGGAAATTTGGGGCGAGTGTATGCACAGGCTGGCGAATCAGGAACAGGGATTAGGAATTAGAAACCCGTCTCAGTAAGAGGCGGGTTTTGTTATTAACCATTTTATATCGCTTATAATCCCCAGCTATGAACTTCTTAATCACCGGAGCCGCGGGATTCCTCGGCTCTTCTCTTGCAAATCATCTCGCCCGCGAGGGGCATCAGGTGCGCGGGCTCGACGATCTTTCCACCGGCGACCCGCAAGCGCTCGCGCCGGATGTCCACTTTACGCGCGGCGATGTGAACGACCGCCCCAAATTGTGGACGTTGCTTCAGGATGTGGATGTGGTCTATCACCTTGCCGCGCGCGTTTCCGTACAGGAATCGGTGCTGTATCCACGCGACTATAATGCGGCCAACGTGGGCGGGACTGTGGCACTAATGGAAGCGATTCGCGACGTGGGAGTCAAACGCGTCGTACTGGCGTCGTCCGGAGCTGTATACGGCGACTTGGGCGACTCAACACTGATAGAGTCTGCCACCCCAAACCCACGCTCGCCTTATGCAGTTTCCAAACTTGCAGCGGAATATTACGTCCGCACCATTGGCGGATTGTGGGGAATCGAAACCGTCAGTTTGCGAATCTTCAACGCTTATGGACCTGGTCAACACCTGCCGCCATCCCACCCACCCGTTGTGCCGCATTATCTGCGTCAAGCCCTGCGCGGCGGAACATTGGTCGCGCACGGCGACGGGTCTCAAACCCGCGATTACATTTATGTGGATGACGTAGTCAGCGCAATGGTGGCCGCATCCACCGCGCCAAATATCAATAACCTGGTCATCAACGTTGGCTCTGGTGTAGACACGGCGATCAAGGATTTAATCCGCGTTGTATTGGATGTAACCAACAGCAATGCCAACGTAGTCTACAATTCCCAGACCTCAGGCGGCGTCTCGCGCATGAAAGCGGACTTGAATCTCGCAAAAGAGAAATTGCGCTTCCAGCCTTCGATCAAACTCGAAGAAGGGTTGCGGTTAACGCTTCAAAGAGATATCCGATTTAAGTAGTCAAAAGCATTTACCACAGAGACCACGGAGAGCACACACCTGCCCTGGCGGGCGGTGCCAGGGGAGTTTTGGGAGTTGAGTCTGATGAGTTTGACGTGTTTCCAAAATAAGCATACGTGAACAGCGAGAAGAAAAAGATGAAACAATTGAGTATGGATGAATTAAACAAAATCACCGAAGCCATCATTGGCGCAGCAATTGAGGTTCATCGTCATCTTGGCCCAGGCTTACTTGAGTCTGCTTATCGAGAATGCTTAAGGTATGAGTTGTTGCAACGAGGATATGATGCTTTGCAGGAAGTGTCATTGCCATTAACTTATAAAGACATAAAACTTGATTGCGGTTACAGGCTGGATCTGCTCGTAAATAACGCTGTAATTGTTGAGATAAAATCAGTTGAAGCTCTTGCAGGAATTCATGAAGCTCAACTTCTCTCGTATTTAAAAATATCTGGAGGAAAGATTGGCCTGCTGCTTAATTTCAATGTCAAAATGCTCAAACACGGCGGCATTAAACGGCTTGCCAACTAAACTCAGTAAATCACGAATTTGCTCCGGAGCGCGGACTTCAGTCCGCTTTGCCTCTGTAAAATTGCAGACTAAAGTCTGCATTCCGCTCAATCTGTGATTTACTGAAACTCCTTAAAAATCTCAGTGCCCTCTGTGACCTCCGTGGTTAAAGCTCTTCCTGTTTCATTCTACAATCGCCCCACATTGACCGTTGCCCGTGAATTGCTTGGCGCGCGGCTGGTACGAATTTTGGATGGCGTGAAATTGGTCGGTATCATTTCCGAGACCGAGGCATATTTCGGCTTCGATGATCTTGCCAGCCACGCCAAGGCGGGCAGGACAATTCGCACAGCGCCGATGTTTGGTCCGCCGGGACATGCGTATGTGTATTTCACCTATGGCAATCATTGGATGTTGAATGCCGTCACCGAAAAGGAAGGTTTTCCAGCGGCGGTGTTGATCCGTGCGATACAGCCAATTGAAGGAGTTGAGGTTATGATGAAGAGGCGTCAGGGGCGGGATACTTTGGGTCCCGGGAAACTGACTCAGGCACTGGGAATCACCAAAAGCGAGAATAATGTCAATTTGACAGAGGCAAATTCCAGTTTATGGATCGAAGCGGGGATTTTCATCCCAGATAAAAGCGTGACGATTAGCCCCCGCGTGGGTTTAAATAAGACACCAGAGCCGTGGTTATCCAAGCCCTGGAGATTTTTACTGCTCGTCCCATAATTTTCTGGACTTTCAGGCATGAAAATATGGGCAGAAATTAAGATTTTGATTTGGAACTTTATGCAGTACTATGTAGTAAATAATCGAGGAGAATAAAATGGGTTTATTGGAAGGTAAAAACGCACTTATTTTTGGTCTTGCAAATGACAAGTCTATTGCGTGGGGCATTACGCAGGCTTTCAAACGCGAAGGCGCAAACATTGGAATCAGCTATGCGGGTGAAATGCTTGAGCGCCGGGTGAAGCCGCTCGCCGAACAAGTGGATTGCAAATGGGTCGAAGAATGCGACATCACCAAGGATGACCAGATCGCTACGACCGTTGAAAAGGCTGCAAATCATTTTGGAAAAATCGATGTGCTGGTTCATTCCATCGCGTATGCAGGGCGTGAAGAATTGAGCGGCGCATTTCACAATACCACCCGTGAGGGATTCAAGGTTGCAATGGAAGTCAGTGTATTTTCGCTCGTCGCGTTGACTCATGCTTTCCTGCCGCTCCTGAACCCCGGCGCTTCAGTGATGAGCATGACCTATCATGGCTCGGTAAAGGTCGCGCCGCGCTACAACGTGATGGGCGTCGCCAAAGCCGCGCTGGAATCATCCACAAGATATCTGGCGTATGATCTTGGCCCTCAGAAAATCCGCGTCAACGCGATTTCGGCTGGCCCGATCCGCACATTGGCAGCGGCAGGCGTGGGCGGCTTCCGCGATATGTACAAGCATTTTTCGGATATGGCGCCCATGCGTGAAAACATCACGATTGAAGATGTGGGCAACTCGGCTGTGTTCCTTGCTTCCGACCTGTCGTCTCACATTACAGGCGAAGTACTATACGTTGATTCTGGCTTTAATATTATGGGTGTGCAGATAAGCGAGAAGGATTTGTAAAGTGTATAGGTAAGCACGTAGACATGTAAACATGCAGACACGTAGACAACAAACGTTTACGTGTCTTTTTTTACCTGTTTCCGTGTTTACCTGTTTACCTCTCCGCGTTTTTCTACGGTAAAATTACTTATATGTTCAAACGCAATACAACCCCTACTGAAACATCCCAACCTGTCCAGGCTGTCGAGCGGATTACCTCCGTCCTCGGTTCTGGCGTGGTCTGGCATGGAAGCATCAACGGCTCGGGCGGCGTCCGCATTGAAGGCGCATTCGAAGGCGAGATCGCCATGCGCGGTATGCTCGTCGTTGGCGAAACGGGACGAGTCACCTGTCAGAACGTGCGCGCAAATACGGTCATTGTGGCGGGAGCGGTGCGCGGCAACATCACCACCCAAAAACTGGAAATCCGCGCGTCGGGCCGTGTGTGGGGAGACGTGGTCACAACTGCATTTGTGACCGAGGAAGGCGCATTCCTGCGTGGTCAAATTCGGATGGAGGAAACGGTCGAGCTTGACCTTGAGCCTGCTCCCGAAGCGACGCCTTCGGAGGTGGCCCAGGCAGAGTCCATCGCCGCCACGCCAATTGTGATTCCCGAACCCATGCCTGCCATCGAGTCAACGCAAAAGATGATGCGGAACGGAAAGAAAAAGGGCGAAGCGTAGCATAATTCTACATGCACACCTGATGCAATCCAGAAGAATGCACAAAAGAAAAAAGTGACTTTCATTCAAGATATCGCCCGCCAAATACTTGATGCAGGCCCGCCCCCCGCCATTCGAGTCCGCCTCCTGCGCGATATTTTTCATTCTTCTTTTGAAAACCCGCAGTTCATTCAGGCGAAGAACGATCTGGATAAAAGCGGCTGGGTAATTCAACTAAAAAGTGAACAAAGACACGATGGCAGTTGGGGAAGATTCCATTCGGCAGACACAAAACACAGGCAGAGCATCTCCACAACTGAATTCGGTGTCGAACGCGCACAGTCACTCGGACTGGATGATTCGCATCCAATCGGAAGTAAAGCGATCAATTATCTTGTACGCCTTCTCGAAGACCAACTCGAATTCCCCGATCCACCCGAAAAAAATGACCGCTGGCCGATTGGCACGAAATTATTTACAGCATCCACACTGGCTCGCATCAAACCTGACCATTCGATTTTGAATGGATTCATGCAATTATGGTCTGCAATAGCGGAAAAGACTTTCACGTCTGGAAAATACGACTCCGAGGCAGAGATGGAAGCGCACCGCCGGCTCACAGGTGTATCAGTAAAAAACAGCTATCTGAGGCTTCACGGTAAATATCAAATTATATTGTTGAGTTCACGCCCAAACCTGCTCTCCCGAAAAACTGAAACCAGCCTGCTAAACTGGCTCTGGCACAGGGGGAATGGAATGGGTTATCTTGAAATGCCGTTAACCCCACTTCTTCATGGCTTTTCACCAAACCAAATTGACAGGTGGTTTACATCGCTCGAAATCATGTCACGATTTTCAGGTTGGCATGAACGGGCAAAAGACATCATTCAGTGGCTTTGGAAACAACGCAATAAAGATGGGTTTTGGGATTTCGGCCCAAAAGCATCTCACACAATATTTATGCCGCTCTCTGAAAACTGGCAAAAGAAATCTGCCCGCAAATTTGACTGGACAACGAGGACATTGCTCCTGCTGGAGAAATACAACGAATGAAATATCGCGATTTATTCATCCAAACCCAACGTGAATTTCCCAACAACGCGCGGACTCAAGGCTTCGGCTGGCTTGTCCGCGCGGGATATATGACTCGTGAAAATGAGATACTGCCGCTGGGCGAACAATTCATCGAGCGATTACGTGCGATGTCGGGCAATTCATCCTTCCTTTTTGATCTTTCCTTACCGCTTCTATACAGCGAACACGAGACCTACTTTCCTCTATCCACTGGCTCCACAGAGATCATCCACTGCGAGTCGTGCAAATATACAGAACGCCTTGAACTGGCCCAATGCAAGAAAACGCCTTTTTCTGGGGAAGCGCTTCTTCCAATTGAAAAGGTATTAACGCCCGATTGTCACACGATCGAAGCGCTGGCAATCTTTTTAAACATTCCGAAAGAAAAAACTGCCAAAGCTTTGATGTACACGCGCACTTCAGATAATCAATTTGTGTTTGTCGTTGTGCGCGGTGACATGACACTCAGCGAAGCAAAACTTAAGCAGATTATTGGTGACGTCCGTTTGGCAACAGCGGAAGAGATCACGAATGCGGGAGCGGCGGCGGGATATGCGTCACCTGTCGGTTTGAACGCGAAGCATGCACTCATCGTCGTTGATGACCTTATCCCACAGTCACCCAATCTGGCGGCAGGAGCAAATGAGGCAGGCTATCACCTGCTCAATACAAATTGTGGGCGGGACTATTCTCCCGAGATCGCTGCGGATTTGACCCAGACCAAAGCAGGTGATGCTTGCATAAACTGTGACAACTCCCTTTCTTCCATTAACAGCATCAGTCTGGCTGCGCGCCATAAATTCAATTTCGAGAATATTCTGCTCGCCCTCGCCGAGACCTATCACGATGATAAAGGGTTGACCCTTCCAAAATCTGCCGCGCCATTTGATGTGTACCTCATGCAGATCACCGGCAAAGAGTTGGATACACGCGCCAAAGCAGAGGAAATTTACAACGACTTGCAAAGCGCGAGCTATTCAGTCCTATTCGATGACCGTGACGAACGCGCGGGAGTCAAATTTAACGATGCGGATTTGATCGGCTGTCCACTCAGGATTACTGTTGGAGAAAAAGCGCTCCAAAATGGGATGGTAGAATTGAAACCGCGCAAGGCTGACCAGAATCTGTTGATTTCCCAAACTGACATCATATCCAATCTCAGAGAGATCCACTAAGCCGCCTTAACGCACAAAATCATGAACATCGGACACTTCCCCCCGCCCAAAAGAAACGGCTTGATCATCCACGGCATAATTATCCTTGTGCTGGCGGTCATCGCCAGCATTGGATTTATCAATCTCACACGAGTGGATGCCGGCCCTGCATTTTTGGTCTCGTTATTAATTGCGCTGCTCTCTTTCACGCCAATCCCTTTTTTTGTCTATCGGGCATACTCATTAAGACAGGCAGATTATCATCTCGACCGAGACAGTCTCGCCATCAGTTGGGGACTGCGCGTGGAAGATATTCCACTTTCGGATATTGAATTCATCCGCTCGGTGGATGACCTTACCCATCCGCTTGCGCTGCCCGCATTACCCATCCCCGGCGGATTATTGGGGACACGCCGTCACCCTGATCTTGGCGCAGTTGAATTTCTCGCTTCCGATTCAAAAAAACTTTTGATCGTAGCAACTGCCAAACGTGTCTTTATCATTTCACCTGAAAACCCCGCGGGGCTTGCCCAAACCTTTGCCCGCGCCACAGAACTGGGAAGCACCACCCCTACAGAAGCGAAATCTGTTTATCCATCTTTCGTGGTCACGCAAGCCTGGCAAAGCGGACTGGCGCGTTATTTATGGCTGAGCGCATTATTCCTGAATATCGGATTGTTCATTTGGGCCAGCCTCATTATTCCATCCACACCGTTTGTGGCATTCGGTCCGCAATTTGCGGGAAGCGCGCTCGAAGCCGTCCCATCGTCACAGCTTATTATCTTCCCGCTGGCCAGTCTCCTGCTTTCGATAACAGGCTGGATCGCAGGATTATATTTTTATCGCTGGGAAAAAGAACGCGTGCTGGCCTTCATCGTTTGGGGTTCGAGCACGCTCACAAGTTTGCTGTTTCTGCTGGCAGTCCTTTTCATTATTACAACTCCCGTTTGATGTCATTGCGAGAAGATTGCTTCGGGCTGCCGCCCTCGCAATGACGGAAAATACGCCATGCAACTACTCATCGGATTCATCCTCGCCCTCATCGTCGCATTTCTCGCATACAAAGCTCACAGCTTGAATAAAAGCGGAGCAGTCGCAGCAACCTTCACAGGCACTGTCATCTTCGGCGTTGGCGGCTGGCAATGGGCAATTTTATTGCTCACATTTTTTATTACTTCCTCTGCATTAAGCCGCGCCTTCAAAAAACGCAAGCAGGGCCTTGACGAAAAATTTTCAAAAGGTCACGAGCGTGATGCGGGCCAGGTATTTGGGAATGGAGGCATCGCCACACTCTTCGCCGCGCTCCATTTTTTTTATCCAGAATCAATCGTCCCGTGGGTTGGATTCGCGGCTGCCCTCGCCGCAGTCAATGCCGATACGTGGGCAACTGAATTGGGCGTGCTGAATCCGCATCCGCCAAGAATCATCACCAATTTAAAAAAAGTTGTGGAAAAAGGCACCTCAGGCGGAATCTCAATAATTGGCACGCTCGCATCTCTGGCAGGCTCGGCCTTAATCGGCATTCTCGCATCTTTTCTGACCGATAACTGGTCGCTGCTCCTGCTGATCACTTTCTCCGGGTTGGCTGGTTCGCTATTTGACTCTTTCCTCGGCGCAACAGTGCAGGCCATGTACTTCTGCCCAAAGGACAACAAAGAGACCGAGAAACATCCGCTGCATACCTGCGGCACACCCACCACGCAAATCCGCGGCTGGAGTTGGCTCGATAACGACTGGGTCAATTTTGCGTGCGGCGCGTTTGGCGTAATCACTTCATTCTTAATCATGGGACTCTTATAATCATGACACATTCATCAAAACCAGTTCTTGTCACAGGCGCCAGCGGATTCGTCGCACTGCACACGATCATTCAACTTCTTCAACAAGGCTACAAAGTCCGCGCCACTTTGCGGACTCTTTCGCGCGAAGCCGAAGTCTGCGAGACAATTTCAAAGTATGCTGACATCAACGATAATCTCGAAATTATCACAGCCGATCTGATGCAGGATGCAGATTGGAAGAAGGCCGTAACCGGCTGCGAGTCCGTTTTGCATGTGGCATCGCCGTTCCCATTATTCGAGCCCAAACACGAAGACGAGTTGATCGTTCCCGCCGTGCAAGGGACGCAACGAGTCCTGCGCGCGGCGCATGATGCGAATATAAAGCGCGTGGTGATCGTTTCTTCAATGGCCGCCATCGCTTCGGGACATAACGGCGAGAACCGAACTTTCAACGAAGATGATTGGTCTCTTGTGGAAAACAATATCGGCGCATACGCAAAAAGCAAGACCCTCGCCGAACACGAAGCATGGAATTTTATCAACGGAAAAGAAAACATCAACAAAATGGAAATGGTCGCCATCAACCCGCCCTTGATTCTGGGACCCGTCCTCAATAAAGACTTTCCCACCTCCGCAGAAATGATCCGCACCTTCATGCTTGGGCAAGTCCCCGGATACGCAAGACTCAAAATGGGGGTCGTGGATGTACGCGATGTGGCATCCGCTTTAATTCTGGCGATGACCACACCCGAAGCCACAGGGAACCGTTTCACAATCCCTGCTGACACGATATGGTACAAGGAAATCGTAACCACCCTGCATAAAAAATATGCGGAGCGCGGCTACAAAAAAATCCCCAGGATTGAATTCCCAGGGTTCCTTGTTCGCATCCTCGCACTATTTGACAAAAAGATCGCCATCGTTGTCCGCGACTTGAACTGGGATTATATTCTTTCAAACGAAAAAGCAAAACGCATCCTCAAATGGAATCCGCGCTCGGCGGAAGAATCAATCCTTTCAATGGCTGAGAGCTTGGTCGAACAGGGATTTGTGTAAAACAGGTGACAGTCACTTTAAAGTGACTGTCACCTAACTATATCAGGAGCCAAAATGAATTACCTGCCAAACGAATCGCGTTATCAATCCATGCAATATCGCCGCTCAGGCCGCAGCGGACTTAAACTCCCCGCCGTTTCTCTTGGTTTATGGCATAACTTCGGGGGCGTGGACACATTCAGCAACAGCCGCGACATGGTTCTGCGAGCATTTGACCTCGGCATTACGCACTTTGATCTTGCCAATAACTATGGCCCGCCGCCAGGTTCCGCCGAAGAGACTTTCGGTCAAATATTGGCAAAAGATTTAAAGCCGTATCGCGATGAACTCATCATCTCATCAAAGGCTGGCTATACCATGTGGGACGGTCCGTATGGAGATTGGGGTTCGCGCAAATATCTCGTGTCGAGTCTCGATCAAAGCCTAAAGCGCATGGGACTGGAATATGTGGATATTTTCTACCACCACCGCCCCGACCCTGAAACTCCGCTCGAAGAAACTATGCGCGCGCTGGACTATATTGTCCGCAGCGGGCGGGCGTTATATGTGGGCATCTCAAACTATCCCGCCGATAAAACACGGGAAGCCGCACAGATCCTGCGTGAACTTGGCACGCCTTGTTTGATCCATCAGCCTGTATACAGCATGTTCAATCGCTGGGTGGAAGCGGACTTGCTCAACACGCTCAAAGAGGAAGGCATTGGCTGTATTTCATTTTCCCCTCTCGCGCAGGGATTGCTGACTGATAAATATCTTGGCGGAATTCCTGAAGGCTCGCGCGCTTCAAAAGCACATGGCTTTCTCAAGCCTGCCAACATCACAGAGGACAAGTTAGCCAAAGTGAACAAACTAAACGAGATCGCCAAATCACGTGGGCAGACACTGGCTCAAATGGCTTTGGCCTGGGTCTTGCGCCATGAGACCATGACATCCGTTTTGATCGGCGCCAGTAAAGTGGAACAGATCGAAGATGCAGTTGGAGTGTTGAACAAACTTGATTTTTCAAGCGATGAATTGCAAAGTACCGAAACGATATTAAGTTCGTGATATGTCACCCTGAGCGGTAGCGAAGGGTCTCTACCGCCGAAACATGAGATGCTTCGCTACGTTCAACATGACATTTAAAGAAAAAGCCCTCCGAGTTCTGATGATACATTACTACAAACGATGGTTTATCAGAGTCACTAAGGCCATCGTAAAAATATTTAAAAAAGTATGCATGATAATTGACATATACAGCATTTTGTATTTTTTTATTACCAAGGTAAGAAAAAATGTAATTAATGGGACTATAACGAAAAACATCAATGGGTTACTAATGTCTGTATAATAATGCGCCCCCCAAAACAATAAAGCTTGAATAAAAAAAGCTGTATTTTCTTTGTAGCCATTCATAACCATAAGGCTGAACAGTAAGCCGCGATAGCTTGATTCTTCAACTACGGTCACAAAGGTAAATTGAAATAAAAATGAATTATAGATAACAGCTAACAAATTTTGTGAAAAGTCTTTAGTATATGTTTTATCA
>JACRBH010000228.1 GCA_016234535.1 Chloroflexota bacterium
AGGACGAATAAATTATGGAATCCCGTATCTTACAGTTAATCGCAGCGTTGCGCGCGAGCGGGGTGCGCGTTTCTTTGGCAGAGTCTGCTGAGGCTTTTTCAGCGGTGGATTTAATGGGGATTCAAGACCGCGAGGAATTTCGATTGTCACTGCGGGCGACACTCATCAAAGACCTGAAGGATATTTCCACGTTCGATAAATTATTCCCGCTCTTCTTCGGGTCGGGACAGCCGCCGATGATGGGTGGCAATCCGATGGATGATCTGACACCCGAAGAGATTCAAATGCTGGCCGAGGCGCTGCGCCAGTTCGCGGAGCAACTCCGTCAGCGGATGGAAAGGCTGATGAATGGCGAGCAACTGTCCCGTGCGGAGCTTGAAGCGCTCGGTCAATTAGTCGGATTGAATCAGGCGGATAATCTCAATTATCAAAACTGGATGGCGCAGCGCATGATGCGCGCGTTGGCATTCCCTGAAGTCCAGAAAGCGATGAAGGAATTGATGGAGCAGCTCGCGCAAATGGGAATGAATCGCGAGCGCATCGAGCAGATCCGAAATATGATCCAGCAGAATATGCGAGGGATGCAGGAACAGATCGATCAGTTTGCGGGCGAACGAATTGCCGAGAATTTAAGCGAGCGGCCGCGCGGAGAAAACATCGACAATTTGATGAACCGCCCGTTCGAAGCCTTATCCGATGCGGACAAAAAAGTTTTACAGCGCGAAGTGAAACGGCTGGCCGCCGCATTGCGCACGCGGATTGCCTTGCGGCAAAAACACGCCAAGAGCGGACAGCTCGACCCGAAGGCGACGATCCGCGCGAATTTGAAATATCATGGCGTGCCGATGGAGATCAAACATAAGGACCGCGTGCGCAAACCGAAGATCGTGGTGATCTGCGATGTGAGCACGTCGATGCGCTTTTGTTCTGAGTTGATGCTGAGTTTTCTTTTCGCATTGCAGGGACAAGTGCGCAAGACGCACGCCTTTGCCTTCATTGACCATCTTGAGTCGATCTCGGAGGATTTCAGCGGCGCGAATGCAGACGAAGCGATCCAGTCAGTTTTGTGGCGTATGCCCAGCGGACATTACAACACCGACCTCGGTTACTCTCTGGATAATTTCAACGATGATTATAGTGACACGCTCAACAGCGGGACGACGCTCATCATCGTCGGCGATGGGCGCAACAATTACAACGACCCGCGCCTCGACATCTTCTCATTAATGAGTCGCCGCGCCACGCGGACTATCTGGCTGAATCCCGAACATCCGCTACTGTGGAACGGCGACAGCGACATGCCGAAGTACGCTCCGCTGTGCAGTAATGTGTTGAAGGTTGGTAATTTGAAGGAACTGGCAGAGGCGGTGGATGAGTTGATGACTTCCTAAAAAACTATTTAGATTGCTTTGAAGATCAAGGCTAGATTTCAACAATACATTTGAAAGTAATTTGTTCAGAGGCTAACTAATGAACGAAGAAACTGTATTCTCAAAGGAGGATTACCTCCAAACACTTGAGCTTTGCTACGAAGTAGCTGAGTCAATAAATGGCAAACTTTCTCAAGACGGTCGAATGCCTGACTGTCAATATTTAGCCCTAAAACTCTATGCCCATGCAGCATCAGCTTATTGGCTCAGCATGGGCACAAGAGCACCCGTTCCGAGGTCAACAAATGGTTCATCTTTTATTGATTTCGCTTCAATCGCCGTTATTGCACGAGTAGCACTAGAAACCTACCTGACACTTTTCGAAGTCTTTATGATGGCGCAATCAGATGACGAATTTGAGTTTGATTACTGTCTTTGGCATCTCTCTGGACGTGTAATACATGAGAACATCACTCCAACCGATCCAACTCTTTTTGATGAATACAAGTCTGCATTAGTGGATATTGCAGACTTGCGCTCACGGATCCAACAAACAGCTAAATTTTCCACACTCACTATTAAACAAAAAGCGGTTGTGCTCAAAGGAGTTCGAAAGCGAACCTGGAAAGATGTTGCAGAAAAAGCAGGGTTTGGTGTGGATTTCATACGCAAAATCTACTCCTTTAATTCATCTTATGTTCACGCTGACGGATTAAGTGCATCTCAACTTATGAGCGCTCAATCTAAAGTTGACCAGGAATTTCATACTCAAATCCACCTGCTCACAATTCTCATAGTGATGTCCAAGATGATATTGAATTATGCAGAAAAATTTTCAGAAGCTGCTAGCGTTTGCAAACAGTTTCCGCTAGTTTATGAGCGGACTAAAAGATGGTCAGAGGCGGTTGCACGAATTCCATAGTTTTGTTCCACCTTCGATCTCGGGCACCTCTTCCAAATTCGACAAAAAATTTTCAGCGGTAAGAAATAAGTGATGGGTCGGGATGAAAGATGAAAAGCCTTGCCACGATTAGAAGCATAGTCTCAGATAGGGAAAGGCCATTTACACCCTTGACAGGTATAGCACTATTTAGTAATATATCTATATAGATATATAAACTGAGAGGTAACTATCATGTCGCTATACGCAGTTCTTAAATACATCCATGTTCTATCTGCCATTGCCGCTTTTGGCGCAAACATCACCTACGCATTATGGCTTACTCGCGCCGAAAAAAATCCAGAGGCGCTTCCCTTTGCCCTGCGCACCGTCAAGATCATGGATGACTGGATCGCCAATCCCGCCTACATCCTGCTCTTCCCTACTGGCTGGTGGCTGGCATCCCTTGCAGGCTGGCCGTTGACCACGCCCTGGATTCTCACAGCCCTCATTTTGTACGGTGTGCTCTCCATCGTTGGTCTGGCAATTTACTCCCCCACTTTGAAAAAGCAAATCGTGCTCGCTGAATCTGCTGGCCCCACAGCGCCCGAATACAAAAAAGTTTCATTCCGCTCGAATGCCATCGGCGTGGCGCTCAACATCATTGTTCTCATCGTCATTTACTTGATGGTCGTCAAACCCAATCTGTGGGGCTAACATGAAAATCGCAACCTTCATCAACATTCACAAAGCCCTCGTCACGCCCATTGTGCTCGGCATGATGTGGTACTTCGACAACTGGTCCACCCAAGCCTTTATCTACCTCGCCATTCACGGCGCATACAGCATCCTTTGGCTGATCAAAGACTCGCTTTACGCCGACAAACGCTTCGAAGAAAAAGTTCACCCGCTCGTTGGATTGATTTTCATCTTCGTCCCTTTGGCAGGATACTACGCCGCGCCTTATCTGCTCATCAGCCGCCATGTGACGTTGACTCCGCCTCTGACCGCGCTCGTGCTTGCTCTGTACATCTTCGGCATTTTCCTACACTACGTCAGCGACGCGCAAAAGCATTACACCCTCCAAAATAAAAAGGGACTGATCGAAGATGGACTCTTCGCCCGCACTCGCAACCCTAATTATCTCGGCGAGATCATGATCTACACCGCGTATGCGACCATGTCCATGCATTGGCTGCCGTTCCTAGTTTTGAGCGGATGGGTCTTCGGCTTCTTTGTAAGGAACATGCTCGCAAAAGATAAGTCATTATCACGCCACCCGCAATTTGTGGAATACAAAAAGAAATCTGGATTACTCTTTCCAAGAATATTCTAAGGAGCTTATATGCCACTTTCTCACGCCATTCTCGGTTTTCTGGAATACCAGCCCATGTCTGGCTATGACATGAAAAAATTCTTCGATCAATCGGTTGCTCACTTTTGGTCGGCCACACAGAGTCACATCTACAAGGCGTTGGAAAATCTGGAAAAAGACGGTCTCGTGGAATCACAGGTCATTCCACAGGAAGGGAAACCCAACAGAAAACAGTATCAGATCACAGATGAAGGAAGAAGCGAGCTGCGTCGCTGGGTATCCACTCCCCTGCCGTTGGAAATCACCCGCGAGGCCTGGCTGATCCAAATCTTCTTCGCGCATGGAATTATGAACGAGGATATTGTCCGGTTGTTTGAAAAACGGATCGAAGCCATTCGGGAATATCTAAAGCTATGTCAGGTTGCGCAGGCACACATTGACGAAAATTATGAACAGGTCGGCGTCAAACGCCTGCGTGAGCTCTGGCAGTTGACCCTCGATTACGGTACGGACTATTACGAGAACGAGATCGTCTGGCTGGAGAAAACCTTGCCGCGTGTCCGCAATCTGCCTGCAATGGAAATACCGAAGAAATAGAAAAAAAAATTGAAGCGCCATTCATTATTGGCGAAGGTATTGAAAATGACATCCGATTCAAATAGCGACCTATCGAAGTTAACTGGGGCTCGACAAACCATGTCCTCATGGTCCAAAGTCGTTGAGTCTTTTGAATCCATGCCCGAGATTTTTAAAAGCTCCTATCAAATGGCGCTGGGAAACGTCCAGCCATTTCCATATATTGTTTTTGCGCCATCCTTCGCAGGAATACGCCGCAAGACAACTGAGAAATTACTCTGTGAAGCCAACGATAGCATTTATGTATGGGAACATGTTGGTAATCAGACTGTCATGGCGGAGTATCCTTTGAAGGCCGTCTCTGATCTTGAAATCGGGGAAATCCTTTTGTATTCATGGATCACGATCAGCGGTGTGACGAAGGCGGGAACGGCATCCTCCTCAACTGTTGAGTTCAATACTGCAACCAGCCGCCATTACGCACGTTTTACGAACAGGATGCGGCCAGCGCCTGTCAACATGGACAAGCGCGAACAGAACGTGGAAAAAGCCAAATTTGATTATTTGGCGACGGAAGGCTTCAAATTCATGAACTACGCCCAGGAGAGTCTGGTGCGCGGTGAGCGGGTGCTCAATACCTTATGGCAGCCGAAAATTTACAAACCCATTATTTCGGCGGGGAAGCTTGTTTTTTATCAAAGCACTGTTTCGCTGGCGCATCTCGTTATCCTGACAGATATGGAATTCATTGTTATTCAGGATGATGAACGCAGCAGTGAAAATCGAGGGGTTCGATATGGCGGTAAATGGCAATATATTGCCTTGCGCAATATAAATGCCACTTCATTGCTGGGACGCGACGACGATGTACTGGCTTTGTCGCTAACACTTTCTCCGGGCGAAAGGCGGGTGGAAATTCTCTTTGCGGCTTCCCAAAAGCAGGAAATAGTTGAGTTTCGGGCAGAGCTTGAAAAGTTAATCAGGATGAAATCATAAATCAAATGAAACACAGCATGTAAAAAGGAAAATCAAAATGGCAAATAATTCAACCCAATCATTTAAACGTACCTGGTGGACACTGCTCGCCGCGCCAATTCTGTTCTTAGCCGGCATCGTCGTTGTATCAATTTATTTTGGTGTTGTCACGCAGGAACAAAACGCGAATGCGATTCAGCAGATGGTCGCTGATTCCACGCCCTATCAACTGGTGGTGATACAAATCTGGCTGTTGTTGATTCTGACGAAGTCCATGAAAAGCGATGGACTGACATGGAAAGATATCGGCTGGACGCTCCGCGTGGCGGATGGTCAACAACTTTGGCGTGAAGCGTTGATCGGCGCCATCCCTGGAATTGCGCTTGCCCTGCTTTACGTTTACATCCTCTCCCCCATGCTGACCAGTCTCCAGCAAGTTTGGGATTACGTTCCTGCGGGCGAACTGTTCACAGCGTTAGGCGCATCTCTCATCCCCTTCGCCATTGCGGATGTATTGCTTGCTCCATTCGTCGAAGAAAGTATTTATCGCGGCTATGGCCTCACGCGTCTGCTCGGGAAATTCAATCAACCCGTTGCCATCGCGCTTTCGATGTTCTTCTTCGGTATCCTGCATTGGACAGGCGGATTCTGGTACATTCTGCTAACAGGCATCGTCGCGGGCGGACTCTTCGCATGGCTGCGCGTCTCGCGCAAAAACATCATCGCGCCGTTTGCCGCGCATTTGGCTTTGAACATCGTTGAGACGATTTTCATTGTGATGACGATTGGAGGATGATTTGACAAACAATAAACTTATTCTCGTCATCGGCGGAACAGGGATGCTCGGCAAACCTGTGGCGCAACAACTCAGGGCTGACGGATTCAAAGTCCGCTTGCTGGCGAGGAACCCTGAAAAGGCGCAAAAACTTTTAGGCGATGGATATGAAATTATCAAGGGGGATGTGGGTAATCCCGCTTCCCTGCGTGCCGCATTGACCAGCGTGGATGGAGTCCACATCAGTTTGAAGGGCGGGCCAACCGAAGCAGACTTCAACCGCATGGACCATATCGCTGTGCGAGACATTGCCCAGACTGCCAAAGAGTTGGGCGTGGGACGAGTCACACTCATCTCGGCGTATGCCGTCAGCGAGGAAAAGGCTGATACGCCAGAGAGCAGGTCAAAGCTTAAGGGCGAAGCGGCTCTTAAATCCAGTGGCGTGCCGTATACGATATTCCGCGCTTCATGGTTTATGGAGACGCTTCCGCTGTTTGTTCAAGGCAAAAGCATTTCGCTGATCGGAAATCAAATCCACTCGTTGCATTGGATTGCCGCTGAAGATTACGCGCGCATGGTCTCGAAGAGTTATCAGACAGACGAAACATTGAACAAGGAACTTTATATCTTTGGACCCGAGGCCTACACAATGGGCGAAGCGATGAGTATTTATGCAGGATACGCTGGCGTGAAAGTCTCGCCGATTTCCACGCGCATGTTATCCATTATGGGAACGGTTTCTTTCAACACCGAATGGAAAAGCATGGCTACTTTGATGGGACATTATGAACGCCACGGTGAAGACGGCTCATCTGAAGAAGCAAATCGTCTGCTCGGTGCGCCGCAAGTCATGTTAAAAGAGTGGTGCGAGAAAATTGCTCGGTAGGAATGTTCAGATTTGGCATCAAGTATATAATCCAGACGCAAGATCACTTTCAGCGTAGGAGAATGGAATAAATGGACAAAAGGAATTGGTTGATTGCGGGCGGAATATCGAGCATTGCAGTGGCTGTGCTGCACATCGGCGTTATCTTGGCTGGCGCGCCCGCTTATCGTTATTTTGGGGCTGGCGAGGAAATGGCGCAGATGAGCGAAGCGGGGTCGCCTATCCCCGCGCTGGTGACTTTTGCAATCGTGGTGATCTTCTTCATCTGGGGGTTATATGCCTTCTCCGCGCTCGGCTGGATTCGGCGGCTGCCGCTTTTGCGCCTTGGGCTGATCGCCATTTCTGCGATATACACATTGCGCGGACTTGGATTCATTCCACAGTTGATCTGGAAATTGCAGTCTCCAACGTCCATTGCCAGCTCAGATATTGTCTTCTCCCTGGCGTCCCTGTTGATTGGGATTATCTATGGCATGGGGACATGGAAGAACTGGAGTTTAACCGCTCAATAAAATATTCCCCCTTATTTGCTGCACTTTATAAAGGAAGCATAGTGAAAAATTTACTAAAACTCGAAGAACTGTTTATGTTCGCCCTTACCATCTTTCTGTTCTCAAAATTGGATTTTTCCTGGTGGTTGTATCCCGTGCTTTTGTTTACGCCTGACCTGAGTATGCTTGGTTATCTTGCCAGCCCACAAGCTGGCGCTGTGATGTATAACTTCATCCACCACAAGGCGCTGGGAATTAGTGTGTTTGTGCTCGGATTTATCCTTGTCAACCAGCCGCTGCAACTGGCGGGCTTGATCCTCTTCGGCCATTCCAGCATGGATCGGGTGTTGGGCTACGGCTTGAAACATTCTGATTCGTTCCAGCATACGCATTTGGGGATGATAGGTAAATCATGAAGATCACTCACATCAGCACCGCGACCATGCTTTTGGAAATTGGGAAGCTGCGCCTCTTAACCGACCCCGTGTTTGATCCTGCTGGCGGACGGTATTTCTTCGGCTGGGGCACTGGCTCGACAAAGCTGACAGATTCTCCCGTTTCGACCGAGTCGCTTGGTTATGTTGATGCAGTGCTGTTGAGTCACGATCATCACGAAGACAATCTCGATAAAGCAGGCCGCGCATTTTTGCCAAAGGTAAAGCGTGTGCTGACAACAACTTCGGGCGAGAGGCGTCTGCGCGGCAACGCTGAAGGGCTGGCAAACTGGCAAAGCACAATTTTGGAATCAGGCGACACAAAAATAAAAGTGACAGCCACGCCTGCACAGCATGGACCGTTATATGCCCGCCCATTTGCGGGGCAGACGATTGGCTTTATGTTGGAGTGGGAAGGTCAGCAGAACGGCGCGTTGTACATCACAGGCGACACGATCTATTATCGCGGAATTGACGAAGTGGCGGAGCGCTTCACCGTCAGCGTGGGGATATTTCATTTGGGCAGGGCCAGCTTCCCGATTACGGGTCCGATCCGCTTCACGATGGATGCGAAGGATGGC
>JACRBH010000232.1 GCA_016234535.1 Chloroflexota bacterium
CAGCGGAAGGGATTCTTCTGCGGTGGCTTGAAAGTGGGAGAGGATGCGCTCGCGCGCTTCAGTCACTGATAACATGGCTTTGGCGGCGGGATTATAACGCTTTTAGCCGGGGTTGGAGCGATGCGCTTCCATTACGTTGGGGAGATTTTCGATGCGGGTCAGAACGCGGCTGAGCTGCGTGAGGTCTTTTACTTCGATGACGAGGCGCAAGTCGGCAATGCTGCGATTGACATTTACGTTCACATCGGCGATGTTGATATTTTCATCGGAAAGCAGGTTCGAGATGTCACTCACCAAACCCTGACGATCATACGCTTTTATTTTTACCGGCACGGGATAAGTGCGTTCAATATGTCCCCAGCCGACTTGAAGCAAACGTTCGCGATCCTTGGTTGCCAAAATGTTCGGGCAATCCTGTCGGTGAATGGTTGCGCCGCGTCCGCGGGTGATGAAGCCGACCACCTGATCACCGGGCATGGGGTTGCAGCAGCGCGCCATGGTGGAGAGCATCCCTTTGAGCCCAACCACTTCAATCGCGTTGGTGGATGTTGCCGGCGTGGTGGTTGGGTTTACTTCAAAGATGTCGTGCGCCTCCTCCTGCTGGGAGAATTGCTTGATGACCTTGCTGACGGGGAGGTCGCCATTGCCGATTTCGATGAACATTTCATCCGGCGTTTTGTAATTAAGATCGCGCGCCATTTTCTCAAAGTTGACTTCCTTGATGCCAAGGCGTTGCAGTTCTTTTTCGAGCGTATCGCGGCCCTGCGCGAGGTTCTGTTCATCTTCCTGTTTCTTGAACCAGACCTTGATCTTGGAGCGCGCGCGCTGGGTTTTGACCAATCCGAGGTTTGGATTTAGCCAGTCGCGGCTGGGGCCGCCCCGCTTTGCTGTCAGAATCTCGACCTGGTCGCCGGTCTTTAGCTCCTGATACAACGGGACGAGTTTTCCATTAATTCGCGCGCCTCGGCAGCAATGACCAATGTCTGTGTGGACGTGATAGGCAAAGTCAATGGGGGTGGAGCCGGCTGGCAGGTCAATGGCGTCGCCGCGTGGGGTGAAGATGTACACGCGATCCTGGAACACATCGCTGTGCATCGACTCGACAAATTCAGCCGCGTCATGCACATCCGGTCCCCATTCCATCATGGAACGCAGGGAGTTTATCTGTTGTTCATAATTTTTATCAGCCTGCTTGGTGCCTTCCTTGTATCGCCAGTGCGCGGCGATACCATATTCCGCGTTGAGGTGCATATCATGCGTGCGGATTTGCACTTCGAGCGGACGCTTGTCATCGTAGATGACAGCAGTATGCAGGGATTGATAAAAGTTATCCTTGGGCGCGGCAATATAATCATCGAATTCGCCGGGAATGGGCCGCCATGTGGTATGGATGACGCCGAGCGCGGCGTAACAAGATGGCACATCCGGCACGATGAGGCGGACTGCGCGCACGTCACGCACCATGTCGAAGGGTTTATCTTTCTTCTGCATTTTTTTGTAAATGGAGTAGATGTGCTTTGGTCGTCCGCTGATCTCGACTTTGATGTTGTTCTTTTCGAGCAGTTTTACAAGGTTTTCCTTGATGTCTTCGAGCTGCGCTTCGCGGTCTGGTCGTTTCTCTGAAAGCAATTCTGCGATCTCTTTGTATTTATTTGGGTTGACATAGCGAAAGCCAAGGTCTTCCAATTCCCATTTGATCTGCCAGATGCCAAGTCGATTCGCGACGGGGGAAAAAATATCGAGGGTTTCCTGCGCTATACGCCTGCGCTTGTGTTCGGGCATGTGACTGAGTGTGCGCATGTTATGCAACCGGTCCGCCAGTTTGATGAACATGACGCGCACATCCTTGCCCATTGCGAGAAAGGTCTTGCGCAGGGTCTCTGAGACGATGTCTTCCTTGCGGCCAAGCAGGGCGGGCACGATGGGTTGTTCTTCGATTTCCTGGGTATTATCTTCTTTGTCTGGGTGCTGGTCGCCGCGTGAGACGCGCGGAAGATGTGTCAGTTTTGTAACACCGTCCACGAGAGCGGTGATGGTATCCCCAAAATCGCGGCGGATATCGGCCAAGGTAACTGTTGTGTCTTCGACCGTATCATGCAGAAGACCGGCAGCGATCACTTCCGGCGGAACCTTCAATTCAGCCAAAATACTCGCAACCGAGATGCAGTGATTGATATAAGGCTCGCCCGAGTGGCGTTTTTGTTCGCGATGCGCTTCCTCCGCCACCCGATAAGCGCGTTGAACCAGCTCCCGGTCGGCGACTGTATAAGTATCTGGGAGGTGCTCCAGGAGTTCTTCAAGCGGAATGGCGGTATTCGTTGACTTCATGATTGTTTATTTTACTACGCACAATTAAAAAAGACAGCCGCGTATCCAGGCGGACATGCGGCTGGTCGTGTTCTGATATTTACCCCGACGTTTTCGCCCTTTACTTGAGATTGTCTTTTATATCATCGCGCAGGTCGAGCGAGATACCCATGACCAGCCCAAAGATTATGAATAACAATGTTGCGCCCAGGCCTGCGAGGATTGCGAACGGGGAGTCCCAGAAATTGGGCAGAAGGACAACCACGAGGACGCCGATGATGAGCCCATAGAGCGGAGATCGGATTTTGTGCGGAATATCGCTCCAGGCCTTCTTCCACGAAAAAGGCTTCTGCATACGCTTTTCCTTGACCACACTGCTGCGCTGAAATTGGCGCTGTTTGACCAATGGATCGCGGTCGGTCAGTTGTTTCTGGCGGAGTCGTTTTAGTTTTTCAGATTCTGACTCGGGCATGGCGGCCTCCTTTATGTATATAATTGTACAGGAATTTATTTCAGATGACCATCACAAATAACGTTACAAGATTTCTGGATGCGCGCAAGGTGAAGTATGTTGCGCATGAATTGCCCGCTGAAAAACTTGGCGCTGTGGAAGCCGCGCACTACATGGATGTTTCACCCGATCAGGTCTTTAAGACGATTGTGATTGTGCGCGAAAAAAAGAAGCCGATCCTCGCGGTCATTCCTGGACCTCGAACTGTAGACTTGAAACTATTAGCCTCTTTTCTGGCTGAGAAAAAAGTGCGCCTGCCCACCGAGCGTGAAGCCGAAGAATTGACAGGTTTGCAGGCGGGCGGAATTTCTCCGCTGGCGCTGATTAATAAAGGCTTTCAAGTGGTGGTCGATTCCACTGCGCAGGGATTTGAGCAGATCTACATCTCCGGCGGTCAGCGTGGAATGGATATTCAGTTGCGTGTGGATGATCTGGTCAAGTTGACGAATGCGCGAATAGGGAATGTAAGCAGGGATGAGTGAGAGTGCGTCGCACCATAATGATTGGGAGAGCCTTCCTCGTGCGGTAAAATACCCCCAACCAAAGGAGAGAGAATGACAGGCTTACCCGAATCAAAAGAAAAACGTGTATTTAATAATGTGCTCGGCGCGATGGGGAATACTCCGCTTGTAAAGTTGGAACGCATTGGGCGCGACCTGCCCGTCCCGTTGTATGCAAAATTGGAATTCATGAATCCCGGCGGATCGGTCAAAGACCGTGTGGGTGCTTATATTATTGAACAGGCCGAAAAGCGCGGAGAAATCAAGCCCGGCGGCACAATTGTCGAAGCGACATCGGGCAACACTGGCGTAGGCCTCGCCATCGCGGCGGCGTTGAAGGGCTATAAGACCATCTTCGTCATGCCCGATAAGATGAGTAATGAAAAAATATTATTGCTGCGCGCGTATGGCTCGAAAGTCGTCATTACGCCGACTGAGGCTGGCCCGGGTGATCCGCGCTCCTATTACGAAGTAGCCAAAAAATTTGCGCGCGAAGTCCCCAATGCCATTCTTGCAAATCAATATCACAACCCGGATAACCCAAAGACGCATGAGATCAGTACCGGCCCCGAGTTGTGGGAACAGACCGATGGCCGTCTGACCGATGTCATCATTGGCATTGGCACAGGCGGAACGATCAGTGGTGTGGGACGTTATCTCAAGTCGAAGAATCCAAACATCCAAATTGTCGGTGTGGATATTGAAGGCTCGATCCTGACAGAGATTTGGCAGAACAAGGGCGTCATTCCTCCAGGCGCATACCCCAAGACCTATAAAGTGGAAGGCATCGGTGAGGACTTCCTTCCGTCCGCGATGGACATTACCGTTGTAGATGCAATCGAACGGGCGGGGGACCGCGAGTCGTTTTTGTGGGCGCGTCAACTGGTTCGTCAGGAGGGAATTTTTGCGGGCGGGTCATCTGGCTCGGCAATTGCGGGTGCGATCAAATACTGCCGCAAATTGCCCGCTGGACGTATCCCTGTGGTGATCCTTCCTGATTCGGGGTCACGCTATCTCTCGAAATTTTATGATGACAAATGGATGCGCGAGTTTGGATTCCTCTCGATGGAATTCGGCGAAACGGCTCTGGCTGACCTTTTGCTGGCCAAGCCAAACAAGGCATTGATCACAGCGACGATTGGTGACTCGATCCGCAAAGTGGTGTCAGTGATGCACCAATATGCAGTATCCCAAATGCCAGTCGTCGGCGAAGATGGAACGCTGGCTGGACTCATCGAGGAAGTGGACTTGCTCAATCACATGCTGGAAAGGCACGATCATAATAACGATGAAAAAATCGACTCGCTTGTGCAAAATGCGGGTGCGGTCTTCCCGCCGGAGACTCCGCTCGAGGAAGCCATGCCGTCATTGACAGCGGGATATGCGTTGATCGTGGTCGAACATAGCAAGCCCACCGGCATCCTGACCAAGATCGATGTGCTCGATTATGTTGCTGGTAAAATATAAACATATCAAGCATGGAGGCGCAAATGAATATTGGAGTTTTGGGAACGGGAATTGTAGGACAGACTATTGGGCATCGCCTGATCGAACTCGGCCATAAAGTGATGATGGGGTCGCGGACAGCAGATAATCGCGCCGGCCTGGTTTGGGCCAAGGCGGCAGGCAGTTCGGCATCTTTTGGTGTGTACGGAGAGGCTGCTAAATTTGGTGAGATGCTTTTCAATTGCACGTCAGGTACCGGGTCGCTTTCGGCTCTTGAATTTGCCAAAGCCGCGGATTTGAATAATAAAGTTCTGATCGATGTTGCGAATCCGCTTGATTATTCACGCGGAACACCTGCTACATTAACCGTTTCGAATACCGATTCTCTCGGTGAGCAGATACAGCGCCATCATCCGTTATTGAAAGTGGTCAAGGCGCTGAACACCATGAATGTGGATGTGATGGTTCATCCTGAACGCGTGCGCGGCGCGCACGATGTCTTCATCTGCGGAAATGATGGTGTTGCCAAAGCAACCGTCACAAAATTGCTGACGGAAATGGGCTGGGAGTCCATCATTGACCTTGGTGACATCACCAACGCGCGCGGCATGGAAATGGCTTTACCTTTGTGGATTTCTCTGCAAAAGAAGTTGGGAACGAATATTTTCAACTTTAAAATTGCGAAATAAGGTTTGCGAAATTCAGCAGCCCTGACCCGGTCGGGGCTGTTTTTTTATTTAACTCACTTTACGCAGCCCAGCCTGTAGCGCGACATTTATGTCGCGCATTTTGCGAGACTGCGAAGCGTCTCACGTTACCGTGTAAGGTGAATTATTTAACTCACCTTACGCAAAAAAGTTGGACTGCGGACTTTAGTCCGCGTTTTCGGCAGGAAGCGGACTAAAGTCCGCAGTCCGAACAAAAAAACAGGCTTCTTGAAGAAAACTGCGTAAGGTGAATTATTTAAGAAAATTTACCCATGGCCTTTGCAAAGTCCGTTGACAAATTTACGGGTTTACGGCACCGGCTTAACGCGAAAGGCGCAAGTGTTTGCCTTTTCGCGTTATTCGTGTTAAGGTTTTCCTGACTTCCCAAAAGCCATGAAATTCACCCCGAAAACAGTATCTTAGAACAAATATTCGGGTTATAATGTTCGAAAGATTGGCGCGTGCTGATCAACTTTATTCGTAAACGGAGGCTGAAATGGATTTTAGTTCTATAAACTGGTTGGCGGTTGTCGCATGTGTTTTGGCAAGCATGGTGATTGGCGGTATCTGGTTTGGGCCAAAGACGTTTTTCCCCATCTGGTGGAAGGCCATCGGTAAGGCAGACAACCAGGACCCTGGCAGTGGCACAAGTATGGCCATGGTATGGGGCTTAATAGTGTTCTCTTCATTTGTTCAGGCAGTGTTCATGGCTCTTATGGTTAACGTCATGGGCGGCTTGTCTGGCGGTGCGACACTGGGCTCTGGCGCAACGGCTGGTTTCTTTCTTTGGCTTGGTTTTGTAGCACCTTCAAGCTTAACGAACAAATTGTTCGCAGATCGATTAAAAGCCTGGGTGCTTGAAGCAGGCAATCACCTGATCACTTTCGTTGTTATGGGAGCCATCCTTGGCGCCTGGCATTAAGTCTTTGCCATCACAGCAAAATCCCGAAGGGTAATTCTGCCCTTCGGGATTTTTTTATGAGTCGGGTATACTCGAACCATGCAGCCAATTATTCGTTTATATAAGACCGAAGATTTCAACGATATTACACGCCTGTGGTTCGATGCGCAGGTAATTGCCATGCCTAAACTCATGGCACGTATGGACCATAAGATCGAAGATGCGCGTGAGTTTTTCCAAAGAGCTGTTGTCGCTGAATGTCAAATTTGGGTCTATGAAAAGGATGGCGTTCCGCTTGGTTTTCTTGCCATTCAAGGTGACTTCATTGACCGCTTGTATGTCCATCCCGCCTATCATCGTCAGGGCATTGGGCAGGCTTTGCTTATGAAAGCGCGCCAGCTTCTCCCAAAACACATGTGGCTGTATACGCATGTTGCCAATAAAATGGCGCGCGCGTTTTATGAAAAGAACGGCTTCGTCGCTGAAAAATTTGGCGTCAGCCCCGAGCCTGAATCTGAACCCGATGTCGAATATCACTGGCGGGCAAATCCAATTCACAAATAAACCATGCGCCCCACTTATCTTGAAGTCAATCTCTCTCAATTAAAACAAAATCTCGAAAACATCCGCGCGAAAGTTGCGCCAGCAAAGGTTCTCGTTGTGCTGAAAGCCAACGCTTATGGTCACGGTGTGGATGGCGTCGCGCCCTTCATCGCGCCCTTTGCAGATTACATCGGCGTGGCAATTGTGGAGGAGGGCATCCACCTTCGCAAAATGGGGATTGCGACTCCGATCCTCGTCATGGGCGGGACTCTCCCCGGGCAGTTGCCTGATTTTTTTGAATACGACTTAACCCTCGCCGCATCTTCTCTGGACCTGTTAGCTGCTGCCGAACAATTGGCAGAGTCAACCCGCAAGCGACTCAAAACCCACCTCAAGATAGACACGGGTATGGAGCGCATCGGAGTCCGTGAATACGAAGCGCAGGCATTGATAGAAAAGTCTCTGGCGTGTAGCCACTTAGAAATAGAAGGCATATTTACACACTTTGCGAACTCAGAAATCATGTCGTTGCGAGGGGCGATAGCCCCGAAGCAACCTCCTGTTAATTTGGAGATTGCTCACCTGCACTGGCGTGCGGCGCAAGTGTCGGCGGAAGAGCGCCGCCTCGCAACGACATCATCTGCTCTCCAACTCGAACGCTTTCAAGAAGTCCTGTCCATTTATGAAAAACTGGGCGCGCCGCATCCGCCGATAAGGCATACCGCAAATTCTGGCGCGACCCTTTCACTACCGCAGAGTTATTACGATATGGTGCGTCCTGGAGTAATGTTTTATGGTGTATATCCCGCGCGCGATATCAAAAGAACAATTGATGTAAATCCCGCGCTCACCTGGAAATCAAAAGTCGTGTATAGCAAGATCACCCAGCCCGGGCGGGGAGTCAGCTATGGGTCGTTGTGGCAGGCCGAGGCGCCGACAAGGATCGTCACCATCCCTTGCGGATATGCCGATGGTTATTTCCGCCGCATAACGAATCAGGCGCAAGTCGTCATCAATGGAAAAAAATATCCGCAGGTGGGGCGCGTATGCATGGATCAGTTCATGGTCAATGTGGGCGATGATGATGTGAAGGTTGGTGATGATGTCACTTTGCTTGGCGATGGAATTACCGCCGAAGATTTCGCGGATTGGGCCGGCACGAATGAATACGAAGTGATGACAAACATCAGCGCGCGCGTGCCGAGGGTTTTTGTGTAGCGCGGGATTTTTCGCGCAATGTATGAGTTACAATAAGCGCATAATTTTGAAATTGAGGTGAAAGTTGAAGTCAAAGGTAAAAGATTATCTGGTTTTGTTTGGCATTGCGGGCATCATCATTGCGTTGGATCAATGGACGAAATGGCTTGTGCGTGAAAATATTGATTTTGGCGCAATGTGGCTGCCCAATCAGTTGTCGTGGCTTAGCCCGTATGCGCGTATCGTGAACTGGCATAATAGCGGCGCGGCGTTTGGAATGTTTCAAAATGGAAATTTGGTATTCACCATCCTTGCCATTATTGTGACCTCTGCGATCATTTATTACTACCCGCAGGTTGAAAGCGATGATTGGACTTTGAAGCTGGCGATGGGTCTTCAGCTTGCAGGCGCAGCAGGAAATTTGATAGATCGGCTGATCCGCGGCAAGGTGACAGATTTTATTTCCATTGGCACCTTCCCGGTTTTCAACGTGGCAGATTCATCGATCACGATCGGTGTGATCGTTTTGTTGCTTGGCGTATGGTACAAGGAACGGCAGGAAAAGAAGAAGAAGGCACATGAGCAGTCATCCCTGGATGGCGATAAAAGCTCAGAGGGCAGCGAGCATTTTTCGGTCAATAGTGAGCAATCGTGAGTGATCGAATTGAGAAGTTTCAATACACAGGTGAAAAACCTGAGCGCCTCGATAAATATCTTGTAAGCTGTTTCCCTGAATTTTCAAGGGCGCGTTTGCAGGGTTTGATCAATGATGGTTTTGTTTCCATAAACGGTTTCCCTGCTAAAAAGTCGGGGCAGTCCATTGAATCAGGTTCAGAGATCGAAGTACGCGTACCTCCGCCAGTACCGAGCGGTTTGGTGGGTGAGGATATTCCACTCGATATTATCTTTGAGAATGACGATCTGATCATCGTCAATAAACCTGCCGGCATGGTCGTTCATCCCGCGGCGGGACATGATTCTGGCACGCTGGTCCATGCGGTGCTGGGATATGACCCCGACATGGAAGGCATCGGCGGCGAGGAGCGGCCGGGTCTTGTCCACAGGCTGGATAAAGAGACTTCGGGCCTGATCGTGCTTGCGAAGAATGAACGCGCTCATCGCTGGTTACAGGATCAGTTCCGTTTGCGGACAGTGGAGAAAACCTACCTTGCACTGGTGGATGGCAAACCGCCCACGCCTACGGGACGGGTGGAAGCATCCATTGGGCGTGACCCGAGCCATAGAAAAAAGATGGCGATTGTATCGACTGGCAAGGGGCGCGAATCAGTCAGTGAATACAAAACACTTGAGTCATTCAAAGACCATACGCTTTTGGAGTTTCATCCGTTCACAGGTCGCACGCACCAGATCAGATTGCATTGTCAATTTTTGGGCTGTCCGATCGTGGGAGATTCGATTTACGGAAAGAAACACATTACTCTTGATATTAGCCGGCACTTTTTACATGCCGCAAAGCTTAAGATCATTTTGCCCAACGAAAAACAGCCGCGTATTTTTGAAGCAGAATTGCCTGCCGAGTTGAAGAAGGCGTTGGAAGAAGTTCAACGCTAAGCGTTGCAGAGATTTAAAGCCTTTTCGCCACTGAGAGCACGGAGTTCACAGAGATTTCTTAAAAATTTTCTGGCGGCTTTTGGCTCTCAGTGGTAATTTTTTATTAACTGATGTTACGCAGTTCAGCCTGTAGTGCGACATTTATGTCACCCATTTTGCGAGATAAATCTCGCGTTACCGCGTAAGGTGAGTTATTAATTCAGGAGAATACCAAAATGGAATATATAGACCTGCGCTCTGATACTGTCACCAAACCGACACCTGAGATGCGCGAAGCAATGGCGGAGGCTGAGGTGGGCGATGATGTTTACATGGATGATCCCACTGTAAATAAATTACAGGAGATAGCCGCAGAGATGCTCGGCAAAGAGGGCTCGCTTTTTGTCCCTTCGGGGACGATGGGCAATTTGCTGGCGTTGCTGGTTCACTGTCAACGCGGGGATGAGGTGATTGTTGGGGATAAATCTCATATCTATATGAATGAGGCGGGCGGGATGTCTGCGCTGGGCGGGATTCATCCACACCCGGTCATGAATCAAGCCGACGGTACGTTCCTGCTCGATGACATTCTCGCATCCATTCAGACCGAGGATGTGCATCACACCATAACGCGACTCGTCTGTTTGGAGAATACTCAGAACGTGTGCGGCGGTGTTGTGCTTTCAGTGGAATATACCCGGGCTGTTGGGAAGATCGCGCGTGAAAATGATTTGTCATTGCATATTGATGGCGCACGGATTTTCAATGCGGCGGCAGCGCTCGATGTTTCTGTAAAAGAGCTGGTTGAGCCTGCGGATTCTGTGATGTTTTGTTTGAGCAAGGGCCTGGCGGCGCCGGTCGGTTCGATGCTGGTTGGGACAAAGAAATTTATCAAGAGAGCGCGTCACTTGCGGAAGATGCTGGGCGGGGGGATGCGTCAGGCGGGGGTGCTGGCGGCGGCGGGGTTGATCTCTTTGGAGAAGATGACGGGGCGGCTTGGGCAGGATCATGCCCGGGCGAAGAATCTGTTTGAGGGGTTGAAGCAGGTTCAGGGATTAAAGTTGGATGCGAGTCCTTCATCCAATATGGTGTATTTTGATCTTGGGGATGAAGTCAAACTGAGTGTGGATCAGATCATGGAGCAAATGAAAAAACGCGGCGTGCTGGTGGATTGGGCTGGCCCCCGCCGCTTCCGGTTGGTGACGCATTATTGGGTGGACGATGAAGGTGTGGCAAAAACTTTAAAGGCTTTTGGTGAAGTGTTGAAGTAGCTTATTTTGAAACTATGGTTTCCCAAAACGTGGTCGCGGGTTCAATTTGATCCCGCCCGCGTTTTTTTGCTTCATAAAGGCGGTTATCGGAGAGGTCTATAAGTTTTGTGATGTCTTCTGTTTCTGCGGGGAAAACTGCAATGCCCTGACTTACGGTGGGGGATGGGATGGTCTTCTGGCTGTTAACCTGCAATCTTAATAACGACATGGTTTCGCGAATGCGTTCGGCGATATGTGCGGCTTGTTCTCCGTTTGTATTCGGCAGGGAGATGGCGAATTCTTCGCCGCCCCAGCGGCCAACCGCGTCGGTATTTTTGATGTGAGTGCGGATAACGCTGCAAAGGCTGGTCAGTACTTCATCACCAACCAAATGCCCGTAGGTGTCGTTGTATTGCTTGAAAAAATCAATGTCAAGCATGATCAGGCTGAGGGGTTGATCCTCTGCGAGACAGGACTGGGCTTGTTTATGTAAAACTTGAATGAAGTAGCTGTGGTTGTAAACGCGTGTGAGACTATCAAGCCGTGTTTGCTCTTCCACCAACGCGTGCTGGTATGTGTTATCCAGTGCCAGGGCGGCGCGTTGAGCGATGTTGGAAAGCAACTCCATGTCGCTGCGATCAAAGGCGTTTGCGTGATATGAAGATATAACCATGACCCCGTCTACGTGCAGGCCGCGCATTGGCACTCCCATCCAGGATAGTGATGTTTTCTCCTTCCCGATTATGACCATATCGACATCCTCGAGTTCGATATTTTTTCGAAGGTCCGGCAAAAACAATTCCTGCTGGTGTGTAATGACCCAGTTTGAGAGTGTCCCCTGTCTTTTCAGGCGCACATTTTGGAAGTATTCGCCTTCGTCGTAGAACACTTCCAGGTGTATTTCATCTCCATCCACGATGCCGATGTAGTAGGAATCCGCCGCGATCACATTTTGAAAAGCGCCGTTGAGCAGGTTGAAAATTTTCCTTGTGTCCAGAGTGGATACGATCTGTCTGCTGAACTCGTTTATGATTTCCAGCCTGTTGATCTGTTTCCTTGCGATGCTTTTTAGTTGCTGAATGGTTTCTATTGCCATCAGTTCGGAAACTGTGAGACCGAAGTGAATGATCCAATCCTCGTCGGGCGAATGACTTATCAAGTGAACCACGAAATAGATGAGCGTGGAACTGATAACGATAAAATAGGAAGGGATGCGCGTGGACATTAGGGACGCGGACATGGATGCGATAAAAACCATGATATACAGCAGGTAATCAATTTCCTCAGGAATAAGGACCGTAAATCCACCAAGGGCGATTCCTGAGATGACCGCATTTACCCACGAAAAGCGCGCCTTGTTCAAAGACGCGGTAAAAAGCAAATAGTAGAACAATAGATAAACACTTCCAAAAAAGCCATAAAGCATAAGGGCAATTGTGGAAACCGGGTTTTGAGTGGGATAATAAAAGAGAATTGTAAAAGTGGTTATCAACAACAGTAGAATGCCCGCCACAATGGAGGGCAAAATTGATATCAGGTTTTCCTGCGGTTTAAAGCCGCGTTGTTGATGGTCGCTTTTCATTTTATGCCGGATTAAGTTGAGACAAGCTCCTCTGGCTGCATTTGAACAACCAGATTTGAGAATACTTCCACGATTTTTGGATCGAACAGAATACCCGATTGCTCGCGTAAATATTCCAGCGCTTCCATTGTTGATATTTTTTGCCGATATGGGCGTTTGCTGGTTAACGCGTCAAAGGCATCCACAATGGCAAAGATGCGCGCTAGAATGGGTATCTCTTCACCAGACAGGCCTGCGGGGTAGCCTGTCCCATTCCATCTTTCCTGGTGGTGTCGGATGAGCGGGATGGTATCTTCAAGAAAAGGGATTCCTTCAACGATCTTTGCTCCAATATCCGGGTGTAATTTCATGATCGCCCATTCCTCCTTGCTTAATGAGCCAGGTTTATGCAGGATCGTGTCGCTGATTCCGATCTTTCCAATATCATGCAGAAGCGAGCCGCGTTCCAACACCTTTAGAATTTCAGCAGAGAAGCCAAGCGCCTCTCCCAGTTTTGCGACCAGATGAGATACCCGTAAACTGTGACCCTCTGTTTCGCGGTCGCGGGCGTCCAGGGCTGATGTAAGTGAGGCGAGGGTTTGATCGTAAGTGGCTTCCAATGTGTCGTAAGCGGCTTTGATCTCAATGGCTTGTCTGCGAGATTCAACCAATAGCAGGGAGCGCTCCAGTGCAATGGCCGCCTGGTTTACAAGCGCCTGCAGGTCGTTTGAGTTGGCTGTGGGTTTATGGCCCAGGTCTTCGGGGGCATCCATCCACACGGCTCCATATTTTTGGATGGGGGTTTGAATGGGCAGGCAGGTGCGTATGATGGAATGTCCCTGTGATAAATGAATGTGCTGCCCTGAACTCATTGCATCTTTAATCAAATCCATCGGGTGGTCGCTGCCATGATGAATGCCGGTGGAATCTATTTCCATTTCGGCCAATAGGTTCCCGTCTGGATTCAACAGCACGATGCCTGTGGTAATACTCTTTGCAAGTTTATGAGCCGTTTGGGCTATGTCTGAAGCGGCGCCTTCGAGGTTCTCCGCTTGAATGATCTGGTTGCTCAGACGGTAAAGCAGGGATGTGATCCGCAGGGATGATCGTAATTCCTGCTGCAACCATGTGCTTTCGAATGCCCCCGCAGTTTGAATGGATAGCAGCTCTGCAAGCGATTCGTCATTTTCTGTGAAGAAAACCTCATTTTGTTTACCGAATGCGAATATTGCTCCAATGTTGATGCGATGCCAGCGAATAGGGATGGTAAGCAGACTGCGTAAACTGGGGTGGTCTATTGCCAGGTGTGAAGTTGTGTTGTATTTCCGCACATCGCGCACGCGGAAAGGTTGGGCGGCTTGAAAGGCTATCTGTATCAGCGCTTCAGAATTTATGGAGTTTTCCAATGATTTCAATAACTGCGGCGCTTCGCCCGAAGATGCGCTTTGACTGAAGTTTCTTTCCTGTCCCAGTTGGATGTGAACGAACGTGAATCTGGCCTTTAAGATTTCCCTGGCAATGGAAGCCACCTCGAGAGCAGTGGACTCCGGTTCCACCATGGATGAAAGCTGGCTCCCGGCTTGAATGAGATTCATCAAACGCTGATGGTAACCGGAGCGTTCCCATGCGCGGGTAAGTTCCGCAGCCACCGCCTCAGCGAGGCCGATATCAATGCTGCTGAACGCGTTCACCTTCAAACTGTTTAGAAGGATTGCCCCGGTGGCATGTCCATTGTGTATCAGCGGAATGACCACGGCAGACCGATTAAGCTCATTCTCGAAATGAATATAATCTGTATCCTCATTGATATCGTTGACGATCTGGGTTTTTCTTTGGCGTACAGCGCGGCCAATTACCCCTTCTGAAACGTTCTGCCGGTAACCCGCCGGGATTGTACTTGTTTGTTCTCCCGCCGCGGCGAGCAGCATGAACTCTTTTTGTTCCGGCTCGTGAATATAAAGACTGGCGAGTGAACACTTTAGGGCGCGTTCCAGTGTATTCACCGCCAATTGTGCTGCAACGGGTTGATCCAATTGATTTTCAAGCTGCTGGCTTAACTCCACCAGCAATGTCAGTTGTATATTTCTTTTTTTTTCGTTGGTCAGTTGATGTGCGAGCGCCTTGATCTGATCCGCCTGTGCCGTCAGGCGGATGCGCAATCCCTCGCGTGTCAACATAAAGGGTTTGATGTAACGTGCGAGGCGATGATTCCAGGTAATTACACTTGACTCTGAAACCTGATCGTATGCCTCCTCTTCATCCGTTCTTGTCAGTTCGCGCATCAATCCGTTGATCGTCATGATGATTGTGAAGACTTCATAGTAAATGACAGTCGATATCATCATAAAGAATAAGAAAGCGGCTTCGCGTGCCGTTACAAACGATGAAGTGTTGATGCCGATTGCACTATCCAAAACAACAAGCAGGGAACTTAGAAATATAAGTAAAGTCAATTCCAGCGTGCTTGCGATCATAAGCGCCCTGTGCCCGAGGATGTCATCATTCGTCAGGCTGAGCCTGTTCCACGGGAGAATGCTGTTGAGCAATATCATTACGGCAAGCAGGCTGGGCGCAATTAAATTGCCGACAGATATAAATGGGATAAAAATAATGCACCAGGCCAGCCATGGAATGGCCGCTAATCGTGAGAGGAACAGATTGTATTTGACGGATGGAAATACGATTGTGATCGCGCCGATGAATGCCGTAACAAGCAGACCTGCCGCCAAAGGAGTTTTAACAGAGGTCAAATCGTAGTGTGCGTATTGACCGTCGGATAATGCAAGATAAATCCCGCTTGCAAAACCGGTGGCGATGGATACCAGTGTGAGCGGGTTGCTTTGCACAAAGCGCGTTTTTAAGGACGTTATCAAAATCAACTGCATGACCCCCGTAAAGAAAAAAATCAACCCCTCTATATAATATTCTGCTTGAAGGAAAAAGGCCGCAAAAATAAAAAGAAAGATGACTGATGTGCCTCGAAAAAAAATAGCGCGGTTGGGATGAAAATCCAGGATATACAGGATCTGGGTTGACAGGGAAACCATAAAGGATAATATGCCCAGCAATATCAAAGCCCAACCCGGCAGGTCGTCAAAAACCGGGTTTAAGCGCGAAGGGATCAGCAACAGGCAGATACCCATCATTCCAAGAAGCCCGGAGGACAGCAAGCTCAAATCCTTTTCAGTCGAATGTTTCATTGGGGCGTAGGATAGCATAAGAAAGGTTTTTTTTCTACCTTTCAAAAGGCCAATTGTGATTTCTGATATAATCCCAAAGAACAAATGGCCTTCCTGGGGATATGGCTTTTTGTAAAAAACTCTTACAAGGCAAATGTAAATGCAAAATTTTATTACCCTCGAGCAGATTGACTCAGCCGCGCAGGCGATCAAGAAACAAATATCCATTCGCCCCTTGGTGGGAATCATTCTCGGTTCCGGACTTAACGATCTGGCTGATTCTGTTCAAAATGCAGTTCGCATCCCTTACAGCGACATTCCCAACTTCCCTGTTTCAACTGTTCACGGCCACGCGGGGCGTTTTGTGATAGGTGAGTTGGAGGGGAAACCCGTCCTTGTGATGCAGGGACGCATTCATTATTACGAAGGCTACACAATGGGGCAGATAACCCTGCCTGTGCGTGTCATGCAGCGACTCGGCGTCCCAAGCCTGATCGTCACAAATGCCGCCGGTGGCGTCCACCCGGATTTCGAGCCTGGCGACGTTATGCTCATTACCGACCAATTGAATCTGATGGGAATGTCCGGCCTAAACCCGCTCATGGGACCAAATTTGGATGAGATCGGTACGCGCTTCCCGGATATGAGCCGTCCTTATGATTACGAGTATTGCGACCTTGCTCGCAAAATCGCAAAAGATAACGGCGTGACCTTGCGGGAAGGCATATACGCCGGCCTGAGCGGGCCGTCATTTGAATCACCCGCAGATTTGCGTTTCCTGCGACTTGTAGGCGCCGATGCTGTGGGTATGTCCACTGTGCCGGAAGTGATCATCGCCCGGCATGGGAACATGCGTGTGCTTGGGCTGTCCGGCATCAGTAATAAAGCCAACCTGGACGGTTCAACAGTAACAACTCATGAAGAGGTTATCGAAGCAGGAAAAGTGATCACACCCAAGGTTGAGAAGCTCGTCCGTGGCGTGTTACGCAGTTTATAAGACCTTGCTGAAATTCACGAATGACCGAATTTTATAAATTCCTCGCTTCCTATGAGGTGCTGATCTATATCCTGCTGGCAATTGGGGGGTTGTTTTCTTTTCGCTGGCTATACCGATCATGGCGGGAATGGCAGACGGCCGTTTACAGTTTGGAGCGCCAATTCTCGATTCGTCGCCTGGGACAATCTGCCACGATCTCGATTCTGGTCGCAATCCTGTTTTGCTTTGAGCTTTTCATGGCATCCTTTATTATTCCAGGGCTTCCCTCTGATATTTTTCTCACCACGCCGACATTGGATTTTATCTCAACACCAACGGGCACGCTTTCCGCAGAGATGTTGACCCAGTACGCGAATTTACCTCCACAGTCAACGGCCGCCAATACAATCGGTTGTACGCCGAACCAGATCATGCTCACTTCTCCCAAACCGGGCGCGCAAGTGAAAGGCTCGATAGAATTGATCGGGACGGTTAATATTTCGAATTTTGGTTTTTATAAATATGAAGTTGCCCCGCAGGGAAGCGATACCTGGGCAACCATTTCAGCCGGTCGCGCGATCGTGACCAATGGTTCTCTCGGACGCTGGGACACAACTGCATTGACCCCCGGTGACTATCAGCTTCGTTTGGTCGTTACTGATAATAAAGGGCAGGCATTGCAGGCATGTATTGTGCCCATTCGAGTTGTACCGATACAATAACATCTGGAACTCCTATGCTTGATATTCAAATTCGTCCCACCGTTGCAAATGACCTTTCCCGCTTGATGGGATTTGATCATTCCATTTCAAGTGAAGCGGTCTGGCAGTTGGAGCTGCGCCGGGAGGCGGGGCAGGTCACTGCTGCATTTCGGGAGGTGCGTCTGCCGCGCTCGATCTCTGTGGCGTACCCGCATAATCCCTTTGCACTCGCCGATGATTGGGCCAGAAAATCCATGATGTACACGGCACTGATCGGACAGGAACCGGCCGGATATATCGGGATGCTCGAGCGTGGTACAGCTTCGGTGGTTTATATCAATGACCTCGCGGTGAATGTGGCGCACCGTCGCCAGGGCGTAGGATCCACCCTTTTGGAGGCCGCGCAGGACTGGGCGGCGGGCAGATCGCATCGTCGAATCATTTTGGAGATGCAGTCGAAAAACCTGCCTGTTATTCGTCTCGCGCAAAAATTCGGATACGAGTTCTGCGGGTATAATGACCACTATTACCTCAACCAGGATGTGGCTTTATTTTTTGGCAAGACGTTGAAATAACCGCATTCGGTGAATCTTTTATTGGAAGGTTTTGCATGATTAACGGTTGGATGGATACATTACTGGCGGGAATCCAAACGCTTAACCAAATACTAACGGCGGGGATATCTATTACTGCGTTTTCGCTGTTTCTATATGCGCTCTCCTTTAATTTGCGCGATAGAGTGGCGCGGTCGTTTGCCATTATTCTGCTCTGCGTAGTGATCGTTTTTACCGCCGAGGCATTACAGGATCAGTCACTGACAGCGCGAACGATTGACATGCTATTGCACGTGCAGTGGTTTGGCATTGTATTTCTCCCTGCGGCTTATCTGCATCTTTCAGACGCATTGCTTGTAACAGCAGGCCGTCCCTCACGCGGACGCAGGCGGCTAGCCGTGCGGGGCATGTATGTTGTTTCTTCCTTCTTCATTGCTTTGCTGGCATTTGGAAAGTTGCTCGGCCCCTTCGTGCCCAATGGGATGCCGGCTCCCCATCTTTCGCGGACATTGTGGACCGAGGTTTTTACGCTGTACTACATCTTCGCAATGGCGTGGGCGGGTGTGAATTTTTCACGCGCTTATAACCTCATGCTGACTCGTTCAGGCCGCCGCCGAATGCTGTATTTGATGGCGGGCGCAACGGCTCCCGCGCTTGGTTCCTATCCTTATCTTTTATTCGGTTATGGGCTTGCCGCACAGCATCCATTTTTATTTTGGAGTGTGTCAACTGTAATCAATGTGCTGGTCGGCGCGCTGGTGATCATGATGGCTTACGCGGTCGCTTTTTTTGGCGTCTCATGGCCGGACCGTGTAATCAAGAGCCGTCTCTTCAAGTGGATCATGCGCGGACCGGTCACTGCTTCGGCCGCACTGGCTTTCATGACCGTCGTTCGACGGGGTGGGGAATTGTTCGGCTCCCCTTACAATGCCTTCGTCCCATTTATTGTGGTAGTGACGGTTTTGTCGCTGGAGCATGGCATAACTTTTGCCGCACCCATTTGGGAACGCTGGCTGTTTTTTGGAAGTGATCGCGGGGAATTGCAAGTGCTTCAAAATTTTGAAGAGCGTTTATTAACCCAGAGCGACTTGCAGCAATTTTTGGAGGCGGTGCTTGCGGCTGTTCGCGATCATTTGCAATCCCCGTCAGCTTTTATTGCCGCGCTGGATGATGAGACCCTGTCTCCCATTGTGGTGGCGGGGAATCGTGCCATGATGGATCAGGAAAGCCTGACCGAGGCTCTCGAAAAATTTCAGGGTGAATCGCGGCGTGAATTTCAATGGGGAAATTTCTGGGTGTTGCCATTGCATCATCGCAGAAGCGCTGACATGGATCAGGATGAAGTCCCGCCTTTGATGGGATTGCTTGGTGTGGCACGCCGCGAAAATCAAACCCTGGAGCGTGAACAGCGCGATGCTTTATGGCTGCTTGCCGACCGCGCCGCTCTGGCGTTGGAAGATCGCCAGCTACAGCAGCGTGTATTCCGCTCACTGGCTGACCTTCAGCCGCAAGTGGAAATGATCCAACGTATGCGCGCCGCTGGCCGTTATGATACCAGCGCCAATTTGCTGGCTGAGCCAATTCCCCACGAGGCTGACCTTGCGAACTGGGTCAAAGATGCGCTCACACATTATTGGGGCGGACCAAAACTTACCAATAACCCGCTAAACAAACTTCAGGTGGTGCGTGAACTTGCCGAGCAGGATGACGGTAATTCGGCGAATGCCCTTCGTTCCTTGTTGCGCAAGGCGGTGGATCAGGTAAAACCGAAAGGTGATCGTAAGTTCACTACGGAGTGGATCCTTTACAATATCCTGGAGATGAAATTCATTGAAGGACGTAAGGTGCGTGATGTGGCGGCGCGTCTGGCCATGTCTGAAGCGGATCTTTATCGCAAACAGCGTGTGGCGGTGGAGGCGGTTGCCAAGGCGATTCTCGAAATGGAAGTAAATCTCAAGGACTCATAATCTGTTTATTGATTAAGCAATGAGCACGAGACTGCGCTCAATTTTATAAAGTATGGGAAGGTAGGTGTTACTATGAACGCACAAAAGAATGATAAGGAAAATCCGATGCCCATCATCGACGAGGGCTGGTGGTCATCGGTGCTGGCGGAGGAAGGCCGTTCTTCGGCCCATCCACCCGTCCGTGGGGCGGGGAGCAAGCCTGAGGTCCGTGAAGAGGCGAAGGTTACAGCGGTCGACAAAAAGCCTGCTCCAAACTGGAATCAAGTCAAAGACCTGTATATGCGTGACGAGATCATTGACCTGACTGTAACCGGACATAACCGCGGCGGTCTGCTTGTGGAAGGCGAAGGATTGTACGGGTTCGTCCCCTTCTCGCATCTCGTGGAATTGGCCGGCAAGACTGAAATCGGCGACCGCGATCATGATCTTGAATCTTATGTGGGCCGCCCGCTTCGCTTAAAGGTGATCGAGTGCGTCCCCGAAGATGGACGCGTGGTTTTTTCTGAACGCGCCGCGCAGTCCGAGTCGGGTAAACGATCCGAATTGTTCCATGCCTTGGAGCCGGGCCAGCGTGTTCAGGGCATCGTAACGAATATCACTGATTTTGGTGTCTTCGTTGACCTCGGCGGCGTGGAAGGTTTGATCCACATATCGGAACTATCATGGGGACGGGTTTCGCATCCGACCCAGATTGTAAAGATGGGCAGCACCATTGACGTGCAGGTACTTGATCTCGCGCCCGAGCGCTGTCGTGTTGCGTTAAGCCTGAAACGACTGCTCTCAAACCCGTGGCAGAACGCATCCGTTGAATTTCCTGAAGGATGTATTAAACCTGCAACCATTACCAGCGTACTTTCCTACGGCGCTTTTGCCCGCCTGGACGCCACTGGTGTGGAAGGTCTTATCCATGCTTCTGAAATTCCACAAGCGGCGGGATTGCCCATTAAGGATGTCCTTTCAGAAGGACAGGCCGTGCAGGTGCGAGTCCTTCATTTGGACGCCGCCCACCAACGCATGGGCCTCAGTATGAAGCTCGAATAGCCCCTCCAATGCCGGAAAACTCACAGGGAAGTAAAAGGCAATACTCGCATACCGCATCACCATCGCCCGCTCCGCGAAACGATTGGCTTGAGCGGCTTACTCGTTTTAACCTGCATTTTGGCCGTTTCCTGCGCGATGCGATAGGTGTGGCTCTTGCCGCATTTGCGCTCATGTCTTTTCTTGCAGTGATCGAATATTATTACAACCAAATCTTCGGCGGCACTGGGACTGTCTTTCTAGGTGGAGCGGTGCTTGCCTTCATAGCCGGCTGGTTCACACTTTGGTTTGGGTGGGGCAGCTTTCTGGTTCTTTTCGGATTGGGATACCTGGGATATTTCCTTCTTCAGCGCGACGGGACCGAACTACGCTGGGGGCAGCTCATTGCGCTTGAACTCGCCTCTCTTCTGACCTTGGGCCTGCTTGCTGCTATCGGACACAATGATCTCATCCGGGCAGAGTCCGGCCTGGACGGCGGCCGCCTCGGCTGGGGCCTGGCCACACTCGCCTGGCGGACCATGACCCAGCCTGTTGGTACGTTTGTCATCTTCCTCCTCTGGGCTTTTACATCAATGGTGGGCTTTGGCTTATGGGCAAAACTGGAGGCATGGTTGTTGACCTTTGCCGGCGAAGCGCCGCCTGTTATCGTGGCAACCCCGGTCCCTGCTGAAACAATAAAAGATGGCGAGCAGCCGGCCAAGTCAACCGCGCAAAAGAAGAAGACACAGCCATTACCTCCTGAATTCCGAACATCCTTTAAGGCTTCTGAAAAGAAGGATGAAAAATCCGTCAAAGCGCCTCCACGCGGCGAAGACCTTCCGCCTCTGCAAATCTTGTTGGCAGAATCAGCTGTCCGTGCGGATGACCGCACGATCAATCAAACTGCGGGCCTTATTATGAAAACCCTCGCCGAGTTTGGCATCCCCGCCACAGTCATTGGCTATCGTGTTGGCCCATCGGTGACACAATTTGCGGTGCAGCCAGGCTTTATAAAAAAGCCGGGTTCGGATGAAGAAGATGCCTTGCAAATGAAAGTCCGTGTGGCGCAGATCGCTTCACTTGAAAAGGATATTGCGCTGGCCCTGTCTGCCCAGCGATTGCGTATCGAAGCGCCGGTGCCCGGTAAACCTTATGTCGGCATCGAAGTGCCCAACACCCATAGTTCCGTTGTCCGCTTAAAGACGTTGCTCGAATCGGATGCCTTCTACAAAACCGGCGCACCGCTGACGATTGCGATTGGACGCGATGTGTCAGGTCATCCGCTTGTTGCTGACCTGGCGCGTATGCCGCATATCCTCATCGCCGGTGCGACAGGTTCCGGTAAATCAGTCTGTATCACCTCGATTGCGGCTTGTCTTGCCATGAACAACACTCCCGAAGACCTGCGCATGGTGATGATCGATTCTAAAATGGTGGAGTTGATTCGCTTCAACGGACTGCCGCATTTATACGGAAAAGTGGAGACGAACATCGAGCGTATTCTCGGCGTCCTGCGCTGGGTGGTTGTCGAAATGGAACATCGTTACCGCCTGCTCGAATCTGCCCGCGCCCGTGACCTGGATGCCTATAATCGCAAGGCCACTCGCAAAGCGGATGGCGTCGCATTGCCGCGCATCGTTGTGTTGATTGACGAACTCGCGGACTTGATGATGTCTGCCCCGGATGTAACCGAACATAACCTTGTGCGCCTCGCTCAAATGGCGCGCGCGACCGGTATTCATCTTGTGGTTGCCACACAACGCCCCTCCACGGATGTGGTCACGGGTTTGATCAAAGCCAACTTCCCCGCGCGTTTGGCCTTTGCTGTTGCGTCCGGTATCGATAGCCGCGTTATCCTGGATTACACCGGCGCAGAATCCTTGCTTGGCAAGGGAGATATGCTTTTTCTCAACCCTGAAGTTGGCAATCCCGTCCGCGCGCAGGGCGTGATGATCACAGATATGGAAATCGAGCGTATCATCTCCCACTGGCAAAAGAATAGCGATGGAGTTGATAACGCCCCGCCGTGGGAAAAGCTTCTTCAGGAACCCGATGAAAATGAAGACGACGGTCTCATCGAACAGGCCATCTCCATTGTCCGCAGCAGTCAGCGCGCATCTGCTTCGTTGATTCAACGCCGCCTGCGGATTGGTTATCCGCGCGCCGCGCGTTTGCTCGATCAGCTTGAAGAAATGGGCGTTGTCGGCCCCTCTCAGGGCGGCGGCAAGGAACGGGATGTCCTTGTCAGCGAAGAAGATTTAATGGATGAAGATAAGGGCGATGAATAAATAACTCACCTTACGCACTAGCATGATTCTCTCCCGAAGGAAATCGGGATGATGTGAGCGGAGCGACACTTGCGCTGCACGCCAGTGCAGTGAGAGTCTCTGAGGCAGTCGTAGTGCCCCTTCGCTGTCGCTCAGGGCGACATGCCTAAAACACGCAAAGTTGTGTAAGGCGGCTAAATAATAGAAACTTTGAAAGTTCATTTATTTCGAGAGACTACAGAGGCCTGGAATTTTAACAATGAATTCAAAACCAACATTTACTGATCGTTTACGCCTCCTCTTCAAGGGCATATTGGATCCCATCGGCGCGTTTCTAAACCGCACCGGGTTAACTCCGAATGCCATCACGTTATTGGGTTTGGTTGGCACTTCCATTGGCGCCTATATGATATCGCAAGGCAAAATGACAACCGGCGGGATCGTCCTTTTGCTTTCCGTCCTCGTGGATGCATTGGATGGCACGATGGCCCGCCTGCGCGGTGAATCCAGCGACTTCGGCGGCTTCGTGGATTCGGTCAGTGATCGTTATGCTGAATTTATCACCTTCGGCGGACTTCTATATTATTTTCTTTCGCAGGAAAATTACAGCGGAGTGGTGGTCACATTTGCCGCCACGGCTGGCTCGGTGCTTGTCTCTTATGTCAAAGCGCGCGCGGAGGGGTTGGGCTTCACAGCCAAAGTCGGTATCCTCACCCGCGTTGAGCGTTACTTTGTTTTAATTCCTTTGCTGATATTCAATCAACCATTTCTTGCGGCGGCGGTGATTGCAGTCCTTGGCAACATCACTGCCATTCAGCGCATATTGTATGTCCGCGTGCAGGGGCATGAACGAATGCGAAAAGCCAGAGAGAATAAAGAGTATTTGCATTGAAACTGGTTATGGATGGCATTTCGCTTGGCCCTTTGATTTTTCACTGGAGCGGTTTACTGATTGTATTTGGCATTGCGGCGGGTTTATTGCTTGCCACGCTTGGAGCAAAAGTTCGTAACGATGATGTTGAAATTATCCATGATCTTTTTCTCCCTTTGATTTTCTGGGGGACACTTGGTGCGCGCCTCTGGCATCTTCTCACTCCGCCTCTTTCTTCCGTTGAGCTTGGTCTGACAACCCGATATTATTTCTCCCACCCGTTGGATTCGCTCGCCTTGTGGACCGGCGGACTTGGTCTTCCCGGCGCCCTGATCGGCGGGCTCTTCGCCCTGTTTCTTTTTGCGCGTAAAAACAAACTTCCATTTTGGGCCCTGGCCGATCTTCTCGCGCCCGGGCTTGCATTGGCTCAAGCCATTGGGCGCATCGGAAATTATTTCAACCAGGAGCTGTACGGCCTGCCCACGAACCTGCCCTGGAAAATATTCATTGAACCCGCTCATCGTTTGATCGGATATGAGGCGGTGGAAAACTATCATCCTTTGTTTGCATATGAAGTGCTCCTGAATATTGCGAATATGGCCTTATTGTTGTGGCTTTCGCGCCGCTTCTTTGATAAGCTGATTACAGGTGACCTCTTCCTTTCCTACCTTGGCATTTACTCCTTCGGACGGTTTTTTCTTGAATTCCTGCGAATTGACGCTGCCCTCGTCAACGGAATAAATGTCAATCAGGTATTTTTTGCGATTGCGTTTGTATGCGCGGCAGTTGGCTTATACTTGAGGCGACGGTTACTACAAAAATTGTAAGGTCTCTGTCAGGCTGAACGACAGGCAGCGGGGAATACAATAGTCCTACTCGTAACGCGACACATTGTCCCCGTATGGGGGGCATGCCGCTTGACCGTATAGTGCGACATAAATGTCGCGCCACAAAACCAGCGAAACGAATTTTAAATTAAGGAATTCTAATGATAGAAACTCACGATCTAAGCAAGCAGTTCCATGATTTTATGGCTGTGGACAGTGTGAATCTGAATGTGCAGGCCGGGCAGATCCTGGCATTATTGGGTCAGAACGGCGCTGGCAAGACCACCACGGTCCGTATGTTGACTGCGCTGCTGCATCCTTCACATGGCTGGGCCAGAGTGGCCGGTTACGATGTGGTCAAGAACGGCCATGATGTGCGCGCATCTGTCGGTGTGCTGACCGAACAGCATGGCCTATATATGCGTATGACCGCAATCGAATACCTCGAATTTTTTGGGCAGGTGTACAGCCTTGGCCCGGAGATGCGTAAATCGCGCATTGACCATTTGCTCGATTACTTTGGCCTTGCCGAAGCCGCGCGCCGCAGGATCGGTGAATACTCAAAAGGGATGCGCCAGAAGCTGGCGTTGGCCCGCGCCATGATGCACGACCCGGGCGTGTTATTACTCGATGAGCCGACGTCAGCCATGGACCCGGAGTCTGCGCGGTTGGTGAGGGATGAGATTGCGCGTTTGAAATCTTCCCAGCGCACGATCGTGATCTGCTCGCATAATCTCACCGAAGTGGAAGCGCTGGCTGACCAGATCGCCATTATTTATCGCGGACGCATTCTATTGCAGGGCACGCTCGACGAGTTGAAGCGTGATGTTCTTGGTCCGCCGGAGTATGAAATTCGATTCGCCGATGAGTGGGATGCGGGTAGGTTGGACTTGCCTGAGGATGTGGAAATGCTTTCTCGGACGGCGACCAGCTTCAAGGTGCGTGTGATGCGTCCGCAGGAATCCAATCCGCAGATTTTAAAGTCACTGTCGAAAACATCCGCTTCCGTGATGAGTTTTCAGGAGGAACCGCGCACGCTCGAACAAGTGTATCTCAAGGCGATGATGGAAGCCAAAGGACGCGAACATGTTCAATAAACTAAGGCTGGTTTGGCTGGTGGCGGGCCGTGAATTGAAGGATCAATTCCGTGACTG
>JACRBH010000231.1 GCA_016234535.1 Chloroflexota bacterium
ATAGGAACGATAAAGATCGGGCAGGTCAATTTCGCGCGGATTGGGAAAAGTGAGATTGCGGATGGAATCATATTCGGTCAGGATGACTGCTGCGCGTCCATCCTTGACCTGGGCCTGCATCGGCGTGGACGCACTGGTGGCAATAAAGAGAGACGCGAATGCGCGCAGCAGCCGCGTGGCAGTGATATAGAACTCTGACTTGAATTCGTCAAGATGCTGGTCGCCGCGTTCGCTTGGGGAAAGGTGCATAAAGTCCCACGCGAAGAGCGGGTCAGGCAGCGACATGTTGGTATGGATGCCGGTCGTTGCAAGCATGTCACCGTACAGGTCAACGCACTTTTCGAGATAGCGGCGCTTGGCAATCGGCCAGTTGCCGGGAATGGACTTGTGTCCGATGTCGGTCAGGAATAGCAGGTTGCCGTGCCAGTAATGCAGTCGCTCGCCAAAGCTGACGCTGGCGCGATGCAAGGCATTCATCAACGTGGCTTCCATGAGACGCGCTTCATACATCGCGCCGCGCGGAGAGTAATACGGGCGCGTGGCCCACTCGATCATCCAGTGGAAAACTTCGAGCTGGCTGAATTGTTGATGCCAATGCGGAATGCATTCGGCGCGCAGATAATCCACGAACGAGTGCTGGCTGGGGCCAGCGCCAACGGTCAACAATGGGCGCAATTCTTCATCAAGCAGATTCCATTCCTGCTCGAAGCCGTCGAGTCCACCTTGAGGTTTTTCCTTGATGGCTTGTTCTACAGCGAGGAGATATTTGTCGGCAAATTTTTGTGAGGGCATAAATAAGGGTTCCTGTAATGAACTCAATCTCTCTTCATCTTTTTATTATTTATATGGTCTTGAATATTCACTTTGAGTTTTTGAAAGTCACTAATGGACGGAAAAATTACAAAGCCTGGTTTTATTGAGATACCATAAATAATCCCAAAGACACGATGAAATAGTGTAAGCCCTTTTACCAAGACAATCAGTGGGCATTTTTCTTCTTGCCCAAGAAATCCCCAAGCAGGTTTTGCTTCAATCATATCTATCCATCGTACTCTAACCTTTTTCCATAAAAACTCAATTTGCAAGCCTTCTTCATCCATCCAAATATCTTGAAAGAAATATGCTGTCACCAAAAGGGAAACCATCATGAAGAATGACAGGATAACAGTGACTATTATTTCCATCAGCGAACTTATTGGAACAACACTAGTGAATGAATTCCAAATCATATATGGAGGGAAAGCGAGAGCAAGTACGGCAAGAATACTTTTGAACCACTGCATATATCTGGGGTGAGAATGATGTCGTGGTGCCATTACATTTATCCTCTGAGAGAATTCAATCCTTCCACCAACCTCTTGAACGCGCCTTCGGTTCTTTCGGCGGGAGTGGCATAGGAGAAACGGATCCAGTCATTGCCGAAGGGAGAGAAGAACGCGCCGGGGACAACAGCAACACCATGATTTTCGGCGAGGTATTGTCCAAGCGGTTCGCTGTTTGCCAGGCCGCCCGCTTTGACAAATTCACCGACATTCATAAAGGCGTAATAGCCCTTGCCGATGATGTGCTGCATCCCGCTTTCAGCCAGTAATTTCTTCAAGACTACGCGGCTGGCATTGGTCGGCTCGATGATTGTTTTTGCGGCTTCGGTATATCCAATTTCATAGGCAGCCATTGCAACTGCCAATGAATAAAACGGCGGGATGACTCCATGCGAAGCGCGCGCCACAATGAACTTGATGACGTTCTCGTCCGCGATCAAATGGCAGTTGCGGATGTTCGACCCGCCGAGCGATTTTGTCAACCCGTCAAGGAACATCAGGCGTTTGCGTTCTTCGGGAGTGAAATTCTTCAGGAAGGAGTTCAAATCCATTGGGGATTCGTCGGTCACGTAGTGATACATCCAGTCGAAGAGAACAAAGGCCACACCAGCTTCCAACGCAGCTTTGGCAAGCGAAACCTGCTTCTCGACAGCAATGGTCAAACCCGTTGGATTATCTGGATTGGTGATGACAAGACCCGCAATCTTTCGTCCCTTGGATTCAGCAAACTTCACGCTCTCGCGGATCGCTTCCTCGGAATAGGCCCAGCCTTGGGCGGGGTCGCCGGGCGCCCAGAGCACATTTGCACCGACGCCGTAAGGACCCCAGTTGTAGGAAATCCACGGAACGCGGGAGACCATAATTAAGTCGCCTTGTCGTCCATGCCCCAATGCCATCATGGCCTGATACGCTTTGATCAGCGCGTCACGTCCGCCTGCGGTGCCGAGCACATTGGCCGGTCCCCAGCCGGAAGATGAGTCTAACTTCCAATATTGCTCAATGACGGCTTTTCGGTATGCGTCAGTGCCGAATGGCATATCGTAAGCTGTACCATGCTCCAGTTGAAGTTGAAGTGCGCGTTCCAAAATCGATTTGGGAGTTCCAGGAAGTGAAGCGCCTCCATCACCTTGCGAAGCGTCAAATATTTTCGCGCCGGGATTCCTCTCGACATAAACTTTCAACGACTTGTTGATCAGAAACATGCGTGAAGGCGGAATATCCATCATCTGCTTAAGATGATCGCTGACCGGGATGAGATTCTTCTCGTCAACAGCAAAGACAGGCGTGGTGTTCGAAATGGACATGATGATTTCTCCTTTTTATATTAAGAAAAACGCCCCGAACTTCGGGGCGTTTGGTTTCCTTATCTGGGATGAAAAACCTGTTCCTGTTCACCTGATAAATACCAACGCCCCGTCACCGTATGAGTGCGAGTGTTACGATTGGTATTATTGGTATCTACAACAAATTGGCTGAACATTGCGCGCAAGGATACCACTGTGATATTCATGCGTCAAGCAAGTACGGAAAATTCAATTCCCAATTCCATGCCCTCCGGCGACGCGTAATTCAACTCCATCAGGCGCTCCATCCATCAATGGCATTGCCTCGGAAATAAGCGCGCGGACCCGCTCATCCTTCAAGGATGAATCGTGCGCTTCCTTGTCATCCCACATTTCAAAAATCCAGACATGATTTTCATTTGCAATATCTTCACTCACGATATACAAACGGCATGCTGGCAATTGACCAACAAGATTCGCGGCACGCTTTAGGATATCAATCAATTCATTGCGTTTACCGGTTTGTGTCGTAAGCTTTCCCGTCATGGCATACATCAATTTTTCCTTGGACATTTTCTATCCGCCAGCCATGGCTCCGACAATCCGAAACGGCTCCACTCCCATCACAACTGCATTAGGCAAGGGAACATCTGGAGATTCAAGCGACAGATCTTCTCCGCAAGCGAAGAAGCGGATAAAAGGCCGGCGTTCCTTAGTAACCTGATCGCGGATCGTTCCACGCAGCATGGGATACTGCAACTCAAGCGCATTAAGAATCGCGCCTTGAGTTGCCAGCCCTTCGATATGAAT
>JACRBH010000019.1 GCA_016234535.1 Chloroflexota bacterium
ACCCCAAAGGCTACGGCCACATTGAACGAGCGCTTTTGCCCATGCATGGGGATGTAATATATTTGATCTGCGATATCCAATAGTTCAGGGTCAACTCCTGTAACTTCACTGCCGGCGATGAAAATAATGGGGTCTAAGAATTGGGAATCGGCAAACTGGGAAATTGGCGATGCGCGCTCGTCCTTTTCAAGCGCAACAACCTTCCAGCCTTCCAACTTTAGACCCTTTACGAGTTTCACCGCGTCTTTATGGTATGACCAAGTGACAAAATCCTCGGCACCGAGCGATGTCTTTTTGACCGCATCATGCTCGGGGGTGGGCGTGATTCCGCAGAGATAGGCGTGTGTGAACCCGAATCCATCTGCTGAGCGCAGGATCGAGCCCACGTTCCAGGCGGAGCGAATATTGTCGAGCAGGACTGCCAGGGGAGGGTTTACTCTTCCCGCATCTTCCCTTGTCATTTCATTTCCTATTTCTTTTTTTATTGCCACGCTTGTTTCACCCAGACAATGCGGACAGCGCATGCCGAACGAATGACCTTCCATTAATGGATAACGCAATCCGCAATCGGGATTCAGGCAGACGCGAACTTCATAAGTTTGATTCATTCCGTGATTATACACAGGAATGACTGGGGGCCGGTTTTGCCCAAGGCGTGGGAAATGTCAAAGAGACAGAGGCAGATTGCAGTTAAGAATGATCCGCGCCAAAGGTGTGGAGGATGTCCGGATGTCGAAAAACCTGTTTGGCGGAGAATCTCATTGTAAAGTCTTCATGTATCTCCAGCCTTGAACGTATGGTTCACTTCCCTGCCATGGATGCAATGTACAGGTCTTCGACTTTTTTTCTTGCCCACGGAGTCTTTCTTAAAAATTTTAAACTTGATTTGATGCTGGGATTGTCGGTAAAACATTTGATGGGGATGCGGTTTCCAAGTTCCTCCCAGCCGTTTTGCTCTACAAGCTGGGTAAGGAGCATTTCAAGGGTGATGCCGTGCAGCGGGTCATTGGATCGTTGATTATTCATATCATTGGCCTTTTGTGGAGGAGTGTCGTAAGTGGTCATGCGCTCACTCTGTTGACAGTTCTTAAAACGATTATAGATAATTATAGTCAAAGATATTGATTTTTTAGGCAATAGGCCATATACTATGTACAAGCGGCCAGTGCTGAATAAATGGTTTTGAAACCAGGTCGCTCACGTACATCCGTTTTGACAACCCTATACAAGTTCATGAATTCATTTGTTTGAGGAAACTTATTGAATGCTTGATCGGATGCAAATATTGCCAGGGTATGAATCGCGCCCGCCCCCGTTATATGCAACGGGGATTTTGTTATTTTCGTATCGTTCTCGATGGTATTGTAAAATAAAAATTTTTGTCAAAGAGGAGAAGAGATGAAAAGTGTGCGTTTACGAATTGCCGTTGTAGGTATCATTGCTCTGGCTGCTGCCGCTGTTTTGATCGGCAGATCGAAGGAGCGGGATATATTCAAGCCGTTCGAGCGATTTGCTCCGCTGGTGGCGGAGGGATATTCTTCGGCCCAAGTTAATGAGGTTCTTCAGCAAAGCAAGGAAGGACCGGTAGTCATCACTGCGCTTCAGAATGATGTGTCTGCGCCATTGAGCTCGATCAAGGTTATTCAGCCCAAGCAGTCACGCCCGGATCCCGATCTGAACGTGCTTCGTCCGCTGCCCAACCGCGGTGCAGGTAAGATCAATCCAGATGAGAAATTCGTTGATCCGTTATTTCAGGAAAATCAGGCATTTGCTCCGGTCAGCGTTTCCGCGCCATTGCAAAGCTTTGACGGCGTCTCGAATGTCAATGGTGTTTTACCGCCCGATACAAACGGTGATGTCGGCCCGAATCACTATGTACAGATGGTGAATTTATCGTTCGCAATTTATAGCAAGACCGGCACTTTGTTGTACGGCCCGGCTGCTGGAAATACTTTGTGGACCGGCTTTGGCGCTCCCTGCTCCACTTCGAATGACGGTGACCCGATCGTTCTCTACGACCATCTGGCTGATCGCTGGATGATGAGTCAGTTCGCCCTTCCAAATTATCCGAGCGGCCCCTATTACCAGTGTATTGCCGTTTCACAAACCGGCGACCCGACCGGGGCGTGGTACCGCTACTCGTTCCAGATCAGCGCCACGAAGATGAACGATTATCCGCATTTTGGCGTGTGGCCGGATGGCTACTACATGTCTGTAAACCAGTTCGTAGGCGGAGCCACCTGGGGCGGCGCAGGAGTTGTCGCTTTTGAACGCGACAGAATGCTGCAAGGCTTGTCTGCCCAGGCTGTGTATTTTGACCTTTACAGCGTTGACCCCAACCTCGGCGGTATGCTGCCTTCCGATCTTGACGGCCCCGCGCCTGCGGCTGGCACCCC
>JACRBH010000023.1 GCA_016234535.1 Chloroflexota bacterium
CAGCGTCGGTTTCCGCGCCGAAGGCCTGACCTTCGATGACAGTTCCATCTTGTAAAACGAGAGTAGCTAATTTCATTCGAGCGGCTCCTTGATTAATCTGGCCGATTATAGCACTTCATTTAATTTTGTTTAGACAAATTTTTGGGTGTGTATGCAAGTCAAAGGAGTGCGCATTCGTATCTTCTCAATAAACCGGGGCGTTTATGTACCGTCCCGAAGGTTTTGCAAAAAACTAACTCAATGTGTAGAAAACCTTCGGGACGTTCCCCTTCTTTTTGAGATGATACGTGTCATTCCGATCATTTGGATCAAAGAACGAGTCCCTTCGCTGTCGCGCAGGGTGACACGAAAGAACTTGGGCAGAGCAACAACGCATCCGTGAGGGGAATGCTGGTTGAAACAGAATCAGTTTCCAGGTCAGAAAAAGAAGCGCAGGCAAAACTACTTGTAAAATCCGGTAAAGAGTATAATGTCATTGGTCAGGTAAGATAACAAGGCTTCATCTAATCAAAGAGGACATGAAAATAATGACACATTGCATCTGTACCCGGCGGGGTCACTAACCACCGCCTCTTCATCAGAGATTAACGGCTGACTGCCGTAAACGGTGGGCTTGACCCCGCAAAATCAAAGTCGCTTTTCAGCGGCTTGTGAGTTGCCCCCATCGTTTGCGAACTGGGATTTTCCCAGATTGCAGACAGCCGTTTTTTTATTTTAATAATGCCACAAGCCATACCAAAGGAGAACATCATGAAAATCGCAAATAACGTAACAGACCTAATTGGCAACACTCCCCTTGTCAGACTCAATCGGATCACTGAGGGAGCGAAAGCCGAAGTGGTAGCCAAGCTGGAATTTTATAACCCCGCTCATTCAGTGAAAGACCGCATTGGAGCATCCATGATCGACGCCGGCGAAAAGGCCGGCTTGATCACCAAAGATACGGTCATCGTTGAACCGACCAGCGGCAACACCGGCATCGCGCTGGCAATGGTCGCTGCGGCGCGCGGATATAAGATCATCCTGACCATGCCTGAGACCATGAGCAAGGAACGCCGCATGTTACTGCGCGCTTACGGTGCTGAATTGATTCTAACCCCCGGCCCCGATGGCATGGGCGGCGCGATCCGCAAGGCTGAAGAGATATTGGCCTCTGATCCGAAGAAATATTTTCTGCCGCAGCAATTCAAGAATCTGGCAAACCCTGAAATCCACCGCAGGACAACTGCCGAGGAAATCTGGAATGACACAGATGGAAAAGTTGATTTTCTTATTTCGGGCGTCGGCACAGGCGGAACGATTACGGGAGTTGGTGAAGTACTCAAATCACGCAAGCCGTCATTCAAAGTGATTGCTGTGGAGCCTGATGCTTCTCCTGTGTTATCCGGCGGCGCGAAGGGACCGCATCCTATTCAAGGCATTGGCGCTGGTTTTGTGCCGGATATTCTGAATACAAAAATCTACGATGAAATTATCCGCGTAAAAAATGACGATGCCTTCCAAACAGCACGCCGCATGGCGCGTGAGGAGGGATTACTTGTCGGTATCTCTTCCGGCGCCTCAACCTGGGCAGCCTTGCAGGTGGCGAATCGCCCCGAGAATGCGGGGAAGTTGATCGTCGTGATCATCCCATCATTCGGCGAGAGGTATTTGTCCACGCCTTTGTTTGCGGATCTGGCGGAAGCCCAACCGGCATTGTAGAAAGCAGGGGCGGCCCGTTCTTTGAAATCAGGAAAGCCAAGGATCGTGATGGGCCGCCCCACTATGTAAGATAAAGAATAAAGGGTGAAGAAAATGTTCAAGACCATTCGTGAAGATGTTCAATCTGTATTAGACCGTGACCCGGCGGCTCGTAATGTGCTGGAAGTGCTATTGTGCTACCCAGGGTTACATGCCATCTGGGCGCATCACTTGTCCCATTCCCTTTGGAAGCGCGGATTCAAACTCCTCGCTCGTTGGGTTTCGCAAATAGCCCGCAGCCTCACGGGGATCGAAATTCATCCCGGCGCCACCATTGGCAGAAATTTCTTTATTGATCATGGCATGGGGGTCGTGATCGGTGAGACTGCCGAGATCGGCGATCACGTCACCCTGTATCATGGTGTGACGTTGGGCGGCACCAGTTTACAAAAGAAGAAGCGGCATCCCACTATTGAAGATCATGTAGTCATCGGTGCTGGCGCAAAAGTATTGGGTGCCATCACCATTGGCGCTCACAGCCGAATTGGCGCAAACGCCGTTGTCGTCAAATCTTCCCCGCCGAATTCTGTCATCATCGGTGTGCCAGGGCAGATTGTTCTCCGCAGCCAGGGACAGTTCACAAGCGATAAGCCCGACCTTGAGCATGGTCTGCTTCCAGACACCATTGGCGAAACTTTAGCTTCCCTTGTAGCTCACGTGGGGGAACTTGAGAAGAGACTCGATGGTCATACCGTCGTATCTCCCGCTCTCCACATATCCGATCACGGCATTTGGCATGGCGAGGATTTTGCAATTTAAAATTACGTCGGTCAAATAATTCTGATCAACGATTCCCAATTCTCAAAATGCGGAACATCCGCCGCTTCGAATGCAGCAGCCTTTGCGGCAATTCCGCTCGTCAGCCCCAACACACGGACCGTCACATCGAACCCCGCCTTTTGAAAAATTTCCCCAGCCGACCTCACCGAACGAATCCCACCCATCGTATCTTCAACCACGATCAACTCGAATGATTTAGGCAGATCGCCGAATCGGCCATTCAACACTCCCGTGTCGTACCAGTCATACGCCGCCTTCAACGCGGAAAGTTCTTCACCTGTCCACGCGGCGAGAGTCCCAGCCAGTGCTTGAAACGGCGAAGGCTTCACCAAAGTCGAAGGGGCAAGTCCATACTGCGCGGCGATGTATTCCAATTTACCAAATGCCATCAACGGAATGTCTTTCATTCCAGCCAATTCCAAACCCAGTTCAGCTTCGGGCGCGTAACCGACATTTGACTCATCCACCCCAACTGGAATTCCCGACGGTCTGGCAGTGAACGCCACCAGATAATGATCGGGATGTTTTAGACTCCCGATGACCTCTTCACTGATATTGGATTTATCAATCGCCAACAAAAACGACTCCGCTTCAAACTCCGCCGACAGTTGATACGTCTCCGAGTAAGTTTTGCTTCCCAATGTGAAATGCTGGAACGTCCGCATTGTTTCCGATCTTTTCACATCACGTGTGCTTGTCAAAAGATTCTTTCGCAGCCCTTCAGGAATGGACGAAAAACATCCCGCATGAAAGGCAGTCTCAGCGGGATATTGCCCCACAACCAATTCAAACTCTGGGATGGATAAAAATTTCGGCTCATCCATCACCTTACATAAATTTTGTAAATTGTGCGCCGCGACCGCCACGTTCGTTGAAAGCAGGTCTATATATTGGCGTGAAAACACATCCTCCCAGAATGCCGCAATAATGAGCGGCGACATATCCCACTCGCTCGAAATTCCGCGCTTTTCCAGGTTGGTCAGCAAATCTTCTTCGATCTTGAAGTCGCCAATAAATCGCTGAACTGTCGCTCGCAGCGCGGCGCGGTATCCACCAGGCTGGACAAGCACGCCGTCGATATCCAACAAAATGATCTTGGTCATTTATGCCGTTTCTCCAACTCCGTAATCACATCTGCGGGAGTCAATCCGCGTGCGGAAAGCAGAACCAGCATGTGATAGGTCAGGTCGGCAACCTCTTCAATGAGACGTTGATCTTCCTGCGCCAATGCCGCCACGACAACTTCTGTCCCTTCTTCACCAACTTTTTGCGCGATCTTCGGCAAGCCTTCGTTGAAGAGGCTGGTGGTATAGGATTTTTCACTCGGATTATTTTTTCGTTCTTGAATTACATCAAACAACCATTGAATGCTCATAATTATTCCTTTGTCATTGCGAGGGCGGTGCTCTTACGCCCGAAGCAATCTCCAACATTATTTAGGGGTTTGCTTCGTCGGGCTATCGCCCTCCTCGCAATGACGGGTTATATGCTTCGATAAAAACACGTCCGCTCGCCAGTGTGACAAGCTGGACCCGTGGGATTCACAAGAACCAGCAGCGTATCCGCATCACAATCAACGCGGATTTCCACCACAGACTGGATATTCCCCGAAGTCGCCCCCTTGTGCCACAACTCACTGCGACTGCGTGACCAAAACCACGTTTCGCCAGACTCAATGGTCAACCGCAAAGACTCGGCATTCATCCACGCCATCATCAATACTTCGTTTGTCTCTGCAGCCTGCACAATAGCAGGGACAAGTCCATTGACGTCAAATTTTATTTTTTCAATCAAAATTGTTTTCATCTTAAAGTCCGTTTTTATCCGTGAATCCGTAACAGAGTCCGTTTACAGCCTTACGGGCACACCCCAACCCTGTAGCTCTTTCTTCAACTCAGGTATCCTCAACTTCCCATCATGGAACAGTGACGCCGCCAGCGCCGCATCCGCATTGCCTTTGGTGAGCACCTCCGCAAAGTGGAGCGGAGTCCCAGCGCCGCCAGAAGCGATGACAGGTACAGAAACCATATTCGAGATAATACTCGTCAACTCAATGTCGTATCCTGCAAGCGTGCCATCTGCGTCCATGCTGGTGAGCAGGATTTCGCCCGCGCCTAATTCCACACCGCGCATTGCCCATTCAACGGCATCTATGCCTGTTGGTGTTCGCCCGCCAGCCACATAGACTTCCCAACTTGAGCCATTTTTGCGCGCATCAATTGCCAGCACAATGCACTGCGCTCCAAACCGCGCCGCACCTTCAGACAGTAACTCAGGTCGTTTCACCGCCGCCGAGTTGACACTGACCTTGTCCGCGCCAGCCAATAATAGATTCCGCATATCGTCCACCTCGCGGATTCCGCCACCCACGGTCAACGGCATGAACACTGTCTCTGCCACGCGGCTGACCAACTCCAGCGTGGTCTTGCGTCCCTCGTGCGTTGCGGAGATATCGAGGAATACCAACTCATCCGCACCCTGCTCATCATATAGCCGTGCCTGTTCCACAGGGTCACCCGCATCACGCAGGTTCACAAAATTCACACCCTTCACCACGCGCCCGTCTTTAATATCAAGGCAGGGAATAATCCGTTTAGCTAACATAAAGCATCTCCTTCCAAAAATAACACCAAACATCTATGTTAAGTACACTTGACTCTTTTCATGATGTTAAGTACACTTAACATCATGGCACACAAAAGCGTAGGAAACAATCTCAAAGAAATTCGCACGAAACTTGGAATGACCCAGGCCGAACTTGCCGAACAAGTTGGGATTGCGAGGGTCTCCATTATCGCTATTGAAAACGGACGTTTTATTCCGACCATCGAAACTGCTTTGCGCATCAGTCAGGCATTTAATCTTCAAATCGAAAAAATCTTTTGGCTGCAGGAGAACAACAAATGAAAAAGGAATTCCTTCCATACTACATTTCTAGACTCATTCTGAGTATAGTTTTCCCTATTCTTGTCTGGGGCTTCACCTGGATAGCTTCTCTAATGGCAATAGTATTCTTTGGACTATTTCTGCTTTACTTACACAGCGGCTGGTTCAGCATTGACTTAAGCACTCCCCTCTATCCTTTGCGCGTCGACTCTCATGGAAAAGAGGTTCAAAGAAAGGCGCTCATCTTCGCTGTTACGTTCAGCTTATTGCTGTATACATTTGCAGCTCCGCTGTCAAATTTCATCGGTATTCCATTAATTTCTGGGCATGCTGCTCTTTCCGTCGGAATCATCACTTACTTTCTTGCTCAATCCTCACTTTTTATTAAGACTCAAGTTCAAGGGCATTTTTCAAATCAATAGTTCCTTCATATAACGCTCTTCCAATAATACAGCCAGCCAGCCCTGCATCCTTCGCAGCTCTCACATCCTCAATCGTACGCACGCCGCCAGAAGCGATGACATCAAGTCTGCAGCGTTCAGCCAACTCGCGGGTGGATGGGATGTTCAGCCCGCTGCCCAAACCGTCCCGACTGACATCTGTAAAGATAACAGTACTCAGCCCAACGGTCTGCATTTGAAGCGCGAGGTCAATCGCCGAGACTCCGCTGTTATCCTTCCACCCTCGCGTGCGGACGAGTCCATCGCGTGCGTCAATCCCAACAGCAATTTGTTCGGCGCCAAAACGAGTCAAAGCATCTGCCACTATCGTGGGTTGCTCAATCGCGATCGTTCCTAAAATAGCGCGGCTCACGCCCAATTTCAAAACATCCGCAATTGAATCCATCGAACGAATGCCGCCGCCAAATTGTACGCGCGCGCCAAGTTTTAAAATCGACTCAAGCGCAGCGCGATTTGCGTTATCACCTTCGCCAAACGCGCCATCGAGATTTACAACGTGCAGCCATGCAGCGCCTTCACCCAGCCACTTTCGCGCCGTCTCTGCAGGGTCGTCGCTGTACGACGTCATCCGCGCGGGGTCGCCTTCTTTGAGTCGCACAACTTTTCCGCCGCGCAGATCAATTGCAGGATAGATCGTAAAGCTCATGACGCCTCCACAAAGTTTTTCAAAATTTGCAACCCCACTGCCTGACTCTTTTCAGGGTGAAACTGCACGCCGAAAATATTTTCACGCCGCACCGCGCACGCGTAATTGATTCCATAATCGGTTGTTGCGATCACATCGGATGAATCTCCCGCCTGACAATAATACGAGTGATTGAAATAAACATACGCCTCATCTTTTATCTGATCAAAGAGCGACGCCTCATTCTTAACTGTGAGTTGATTCCACCCCGTATGCGGAATCTTCACTGAAAGCGAATCTGCAAACTTCACGACAGTGCCTTTCAATAATCCCAAGCCTTCGTGGTCGCCCATCTCTTCGCCGATCTCGAACAAGGCTTGCATCCCGACACAAATCCCAAGCATCGGCACGCCGCGCGAGACAACTTCCTTCACCGCATCATCCAATCCTCGCGTTCGCAACCCAGACATAAAATCGCCAAACGCGCCCACGCCAGGCAAAACGATCCGCCCGCCAGATAAAACCTTCTGCGGGTCATCCGTGCGCGTGACATTCGCCCCAATATTTTCCAATGCCTTCTGCACCGAGCGGAGGTTCCCCGTGCCTGCGTCTATCAAAATGATTTCTTTCATGTTTTACTCCGTACCGCAAGATTTATCTTGCGAATTATCGCAACATGAATGTTGCGTTACAGCAATCCTTTTGTAGACGGAATCGTCCCGCCGCGTCTTGGATCGAATTGCGTCGCTGCATCCAGCGCACGTGCCCATGCCTTGAACAACGCTTCGGCTTGGTGATGATCATCGTGTCCATATAAAACCCGCGCATGGAGGTTGCAGCGCGATGTGACAGCGAACGACTCAAAGAAATGTGGGAACAACGTCGTTGGAATATTCCCAACATAAGGCGTGTGCCAATCCGTTTGAATGACTGCGTACGGACGTCCCGACAGGTCAATGGCGACATGCGCCAAAGTCTCATCCATTGGCGCAAAGCTATCTCCCATGCGGACAATGCCCTTGCGGTCGCCAAGCGCCTTATCAAAGGCTTGCCCCAACGCCAGCGCAACATCTTCCACCGTATGATGGACATCAATATGCAGATCACCTTTTGCTTGAACATTGAGATCGAACAATCCATGCACAGCAAGATGAGTCAACATATGGTCGAGAAATCCAACTCCTGTGGAAATCTCGTGCTTGCCAGTGCCGTCCAAATCCAGTTTGATCTGAATTTGTGTTTCGTTTGTCTGTCGTGATATTTCTGCAGTTCGCATGGTTCTCCTTTTTGGTCGAAGGTTAAAAGTCAATGGTCTACCGACTTTCAACGTATTTCGCTACAACTTCGCAAGCGCACTAATTAAAACGTCCGTATCCGACGGCCTGCCCACGCTAATGCGGATATTGTCTCTCAGTCCAGGCTTGTTGAAGTAGCGGATAAAGACTCCAAATTCCTGTGCCAGTCTCGCTTTGAGTTCTGCTGCGTCACGCCCATCCACTTGGCAGAGGATGAAATTCGATTGTGTGGGGTACGGTTTCAAATACGGAATTTTCTGCAATTCTGTCATCAAGCGGGTTCGTTCACTTTTTAAAAGCTCAACTGTTTTTACCAACTCATCCGTATGTTCAAGTGAAACTTGCGCGGCAACACTCGCCGCCACATTGATATTGTATGGCTGTTTGGATTTCCACAAGGTAGGCATCAGCCAGAGCGGAAATGCACCATAACCCACGCGCAGACCCGCCAAGCCTGCCCATTTGCTAAAGGTTCGCAAAACTACCAGATTTTCCCGTGATGGGACTTCACGAATGCAGCTCAAACTTGAGCCAAGATTTTCGCCCGCAAATTCGATGTAGGCTTCGTCCAAAACGACCAAAGTCGGCAATTTGAGCAATTCGTCAATCGTCTTTGAATCAAGCACAGAGCCGTCAGGGTTATTGGGTGACGTAATAAAGAAGAGCTTTGGCTTGTGAGTCTTAACTGCTTCATGAATGGCATCCATATCCAGTGAAAAATCCGCGCGGCGTGGAACTTCGACACAGCTGGCGGCATTGAGTTCCGCGTCAAAGGAGTACATGCCAAACGTAGGTGGACATGAAAGAATGCAGTCGTTCGGTTCAAGGAAGACGCGCATGAGTAGGTCAAGCAATTCGTCCGCGCCTGCGCCAGCCATGAGATATTCAGCAGGGACGCCAGTAAATTCCGCGAGTGACTTTCGCAAAGCGCGGCTTTCTGGGTCGGGATAAATGTGCGGGAATTCCATGTTCGCCAACGCTTCACGGACAACTTTCAACGGGCCATACGGATTTTCATTCGCATCCAATTTGACGATCTGCTCTGGAGCTCGCCCGAGGCGTGCTGATAAGACCTCAAACGGTTCGATGGGGGTGTAGGGTGGTAAGCCTTCTAAATGTTTGCGGATTCGCATAAACTCTCCAAGTAGTTCAAATTTTCAGGTGACTTTTTTTGCATAGCGTCTCTTTCATCGCGCCCGCATGGACGTAAACGTCCATGCTACTGTTACGAAGCCGACTAAAGTCGGCTAGTCCGCTTGAGCGGACTTTGTAAAACTAGCACGGGGGTTCATCCCCGTGCGGGCATGTGCATAAAGTTATACATGCGACCTCAACAACGCTGCATTCGCATGAGCATCCAATCCTTCAGATGCCGCAATTGTCGCAGCAATCGGGCCAATGGATTGCACGGTTTTGTCATCCAACGCCACAAGACTGACAATCTTCACAAAATCCCACACGTTGAGCGGGGACGCAAATCTTGCAGAGCCGCCTGTCGGCATGACGTGGCTTGGGCCAGCGAGGTAATCTCCCAGCACTTCAAAGGAATGTTCGCCAACAAATACGCCGCCTGCATTATTCACTTTTTCCACCCAGCGCCACGGCTCGCTGACAGATAGTGCCAGATGTTCGGGGGCGTAATCATTTGCCAATTGGACGGCTTCTTCGAGATCGCGAGTCAATACTGCGCCGCCGCGATTTTCAAGGGAGGCAGTAATGATACCTGCGCGGCTGCGGTCTTCAAGCTGCTTGCCGACTTCGATCTGCACTTTTTCAATTAATGATTTCGAGGGAGTTAATAAAATTGCGGAAGCCAAAAAATCATGTTCGGCTTGAGCAAGCAAATCGGCGGCGACCCATGCAGGGTTTGCGGACTCGTCGGCGATGACAACGGTTTCGGTGGGGCCAGCCAATCCGTCAATACCAACCACGCCGTAGACTTGTCGCTTTGCCAATGTGACGAAGAGATTGCCAGGGCCAAAGATCTTATCGACAGGGCGGACTGTTTCAGTTCCATACGCGAGTGCTGCAATGGCTTGCGCTCCGCCGAGCGGATAGATTTCATCCACACCTGCAACGGCGCAGGCGGCGAGGATGATCGGGTCAATGGGAGTTTCGGAATTTGCGAATGCTTTATTTGGCGGAGTGACAACGACAATTTCTTTCACTCCCGCCACTCGCGCAGGAATGGCGCTCATCAAAACCGTGGATGGCAGTGGTGCTGTGCCGCCTGGAACGTAGAGTCCCACGCGCTGAATGGGGCGAATGATCTGCCCAAGCGTGCCGCCAAGTTCATTCGTGAACCATGATGTAAGCGGTTGTTTGCGGTGAAAGGCTTCCACGCGGGCAGCAGCTTTTTCGAGCGCTTCACGCTGTACAGGCGGCAGCGAATCGAATGCAGCTTGGATCATGTCCTTCGAAACAGGGGCAGGTTTCAGGTCGATTGAATCGAGGCGCTTTGTCCAATCTTGAAGGGCAGCATCGCCGCGAGTCCGCACGTCTTTCAAGATTTTTGTGACGGCCTGTTCCGCAGTCAAAGATTCACCGAAGAGATTTTTGATTCCATCCAGCACACGTTGGCTGACGGGAAATTCATCAGGCGGATTGCGTTTGAGGATGGTTTGTTTTGCAGTTTGAGGATCGTACTGTTTCATGTTGACTCCTTATTTGAGAGCTTCGAGCATGGCCTTGTAACGCGGCGGCTCTTCTTCAAAAATGTAAGTGATGGGCGAGACGATAATTCCGCTGCCGCCGATGAGACGCAACTCGGAAATGGCCTGCGGCAAATGATCGCGGCGTACAACCACTGTGACCGAGTGCCAGCCTTGATTACTTTCGCGTGTGACGATTGGGCTGATGGTCGGCCCTTGCAAGCCGCCAACATTGGTTTGTGTAAATATTTTTTTTGCAATACTTTCGGCGCTTTCGCCGCGCATGTTTGCAATCACGAGCAAATTATTTTCAGCGCGCATGTGTGCTTCGATGTATTCAAGCAGGCGGCGCGCCATTTCCAAAACTTCGGGACGGGTTTGCAAGGCATTGCGATTTGCAATCAACACAGCTTGCGATTCTTGAATGACGCCGTCAGGCAATGGCCGCAAACGATTATCCAATAAAGTTTGACCAGATGAAACGAGATCGGAGATCATGTCTGCGTAGCCGATGGTGGGCGCGCTTTCGAGCGTACCTTCGGCTGCAATAAGTGAATGAACAATATTGTGTTGATTCAGGAATCGTTCGGTCAGAACAGGGAATTTTGTTGCCACTCGCAGCGGAGTTTTCAAAGATGCCGCATATTCTTTTAGTGAAGCAATATCGGTGACGGTCTTCCATATTTCAGGAACAGCCAATGTCAGAGCGCAGCTTCCAAAACCCAGCGAATCATGCAGGATAATAATTTCGCCATCGTCGCCGCGTTTTTCTTCGAGCATATCGAGGCCGGTGATGCCAAAGTCAATGCTGCCCTGACGCACACTGACGACAATATCGCCGGGGCGTTGAAAGATGACTCCCAGCTCTGGCAGGGCAGGCAGTTCCGCTTGATATTGACGCGGGTTGGGTTTGAATATCTTCAAACCAGCGGCAGATAAAAATTCCAGCGCGTCTGTTTCGAGGCGGCCTTTGGAGGGGAGAGAGAGTCGAATGGTTTGTTGTGAGGTCATAAAAGATCCTTTGATATGGAATGATGATTGTGTTAAAGCGAACTAAAGTCCGCAGTCCAGAAAACAAAAATCCCCAGTCAATGACCGGGGATTGATATTACGAAGCACTAATCCTGTTAATTTATTTCAGGTACGCGCAAAGAACATCCCGGTCTTTTGGGGCATGTGATGATGAGCATGATGCTTGAGCGCGAACACTGGTTTCATATTGGACGGCAGTATACCAACGTCAACTCGATTTGGCAACAGCAATTCTCAATATGTCGTTGCGAGGGCGGTAGCCCGAAGCAATCCCCCCAGTTATAAGGAGACTGCTCACCGCATGATTTGCTTAGCAAATCACGTACGGCGTAAGTGTCGGCAAAAAACAAAAGCGCCTCGCAGCGACATGCTCATAATGAGAATTGCTGATTTGGCAGGCACATGATTTTTTACCCGCTCACCTGATAAAATCAAAGCCTTCCATAAAATTAAAGTCAACTCAAGGAGACAAAATGAAAACAGCAAGTGGATTGGAATATGTAGAAATCGAAGCAGGTAATGGTGCTCAAGCCAAGGCTGGTGATACCGTGCGTGTGCATTACACAGGCAAGTTCCTCGATGGCAAGGTCTTCGATAGTTCCATCAGCCGCGGGGAACCACTTGAGTTCCCGCTCGGCAAAGGCCGTGTCATCCGAGGCTGGGATGAAGGCATCGCTTTGATGAAAGTCGGTGGCAAAGCCACACTCACCATCCCACCGCAACTGGCTTATGGTGAAAGCGGCGCAGGCGGAGTCATTCCCCCAAACGCAACTCTCGTATTTGATGTCGAACTGGTCGGCATCAAGTAAAACAAAACAGCCCGTCCAATTTTGGAGGGGCTGTTTTGTTTTACTTGGACTGCGGACTTTAGTCCGCAGTCCAAATGGCTTTTAATTTATCACATGGTCTGTTAATTGGATGGCTAACCCGATATAGGATTCTGGCGAGAGGCTTAGCAAACGCTTTCGGGTTTCCTCATCCACATCGATCGCTTCGCACCATAACCTGTAATCTGATTCTGTTACGATGCGGCCTCTTGTCTGCTCTTTGAGTGACTCGTATGCGTCGGGCTTTCCGATCGCGCGCAGAATGGTCTGTGCGCCCTCAGCAATAACTTCCCAATGGGCATTCAACTCAGCTTTGATTCTTTCCTCGTCCGCGGCGATGCGTTTCATGCCGCGCTGTAGGTTGAGCCACGCCACCAGCGTATGCCCAAGCGCCGTCCCAAACGTGCGGCGGACAGTTGAATCGGACAGGTCGCGCTGTAAGCGTGAGACCGTCAGCTTTTGGGCGTAGTGTATAAAGAGTGAATTGGCTACACCAAGGTTGCCTTCCGCATTTTCAAAGTCAATCGGATTTACTTTCTGCGGCATGGTCGAAGAACCGACTTCCCCTTGAACGACTGCCTGCTTGAGTATTCCATCGCTGATATAACGCCAAACATCCTGAGAGAAATCGATCAGAATGGAATTCGTCAATCGCAGCGCATCAAAATAACGCACCCAATTATCGTAGGGCAAGATTTGAGTGGTGATCGGGTTGGATACAAGATCGTAACTTGCAATGAATTCTTTTCCAAAAGCCAGCCAGTCAATTTGTGGAGCGGCGGATTGCAAAGCGTTGAGATTACCGACAGCGCCTGTCAACTTGGCTTCAAAACGATGCGCGGCGATCTCATCACGCGCGGTTTTCAAGCGGGCAATATAAATGGCAAACTCTTTCCCCAATGTGGTTGGGACGGCGAACTGTCCATGTGTGCGGGCGAGCATGGGCAGGGCGCGAGTCTGTTTGGCGAATTCAATTAGTGAATTGATCAGTGCATTCAAAGTGGGAAGAAGAACATTGTCGCGCGAGTCACGCAAAGCGATTACTTGAGCGATGTTATTTACATCTTCAGAAGTTAAGCCGAAATGAATCCAGGGCAGTAAATCCTTGAGGGATGTATCCTGTAATTTATCCTGCAAGAAATATTCGATGGCTTTTACGTCATGGCGAGTCTTGCGCTCGTGGGCTTGAATCGATTCTGCGTCGGCGATGGTGCAATTGGATTTGATGGATTCCAATTGCGCGGACTCGGAAGATGTCAAAGGGCGGGTCAAGCCGGTTTTGGAAAGAGCAGCTAAAAAGTCCAGTTCGACGCGGACTCTATCGCGCAGGAAAGCAAATTCGGAGAAGTGTCCGCTCAAAGGGGCGGTCAGGTCTGCGTAGCGGCCATCCAAAGAAGAAAGAAGATCGAGCGGATTTGTCATTTAGCTATCCAGATAATTTGAGATGAGAGTGTCATAATTCGCCGTGGACTTGAAACCTTTGACCGCGAGTTTCTTTTTGATCCCAAATGGAATCTCACCCTGTTGAAGCATAGATAATATTTCGGCATAGTCGGATGGATCGCAAACGAGCGTAACACGTTCATGATTTTTCGCGGCGGCGCGAATGAGCGTGACACCACCGATGTCAATATTTTCGATGGCATCAGCGTAGGTGACATTGGGCTTCGCTATCGTTTCTTCAAACGGATAAAGATTGACGGCGACGAGATCAATATAGTCCCAGCCGAGATTTAGGAGTTCATTGTGATCGGACTCGGTTGGGCGCGCGAGAAGGCCGCCGTGAATGGCGGGATGCAGAGTCTTTACACGTCCGCCAAGAAGCTCGGGGGATTTTGTGTAATCGGCGACTTCGGTAACGGATAATCCGTTTTCTTTTAGCAGTTTGGCGGTGCCGCCTGAGGCGAGAAGATTCCAACCGAGGGCTGTGAGGCCCTTGGCGAATTCGAGAAGACCTGTTTTGTTGTGGACGGAGAGAATGGCTGTGGGCATGGGGGGTTCCTTATAAACGGACTCTATAACGGATTCACGGATGGGAACGGATTTGGGCAACGGACTTTGTAACGGATTCACGGACGGGTAACGGACTTTTTTTCAGTGAGCTCTTTAAGGGTGTTTACAAGTAATTCGTGTTCTGTTTTGTGGACGCGTGTTTCAAGAGATTCTAATGTATCGTCTGCGAAGATGGGGACAATTTCGGCGGCGAGTATGGGGCCGTTGTCCACGCCTTCATCGGGGACAAGATGTACCATGACGCCGGTGTGTTTTATTTCTCCACGTTGATGGGCTTCATAAGCGCGTTCAATGGCATGTGTTCCGGGAAATGTTTCGGGCAGGGCAGGGTGCAAATTGATAACGCAGTCTGGGAAGGATGAAAGAAAGAAAGAGGAAAGAATTCGCATCCAACCGGCAAGAATGATGTAGTCTGGTTGTTGGGTGGTCACGTAGTCAGCTAGTCGGGCATCGTATTGCTGGCGGGATTCGGTTTCGAGTTTTGGGAAATGAATGGATTCAATCCCAGCATTTTGCGCACGAGTTAAACCAAAGGCTTCGGCTTTGTTGCTGATAACGGACACAACAGTTGCGTCAAGTTCACCTGACGCGCAGGCGTCGAGGATGGCTTGCAGGTTGGAGCCGTTTCCAGAAATAAGTACCACGAGGCGGGATGTCATTCTAATGATGAAATAATCGCACGCCGCTGAAGACCATGGTCATGCCGTATTCATCACACGCGGCAATGACATCTTCATCGCGGTTTGAGCCGCCGGGCTGGAGAACATACTTCACACCGCTTTGGACTGCGCGGTCAATTGAATCGCGGAACGGGAAGAAAGCATCGGAGCCGAGCACTACATCAGACAGGCCATCCAGCCACGCGCGTCTTTCTGTAACTGAGAGTTGATGCGGCAATTCTGTGAAAACGTTCGCCCAGTTGGATTTTTCCGCATCCGTGACATCAGGTTGGAGAAATTGATCAATGGCGTTATCGCGGTCGGGACGTTTGATACCGGGTTTGAAGGGAAGATTCAAAACGGATGGATGCTGACGCAAGCGCCACAAGTCCGCTTTGGAGCCTGCGAGGCGGGCACAATGCACACGTGATTGCTGACCTGCGCCCACTCCGATGACTTGTCCATCCACGGCATAGCAGACAGAATTGGATTGTGTGTACTTGAGCGTGATCCACGTGATCAGCATATCGCGGACGGCGCTTTCGGGAAGCTCTTTGTTTTTGGTGACGATATTGGCAAAGTCCGCGGGAGTGACGAGGCGGTCATGGCGATGTTGTTCAAAGGTGATGCCAAAGACATCGCGTGTTTCCAAGTCGGATGGTTCGTAAGCTGGGTCAATTTGAACGACAGAATATTTTCCCTGCTTTTTCTTTTTGAGGATTTCCAGCGCTTCAGGTTCGTAGGCTGGGGCAATAACACCGTCAGAGACTTCGCGGCTGATGAGTCTGGCTGTGGGAATGTCAACGGATTCGGAGAGCGCGATCCAGTCACCGAAGGAGGACATACGGTCCACGCCGCGGGCGCGGGCGTAGGCAGTGGCAAGCGGGGAGAGTTCGATATCATCTACAAAATAAATTTTCTTGAGCACATCTGAAAGCGGAGTTGCGACTGCCGCGCCCGATGGGCTGACATGTTTGAAGGAAGCTGCGGCGGGAAGGTTGATTGCAGTCTTCAACTCGCGGACGAGTTGCCAGGAATTTAGCGCATCGAGCAAATTGATGTAACCTGGTGAGCCGCTTAATACGGTGATGGGCAGGTCGATATCAGATTTCATGAAGACGCGGGCAGGCGCTTGTTGGGGGTTGGCTCCGTAACGGAGGGGGAGGGAAGATGGCATTAGGGAGGTTCCTTTGTAAACGGACTTTATAACGGATTCACGGATGAGAACGGATAAGAGCAAAAACGGATTAGGGTATCAGGTGGACTTTCTTTTCACCATCGATTAGTTTGCCGATGATGAAGGTTTGTTCGGGAATGAGTTTTTGGATTTCGGCGGCTTTGGTTTGGTCAGCAATGATGACCATACCGATGCCCATGTTGAAGACGCGGTACATTTCGTCGGTGGCGATATGCCCTTCGGACTGAATCAGTTCCCAGAGAGTCGGAGGCGTCCATGAGGTGAGGTGAATCTCTGCGTCAAGATTCTCTGTCAAAACACGCGGAATGTTTTCGATGAATCCTCCTCCTGTAATATGCGCAAGGGCTTTGACGTGATGGAGCACGGGATGAAGAATTGGATAATAGGATCGATGCGAAGCAAGCAGCGCGTCGGCAAGGGAATCGGTAAGCGGCGTATCAAGTAAAACTTTGCGAATGAGCGAATAGCCGTTTGTATGCGGGCCAGAGGATGTGAGGCCAATGAGCACATCGCCTGCCATTAAATTATTGCGCGGAAGAATATCATCGCGCTCCACCACGCCGACAATTGTTCCGGCGACATCGAATTCGTTTGGCTGATAGACGCCAGGCATTTCAGCAGTCTCGCCGCCAAGCAATGCCACGCCAGATTCCTTGCAAGCCTCCGCCATCCCTGTGACAACTTCCGCAGTGACTTCTGGATTTAATTTTGATGTGGCGAAGTAATCCATAAAGAAAAGCGGACGTGCGCCCTGCACGAGAATATCGTTGATACAGTGATTGACGATGTCATGGCCAATGCCGCGATATCGACCAACAGATGCGGCAAGTTTTACTTTTGTGCCAACGCCATCAGTAGAAGCGACAAGCACTGGATTATCAAATTCTTTTAACGCAGACACATCGTAAAGTCCGCCAAAGGAGCCGATGCTAGAAAGAACCGATGGCGTGTATGTGGATTTGACTGCGTCTTTCATTAATTCAACGGCATGGTTGCCTGCATCAATGGAGACGCCGGATCTCTCGTAAGCGGACTCTAACACGGAATCACGGACGGGAGCGGACAAGGGCAGAACAGAGGGTTGATTAGTGTGGGTGCTTATGATTGAAAAACGAACGGGATTGTTAGTAGACAAAGAATTTTCAGGAGGTAGTATTCCGCCGGGCGGAGTCCAGATAACGCGATATAGATACTTTTGCCAGTCTTGCATATTTATAGGGCGGAGTATGCGTTTGAATTCAAGTGTTGACTGCCCAAAATTGTATAACATCCCCACGGGGCTGCCAGTTGCTGCAAGGTACACAAGCACCTGATGAAGTTCATGGTCAGTCAGATCGTGACTTAATGCCTTACATTCGACAACGAGCGAATTCTCAATCCACAAATCAAGATAAAGATGCCCTACCATTGAGTCATTTATCCAGACTACTACTCGCTGTTCCATTTCAGCTTGCAGTCCTGCATCACGACACAATTCAACCAATCTGCGCTGATAAAAATCCTCTTTATGCCCTGATTTCAACTCGCGCATAACTTGCATTGCCAACCCATTGACCTTATAGGTCAATTCATCCAATGGCGTTCGAACCAATCCTGTTTTTTCTTTCATCATCATTCCTCCAACTTAAGTCCGTTTTCGTCCGCGAGTCCGTGATAGAGTCCGTTTACTAATCCTCTTTTAGCGATGTCTTTTCTATACTGCATTCCCTCGAAATGAATTTTATCAAGCCCATCATAAGCAAACTTAATAGACTCTGCCAGACTTTCTGCCCAAGCCGTGACGCCAAACACACGCCCGCCAGCAGTGACGACTTGACCGTTATTTATTTTCGTGCCTGCATGAAAACAAACTGTATTCACAGGTAATTGTTCAAACCTTACATCCTTTCCACTTACCACCTTTTCAGGATAGCCACTACTTGCCAGCACCACGCATACTGCCGCGCCATCCTTCCAGCGGATATCTACATCCTCCAATTTACCATCCACGCAGGCATCGGCGATATCAAGCAGATCCGTTTCAAGCAATGGAAGCACGACTTGTGTCTCAGGGTCGCCAAAACGACAGTTAAACTCCAAAGCATAAATGCCATTTTGTGTAAGCATCAACCCAGCGTATAAGACGCCAATAAAAGGAGTCCCTTCAAGCCGCAACCAGTTAACAGCAGGTTTCAAAACGGATTCCATTGCTTCGTTCATCAAATCTGCGGTGAAGATCGGAGCGGGAGCATACGCGCCCATACCGCCTGTGTTTGGTCCCTTGTCGCCATCCAGCAAACGCTTATGATCCTGCGCAGGCAGCATAGGGACAATTGTCTTGCCATCAGTGAAGGCCATGAGCGAAACTTCCTGTCCGCTCAGGCGCTCTTCAATGATGACCTCACTTCCAGCCTCACCAAACGTTTTATCGATCAAAATCGATTCAAGAGTCGACATGGCTTCATTGAGCGTCTCAGGTAGTATCACACCCTTTCCCGCCGCCAATCCAGAAGCCTTGATCACCACTGGATAATCTGTTCTTTCAAGAAATGCAATTGCATCGCTGACTTTATTGAACGTGGCATACCTCGCAGTTGGAATATGATGACGTGCCATAAAATCCTTCGCGAATGACTTCGACGCTTCGATCTGCGCCGCGGCCTGACTCGGCCCAAAACAGCGGATTTGTTCCGCTGTAAGTGAATCTGCCAACCCGTCTGCCAATGGAATCTCGGGACCAATCAGCACCAAATCTATCTGCTTCTCCTTGCAAAACCGTACAACGTCCGCATGGTTCGTCACATCCAGCAAAAAATTCTCGCCGCAATCGGCTGTCCCTGCATTACCAGGAGCAATATACAGCTTCGTCAAACGCGGTGACTGAGCCACCTTCCACGCCATCGCATGTTCCCGCCCGCCCGAACCAATGATCAATACATTCATAAGCATCCCTATATCCGTTGAGTACACTATTTCAAACTTCTCTCAAACCCAGTCTTCACCGTATCAACATTCACTGGTATTGGATATTGCCCCGTAAAACACGCCTGACAAAATCCATCGCTGCGCCCCACCGCCCGCATCATTCCGTCTAACGACAAATAATATAAACTATCCGCCCCAACAAATTGACATATATCCTCAACCGTTCTTTTATGCGCGATCAAGTTGTCATGTTTGCCCATATCCACGCCCATAAAACACGGATGTGCAATCGGCGGACAGGTAATCGCAACATGCACTTCCTTCGCACCGGCATTACGCAATAACTTGATCAACGGTCCCGTAGTATTGCCCCGCACAATGCTGTCATCGATCATGATCACACGCTTATCTCGCACATTCTCATTGATGACATTAAACTTCAACGCCACCCCGCGTTTGCGTAAAGAATCCGTCGGTTCAATAAAAGTCCGCCCCACATAACGGTTTTTGATAAACCCATCGTTATACGGAATCCCGCTCACATGCGAAAACCCAATCGCCGCAGGCACAGAAGAATCAGGCACAGGAATCACCACATCCGCAATTCCGTTTGTGGAGCGATCCGCTTGTCCGTTTCCCAATCCGTTAACAAATTCTCTCGCCAGCTCCTCACCCAACCTCTGACGCACCTTATGCACACCTATCCCATCCCACACCTGATCGGGACGCGCAAAATAAATATGCTCAAAGACACACATTGCCGAAGGCTTCACAGACGGCAGAGCCTGCGTCACTTTCAATGCGTTATTTGAAAGCTCAACGATCTCGCCAGGCTTCACATCGCGGATAGCTTCACAGCCCAGAGTTTGTAACGCTCCCGTTTCAGACGCCACTGCGTGTCCGCCGCTTGGAAGCAAGCCAATGCATAACGGACGAAATCCCCACGGATCGCGCACCGCATAAACGCCGTCGCGCGTCAAAATAACCAACGAATAAGCGCCGACCCATTTTTGCATGGCGTACTTAATTCTTTCCTCCCAAGTCTTGCCACCATTACGCGCCAGCATCATCGTCATCACCTCGGTATCAGACGAAGACGATAGCCCCACACCTTGCTGCATCAACTCCTCGCGCAATTCCGCCGAGTTAACCAGATTGCCATTATGTGCCAACGCCAAAGGCCCATGCATGGTCTCGATCATAAACGGCTGTGCATTGCGCTCCGACGACGATCCCGTGGTTGAATAGCGCGTATGACCGATCGCATAATGCCCGTTTAATTTTTCCATTACCGACGATGTAAACACTTGCGACACCAATCCAACGCCTTTATGAATGGACATCGCGCGTCCATCCGCAACAGCCATGCCTGCCGCTTCCTGCCCGCGATGTTGAAGCGCATACAATCCAAAAAAAGTCATACGCGCCACATCCTCGTTCGGAGCAAACACCCCGATCACACCGCATTCCTCATGTGGATGATCATCTTCCTGACCGAAATCTGTTTGATTATCGAACACTGGCATCATCCTCTATGACTTTATCCGCCGCCCGCTTCTGACTCGCCTTTACCTGCTCCCGTACTGATTCATCCATCAACCCGATAATTTTTGCGGCGAACATCGCCGCGTTGACAGGTTCCAGCACAACCGCAGGCGCAACCCCCGAAGGCATTCGCAGCGACGAATAAATATCCGCACCGCCAAACGACTCAGACGGCGGCGGGCAAGCGATGACGGGAGCGCTCACCAAGCCATCCGTAAATCCGCTCAAGGCGTTACTTCTTCCTGCAACGGTAATATAAACCTTTGGCCGCGCATCCGCTTCATATTCACGCAAGAGCGTCAATGCATGTTCCGCAGTCTTATGCGCGGACGCAATCCGCATGACTGACTCGATTCCAAATTGAGAACAGGCTTCGGATATTTTCTTACAGTGTTCCAAATCTGCTTTGGAACCCATCAGAATAACAACAAGTGCGTTTGACATTTAAATCACTCCAGCTTTTTTTAGATTTTCAATCAGCCGCGACTCAACAGGATACTCTCCCTGCACGAATGTTTCGCCTGTCAGCATCTCATAAATTGTTATATACCGCTCGCTTGCAGATGCCCATAACTCGGCAGGCATTTCAGGAATTTCTCCATCGCCGCGATAGCCCTTCTCTGCATACTCAATGCGGACAAATTCCTTGTCGAAATTTTTAGGGTCTTCGCCAGCGGTAAATCGTGACTCATAAGTATCAGCTTTCCAGAAGCGGGATGAATCAGGCGTGTGTACTTCATCGATCAAGACCACGCTGCCATCGGGAGCAATCCCAAATTCATATTTCGTATCCACAAGGATCAAGCCTGCCTTGCGGGCCAACTCCTGTCCGCGTTTGAAGATGGCAAGCGCGGCATTTTGTACTTGTTCCCAAGTTTTGGCATCGAGCAGACCCTTTTCAACGACTTCAGCACAAGTCAATCGTTCATCGTGGCCTGTCTCGCCGCCTTTGGTCGTGGGAGTAATGATCGGCTCTGGCAAGGCGGAATTTTTCTGCAGCTCATCTGGGAATGTGTAACCGTAAATTTCGCGCTCGCCTAAAGAGTATCGGTACCACAAAGCCGTGGATGTAACGCCTGTGATATATCCACGCACAATGACTTCCACGAGCATTGGTTCAGCCACACGAACAATGGACGCATTCGGGTCGGGGATGGAAATCAGATGATTGGGAATAATATCTTTCGTCTGCTCAAACCACCAAGCTGACAGTTGATTCAGCACTTGTCCTTTATATGGAACTCGTGCCAGAATGCGGTCAAACGCAGATAAACGATCTGTTGTGACAATGAGTCTTTGTCCATTTGGAAGGTCAAACCAGTCACGTACCTTGCCTGATTGTTTTCCTGCCAGCGGCAGATTTGTTTCATCAAGCGCTTGCGGGATTAAGTTTAGTAAATCTTTTTTTGAAATCATAAATACTCCTAATTTATCAAGCTACATTTGACTTGCATACTTCACGCCGTTCTCAAACAATTTCAATCCACTGCCGCCATGCTCGCCGCGTGTGTGACGCGGATGCTGCCACATGTGGATATGATTCTCAGGGTGGGGCATTAGTCCCAGCACGTTGCCCTGTGGATTACAAATGCCTGCAATATCAAGTATCGAACCATTCGGATTGATCGGATATTCTCCGTTGGCAGAGGATCCGTCCGCGTGGACATAGGCGAGGGCGATTTGATCATTAGCAATGAAAGAAGAAAGCGGAAAGAGTTCTGTGGTTTGGAAGTTGCCTTCGCCGTGTGCGATGGGACAGGTAATACTTTCACTTAAGTCTTTTGTCCAGATACACTTTTGCGAAGTTGGTTTGAGGTTTACCCAGCGACATTCAAAATGACCCTGCTGATTAAAAGTCAATGTGACTGGAGAATCATTCTTTCTTCTTTCATCTTTCTTTTCCTCCCCTGGCAAAATCCCTGATTTCACCAGGGCCTGAAATCCATTGCAAATACCGATCACGGGTTTGCCAGATTCTACGAATGCGGAAATTTCTTCGGCGAAGTAGGAGGCGAGATCAAGGGCGAGCAGTTTGCCTGCCCCCAATGCGTCAGCGTAGGAAAAACCGCCAGGAACAACGAGCAGATTGAAGTTGCGAAAGAGCGTGTTACGCGTAGCGATCCGCAATTCGTTGAGCGGAATTCCTGTCGGGTCCGCGCCTGCGAGAGTCAGCGCATCCATGACATCGAAATCGCGGTTGGAGCCGTGGGCTTGGAGGATGAGGGCTTTTGGTTTCATAGGTTAGAAGTGGGTATTGAAAGCATTGACAAGTTCTTCGATGGAAATTTCAGCATCGTTAAATTTGAGAATAAGCTTGGCGGTGACGGTGCCAATTTTGGCGAAGGGCAGGTTTGCAAATTGCTGTTCAAATGTTGGCGCATCTGTTGGGGAGATTTCAACAAGCAAACATCCATTGACTTCATTGAAAAGATTAGAAGTTGTATTGATTTCCAGTCCGAGACGACCTCCGATGCACATCTCCGCTGCGCTGACAGCGAGACCGCCTTCGCTGAGATCATGTGCGGATTTAATGAGACCATGTTGAATCGCCCGGTGTAATGCGCGATAAACCTGTGGTGTCTCTTCACGAACATTAGGAACAGACTGATCGCTGTTAACTGATAACTGCTTACTTCCAACAAGGTAAACCACATTCCCCGCGGCTTTCAAATCCATTGTCACGGCTGTGTTGATGTTTTGAATAATTCCAATGGCGGAGATTAACAATGTGGGTGGAATGGCATGGCGTTGCCCATCGGCGCCGAGATATTCGTTGTTAAGGGAATCTTTTCCGCTGATGAAAGGCGTGCCATAAAAC
>JACRBH010000233.1 GCA_016234535.1 Chloroflexota bacterium
CATAGCGCGTTTTGAAACTAGTGGAGTGTTGGATATTCAGGTAGACCGACTGGCACAGGAGCTGCATCGCAGGATCATCAATTCGCTGGGTGATATTCACATCACACATTACTTCATCACGGAAACGATCAAGCGCTTCAATCTGACGCCAGCGCAAGCCTGGCTGGTGACAGTCGCGCGCGATATGGCGTACCTAAATTCTCGCACCGGTGAACGGCGCGAAGTGGTGACTTTCAAAGGGGGCTATCAAGAGATGGCGGGACTCGTTGGTTCCAATCGTTACAAGACCGTACAAGCCTGGTTCAACCAACAATGGACATCACAACAGCGCGGCGGTGATCTCACTCGTTTCCTGGTTGAAGTGGAACCTTCTGATTCCAAGACCTATCTCGACCTGCGTGTTGAGAGCATGTCACGGAGTTTTCGTGTGCTCTTGGATGAACCACTGGACGCAAATGGAAGTAATAAGGTGGACGCAAATGGCAGCAATAGGGTGGACGCAGATGGCAGTAATAGCCAGACGCAAATGGAAGCATTAGTGGGCGCAAATGGCAGCAATATGGTGGACGCAAATGGCACTGCTTTAAACTCTTTAAAACACCCATTAAACACAAATAAAAATAACACTTCCACCACCCAACACGCAGAAAATTCGGCGGGGGTGGCGCCTGATTTTTGGGAGCTCGAAACCTTGCTTGGACAGAATGATGTACACCCCAAAGTCCAACGCGAACTCCTGGAAGTCCAGGCTTCCGTGCATGCCTTCGTTTCCTGGGTGCTGTATGTTGCCAGCCCGCAAAGCGGAAATTTAGCAGACCCACTGGGTTACGCCATCAGCCGACTGCGGGAACATTCCCTGCGCGAAGCGCGCGGAGTCTTCCGACAACTGGCCGACCTGCCGCCCACAGAACTTTTGATGTTGATCGACACCACCCCTACGCGGGCATATGAAATTCCCACGCAAATAAATCATCCCCTTGCGTCAGCCTGGAAAAAGGCGATGGGTTCCAACAACCCGCTCCTGCCAGCCGTACGCCAAATCCTCTTTGGTGAAGGAGTAAGTGAATAACATGCAACTACATTTCCTGATTACATCCGAACAACGCGCGACCGGCGCAATATTTTTCGAGAACATGAATGAAACCATTCTGGCCTTTGTGTATCCCAATGATTCAAAACGTCTCTTTCACACCTTCTTCTGTCCACCATTACGAATCGCTGCCTTGAGCGCGGATGGAGAAGTACTGTTTGATCAGGTGATCCGTCCCTGGAAATTTGCGAGACTGCCAGAGTGCCGCTACGTGATCGAGACCGCTCCAGAGGTAGACTACCGCCCTTTTATAAAGACCATCCTCTCTCTGTCACCCGAGCTGCCTCAGAGTGGTGCGCTGGATGCCAGCATCCGCATGGAGAGTTTGTTATTCGCATTACTTGCCGAAGCAGTGGCCGACATCCGCCGCATCCGCGAGGCGCATCAAGGTGAAGTCAAGTCTGAAATTCAGCGCAGGAAATTTGAAACCTGGGAACGCGGACAGATCGTGAGTTCGGCAGGTTTTCTGCTGGATTTCTCGCAAGCCTGGAACCTGCCGGATGGCGCGGTGAAACTATCCTATTCTGTGTTGAGTGTGGAGGAACCCTATCTCGACGAATTGGTGGCGGCATCTGTGGCCGGCATTCCCTGGCGTCATGAATTTCCCAATGCCTGTATGCGTTGTGGCAAGCCAGGTTCATGGCGACCGATTTTGAATCCACCCCCGGACGCACCCGTGGAAATTCTTTGGCGCTATCAGCGACCGGAGAATGCCATTCCAATCTGCCATCATTGCACAGAGACTCTTGATCTTCTCAGGAGCGAACCAGTACAGCTTGACCTGGTCTGGGGATTATGGGGACCGCGCTTTGAAGCTTTCTGGCAATGGCACCGGGCCATGAAAAATAATCATTTGCCTGAATGGGATCCATACGCCTTTCCCCTCTGGCCGCCTGAATTTGGTGGAACGACATGGGAATCCGGCAGCGGCGCTTTGAGCCATGCCGAGCCACGCCCACCGCATGACATCACCCGTAACGAACAACATATGACCGCCCTGCGCCGGGCACTCTATAGCAAAAGTTTTCGCGGGCGACAGTTGGGTGAAGCCCCATTGCAAAAGTTATTAAACTTTTGCTTCGACATTCCTGAAGGAGATACCCCATGACTTTTTTCGCTTTTCTTGGCGCACTCAGCTTGAGCGTGCTGGCTTTTGAACTGATGTCCGTTTTCCAAACTGCGTTCAGTATGTTTGGATCCAACCGCCTGATGAACTTCCAATCACCAATCTCAACCAAGCGACGCTCCACTTGGGAGGCACTACTTGTTGCCATTATGCCCGGACGCTTTGACCCGGACCAGGCAAAGAACATGGCCGATGTGGTTAGCCTCCTGAGGCGCGCCGGCTATCCATATGATACGCCCGGTGAGTTTTATGCCGTGGCCATCCGCGATTTTTCGATTTTCCTTGCAGTGGGTGGAATGCTTGCCGGCGCACTGGCAGCTATGAATATCATTGCTGCCGCGCCCGTCATCGCATTAATATTTATCTTCCTAGGCTTGCGCCGTCCGTATGTGCGCATGAAGACTCTGGCGAAGAAACGTGCTGAGTCCTTGCGTAATAACATGCTGATCGGATTATCTGTTTTGGGTTCTTTGTTATCGTCCGGAGTTGGCGTGCAGGAAGCACTGCGACGCACGTCCACCGTGGGTGGACCGTTCTGCAATTTATTAGGTCTGCTAGTGGCACGCATGGAGGTGGAGGATTTTACGAAGGCCGTGGAAGTCACGCGCGCTCACCTGCCAGATCCTGCAGATGTGGAAGCCAATCTCTTTCTGCGCGACATTTATGATTTCTTTGCCAACAATCGTCCGGTGTTGTCCAGCGTGCAGGGCTTGCAGGAGTCTGTCCATCGTTCCGTCGTGGAGACGACCGAGGCAAGAGCTGCGTTGGTGCGTCAGCGGGCCGGCTTGTTCGGTGTGATGGCTGTGCTTGGATTGGTGCTGGCGATCATTGCGCCATTCATGGGCGTGGGATTGATGTAACGCTGGAATTATAAAAATACACGCGGATATGCCATGCGTATTTTTATAATTGTCCCGGTCCTTGTGATGAAATTGCTTCTCCTTTTTTACCCATTGATCCAAAAATATGTTGGAAAAACACCATCAACTCATCCATCAATATTAATGGAACTCTTTATCATCCTGGCACGATCTAACAAAAACGCAAACTCGCCAGACACGCCTGACTGGTTGTCTAATCAATCCAACTGCTAAAATCGGATTCTCATGGCACATCCACTTGTATGCAAGGAAATTCTGTTGGGTCACAACACGCCCTTTTCCCACGCTCCAATATTTTCTTTCCCATGTTCGTTTAGCGACCAGCCCGGTTCAAATGGGCTGGTCGTTCTTTATTCCCAAATCAGAAGAGGAGATAATCATGAAAATATTTAATAGTTCGATGTGGAGTCGAGCACTGACCATTGCATTTGTGATGGTACTGCTTGTCTCCAATACAGCTCTGGCCAGTCCTGCCAGTTCGCGCCTGCCAGTTGCCGGCGAAGTCCTGATCAATGAATTCGTCGCAGTCAACGGCGTAGTTCAGACCAGTGAGTGGGTTGAACTGTACAACATGACCACAGAGGCCCTGGATATTGGGCTCATGTGGATTGATGACATTGCCGGTGGAGGCGGCTCTCCCAAACAAATTCCCGCCGGGACCACCATCGCAGCCGGCGGTTACTACGTGATGACCTTTAGTTCACTCCTGAACAACACTGGCGATGATGTGCGCCTATTGGGTACAGATGGATCGACAGTGCTGGATGCCCATACCTATACTTCCGCCACTTCTGATATGAGCTGGTGCCGCAAACCGGATGGCGGTACTTGGAGCGTTATTCAATGCGATCCCAGCCAGGGCAGCACCAATAGTCCAGCCCTGCCCCCCGGCACCTGGACACCTGGCACACTTGAAATCCATGTGCTAAATATCGGCCAGGGTGAATCGCAGCTCATCATCGGCCCAACCGGAAAAACCATGCTGATTGGTATCAGTGAGGAAAATTGGAACACAAACCAGGGTGCAACCTGGGTGGCGAGCGAAATACGCCGTATTACCGGCAGCAGCCATCTGGATTACGTCATGGCCACCCACTGGCATCTGGATCACATGGGATACGCTGGTTATGGCGGCATCTGGTCATTGCTCGAACAACAGGGGATTACTGCGGATGTATTGATTGACCGGGATGGCGGCACCTGGGTGGATGCGAACAGCGATGGCATCTGTGACCCTGACTTGGAAGTCGTCTGGCACAATGCTGGCACGGTTTCCGGGACAGCCCGCAACTGGGTCTGTTGGGCAACGGATCCCACCACCATTGGCGGGCAAATCCGCCAGGTCGCCCAAATTAATTCCAGCACACAAATTGATCTGGGACTGGCCGATGGCCTAACCGTCAAGGTGGTGCAGGTGGACGCTCAGGGTGTGATGCAGGCGGATGGTGTCACCCCAGTGGCAGGCGATCATACGTTGGATGCGCTACCCACCTCCGAAAACGATTATTCGATCACCATCTGGCTCAACTGGGGAAAATTTGACTTCGTGGCCGGTGGCGACACGGACGGTGAATACACCACCAGTTCGTTTGGTTATTCCTATAACGACATCGAGACCAATGTCGCCGCCCGCATCGACCAGGAAGTGGAGGTGATCTGGGTCAATCACCACGGCTCATCACATTCCACCAATGCCAATTACGTCAACACCCTCAACCCGGATGCGGCCATCTTCAGCGCAGGCAGCACCAACACCTTTGGGCATCCGGATCAGGGCGTACTCGACCGTTTGTACAATAACGGCACCATGCGTTATCTGACCCAGATTGGCGATCCGACCCGCAACTACTACGACTCCGTGATTGTGAACGGGAATGTGGTGGTCCAGGTCACGGATGGTATCAACTACACGGTGAATGGTGATTCCTATGTGGCGACCGATCCGCTGGGCAGCGCCAATAATCCGCGCACCCCGGTGGTTGGCGATCTTGTGTTGAATGAGTTCCTGCCCAAGCCGCAAACTCTCTTCACCACGGAATGGGTCGAGTTGTACAATCCGACGAATGATTATCTGAACATCGGCGGCATGTGGATTGATGACATTTTGAATGGCGGCGGCGCGCCGAAACAAATTTCCGCAAATACCGTTCTCGCTCCAGGCGGTTATTACGTTATGGACATGAACAATTACCTAAACAACACCGGTGATGATGTCCGTCTCTTGGGCACGAATGGTTCGACGGTGTATGATACGAAGACCTATGGCAGCAGTAGTTTTGATCGCTCAGTCTGCCGCCTGCCGAATGGCGGCGCATGGGCATCCAACTGCACCGCCAGCAAGGGCACGACCAACCAATAAAGATTTATTGAATGGCAGGAGGGATACAGTCCCTCCTGCCATTCAAAATGGGATCCATGACCTTATCCTCTCCTCTTGTTCAGGCTTTCAACGACCATCCATCAGGGCTGTGCAGACAGCGTGAACCTGCCCGCGTCATAGGTAATCTTGAAGACATCGAACAGCGGCTGAATCTTCTGGCATTTGGAGTCGTGGTGGATACAAAACATATCAATGTGGAACGTTGGTCCGCATTGGCAGAAGCCCATGATCACTGGCTGTTTCAGCCTTCCCAAGCGGCCTATAAAACATCCCCACAGGTTCTGGCAGGTATGCAACAACTTCACCTTGTTGCGCCACAGTATATTGCACGAGTCTGGTGGCAGATCTGTCGCGGCGTTCAAGGGCGCACAAAAGGTTCATGGCGCGACCTGTTCAGGGGCAACGATGACGATGCCCAATTGTTGCAAAAGTACCTGCATAAAAATCAAACCACCTTCCCTGTTCTATCCGGGCCGGTCATTTCCGCGCGCTGGCTGGATCTGGTTCACCGGGTGGGCGGCGTGCTCCTGAAAAATTGGGAAACCTTGAGCGTGCCCCTTCCTGAGAAACAGAGAAAGGCCGCCCGTCTGTTTGGGGTTGTGACGGATGAAGTTCATCCCATATTTTCCAGCGCCTTGAATGTTTGGGAGAACTCATGCCAAAAACTGCCAGCCGAATCCTGCGGGCTGGCAAAATGTCCACCTCGGTAGGAATCCTTTCCAACACACAATTCGGTTCCATTCAAACCGACAGCCATCCCATACTCTCTGCTATAAACTCATATCATATCGACCGGCAAAAAAAATGCCAGTCGACTTTATAATTAAATCGGAGATGTATATGTTCCTACATGGAAACACCCTGTCGATAGTGAAGAGGATCTGGAACCTGTGAAGCGCCCGAATTCCATTCAACATCCACCCTCCTGGCGCCAAATGGTTTATTGGGGATTTACCTTTATCGCAACCATTGGTGCTTTTTTCCTCGTACGCCACCTGGCGGCCTGCTGGCAACTGACCGCCCTGTCAGGTATATCACCTTCTTATTGTGCGGTAGAGTCCGTTGATCCATCCAACTTGCCAGACTTCAACGGCGCAGGCATTCCGAATTCCTTTCCCTTTGAAGGATCGGGAACGGAAATGGAGTTGCCCCAATGGGATGGCGGCAGCCGCATCAACATCGCCTTCTTCGGTTTGCGAGGTGGCGAGATCAATAAAGGTGACTGCCCGGCCTGTATGGACACGATCATCGTGATGACCGTGGACCCGGTCACAAAAACTGCCGGGATGCTTTCCATTCCGCGCGACATGTGGACCAATATTCCGGGATATGGGTATACCCGCATCAATACCGCCTGGACCATCGGGGAGGCTTCCAAACTGCCAGGCGGCGGACCCAGGCTGGCGATGAAGACCGTGTCGCAATTTATCGGTGTTCCGGTTGATTATTATGTTCAGGTGGATTTTGGAACCTTCGTATCCTTCATCAACATGATTGGCGGCGTCGACGTGTATGTGAATGAACGCATGGTCCTGGATCCGGCTGGCCCCGGGCTGGATCATTTTGTACTTACCCCCGGCGACTTTCGCCATCTAACGGGACAGCGCGCTCTTGCATATGCGCGCTGCCGTGATGGAGCCAAGGGATGCAGCGGCGGCGATTTTGGGCGTGCAAAGCGCCAACAGCAGGTCATTCTGGCGATCCGTGATAAGGTGTTGGATCCAACCTACTTCCCCAAACTATTGGCACAGGCTCCACAACTATATGCGGAATTCTCGTCCGGCATTCATACCAATATGCCACTTGAGGATGCCTTGAAACTGACCATGCTTATAAAAGACATTCCCATTGAAGACATCAAGCAGGGCGTGATCGATATAAACATGGCTGTTCCGACTACGGTCATGGTCAATGGAGTTCAAGCCAGTGTTCTACGGCCTGTCCCGGATATGATCCGCATTCTGCGCGATGAGATATTTATTCCCGGCGGACCACTTAGTCCACTTGCACAAGGTGACGCAGCGACATTGATGCAGGCCGATGCGGCGCGGATACGGATTACTAACAATACCAACACGGCAGATTTGGATGAACGTACTGCCAATTTCCTAACAGCACAGGGAATGCAGGTGGCAGAGCACGGTGTCCCAACTGGGGCATCAGATCAAACTGTGCTGATCTTGTATTCTCCAAAACTATATGCTTTGCGATATTTAATCGATACTTTTGGGATTATGGGTAGTAACCATATCATCATCAAGTCTGACCCGACTGCGACCATTGATATCGAAATCCGTATTGGGGAAGATTGGGTCAGCAAGCTGCCCGCCGGATATTAGGGTAACTAACAAACTATGGAAATCGCCTTCTCAGCACGCCTGGTTGTGGGCCGGACTGTTTGGCATGTGGGATGCTGAAAAAATAAATATACAATGGACGCTCTTGCCCCGCAGCGTCCATTGTATATCGGAGGAGTAAGCTCGCGATTTTACCGAGTTAGTGAGCCCCTTGAGAATATGCTAGTTTGGATAGACGATGTGCAGGCCGGCTTCATCCACTGCTTCCACCAATATCTTTCCTTTTTTTCGGATGAGAATACTGTGACCCGGCCTTAGCGCATAATCCTGCAGATCGTTTGATTCTGTCAGCCAGATAATGCCTTTGTCACAGACCACCGTCATGCCAGGTTCCACATCCTTCAAATTTTTCACTTGATGCGGGTGAAGGCTTATAGTGACATTTTTATGATGATTCCAGGGCAGGTTCATAGAGGCTCCTATTCCTAATACAATTTCATCTTCATTATTATCCTTTAATTCAAGGGAAAGTACAGATGCAATTAAGTAGAATTGTATTCATAACAGTTTTGGTTATAATACACTGTACTGGTTGAATATTAGCCATTCTGTATACATTATGAACAAACAAAAATCTGCAAGCAGCATTCCAGGTAAAAAGGAAGCGTACCGTTACGAAAAGCTGGCGCACCAACTCACCCAGTTGATCCAGCAGGGCACCTATCGTCCGGGGGAACGCATTCCATCGGTCAGGCAGATGAGCAAACAACAGGCTGTCAGTATCAGTTCTGTGATGCAGGCCTATCTCATCCTTGAAAATGAGGGATTGATTGAAGCGCGCCCCCAATCCGGATATTTCGTCCGTGCATTCTCAGATGTAAAACTGCCGGAACTGGAAATCTCCGCTCCCAGTCTTGATCCCAGCCACGTCAACTTGCATGATCTGGTTATGATGATCATGAACGATTCAGCCAACCCGCGTCTGGCCCAACTCGGCGCCGCCATGCCAAACCTCGAACTGCTTCCCACCGAACGCATGAACCGCATCATGTCCAGGCTCGCGCGTAAAGCTGATAAAGGAACACATCAATACCATTTCACGCCAGGATTGGAAGAATTGCGCGTGCAAATCGCACAACGGACTGTGAGCAGCGGCTGCCAGCTTTCTCCCAATGATATCGTGATCACCTCCGGAGGCACCGAGGCGATTAACCTGTGCCTGCATGCCGTCTGCAAGCCCGGCGATATTGTCGCGATCGAATCCCCGATGTATTTCGGGACACTCCAGATCATCGAAGTGCATGGATTGCGAGCACTGGAAATTCCCACCAATCCACGTGACGGCATCAGCCTTGAAGCCCTGCAATTTGCAGTTGAACATAATCCAATCAAGGCGGTCCTGACCATTTCAAACTTCAGCAACCCTACAGGCAGCTGCATCCCCGATGAGAAGAAGAAGGAACTGGTGGAACTACTTGCCCGTTATGATATTCCTCTGATCGACAACGATGTCTCTGGTGAGATCTTCTTTACTGAAAAACGTCCGCTGGTCACCAAGGCCTTTGATCAAAAGGGATTGGTCATGCTGTGTTCCTCGTTCTCCAAGGATATCAGTCCGTCCTTACGAGTAGGGTGGGTCGCTCCCGGAAGATACAAGACTGAGATTGAATGGCTAAAATTTACGCTGAGCGCAGCAACGGCCACACTCCCTCAAATGGCAATCGCTGAGTTTCTGGAAAGCGGTGGCTATGACCATCACCTCAGGCGCCTGCGTCGCGAGTATGCCGGCAATGTTACACAGCTTTATGATGCGGTCACACGGACTTTCCCGTCTGGCACACGGGTTACGCGCCCCTCCGGTGGATATGTGCTCTGGGTCCAACTACCTGAGAATGTGGATTCGCTGGAACTCTATTCGCTTGCGCTGCAGGGCGGGATCACACTGACACCCGGCTATCTTTTTTCCCCGACCAATCAGTTTTATAATTTTATCCGCTTGAACGCAGCTTCCTGGTCATACCCCATTATGGGCGCAATGGATAAGTTGGGCGACATGATCGTTGAACTGGCTGGGCTGGGCAGAACGTAGCCCCTCCTGTCTTTGCAGATGTGCGCAAAATAAACAAAAAAACATAATGTCCCCATCGTGCCCAAGGCAAGGTGGACAGGCCAAACATAAAAATACTCCGACTAAACCATTTGCAATTTCCTATATTCGTTAGCGACACCTCAGTGATACCCCCATCCACAATTCCATATCATATCGGCTGACAGAACTTCCTGTCAGCCGATTTTTTTATTCAAAAGGAGATCCAAATGTTGAAACTATTCAAACGATTTATGTGCGAAGAAGATGGTCAGGACTTTGCAGAATACGCATTGATCCTGGGCGCCATCGGTGTGGTTGCTATCGCCGTGATCGCCCGCTATCGCAATGAATTGATCGCCGCCTTCGAGGCAGGTATCGAAGCCCTGCGCATGGCGCGAGGCGGATAAATGATTCGCCGCAAGGAAAAGGGACAGACGATGGCTGAGTTCGCGCTGATTATGCCAGTCCTGATTCTGCTCTTGTTCGGCATGACCTTCGCCGCGTTCTATGCCTTTCGTTCCGCCTCTACGGATTGGGGCGTGTTCATTACAGGAGTCGCCACTGGATCATATAACACTCCTGCAACAGAGCATGCCAGAGACAATGTCTTGTGGCCGGATCTGGCAGACCGCATTAACGCAAGTCAGAATGGTGCGCGTCAGGTGAGTTCGTTGATCACCGTGGAGGATTCGCGCGATTGGATATTCGGCATCCGCCTGATCGAAGCGCAGCGCGCAGCCACCTATTTTCGTTTGTGGCGTTTCTATCCCGGTCCCCCTCCTGCGGGAGGCATCGAATGAAAACCGTTCCTCATCGTCGAGGGGAACGCGGCCAGGCATTGGCAGAGACTGCCCTGTTTGCAATATTGGCTGTGCTAATGGCCTTTGGCTTGCTGGCTTGGATACCAACGCATCGCGCGCGTTCTGCTACAACCGCCGCCGCATATGCCTGTACTCAGTTCCTCTCCCAATCCCCTGATCCAGCCAGGGCGAAACGCAACGCAGTGAATGTGGCATGGAGAACACTGAACGCCGACTGGTCCGCAACAGGAGGTGTGCAATATCGAGTGCAGGTCTCACCGCCCAGCGGTCCCGGTCTACCTGGTCGCTGTCTGGTTTCCTTTCAAGCGCCGACCTTGTTCAATGGATTGCTTGGACTGAGTGCCGGCGGCTGGAATAGCGAGTGGTTCATCTCGCGTTCCGAAAACTGGAAGGCCAGGTGGCAATGAAACATAAACGAAATGAACGCGGTCAGTCCATTCTGTTGTTTGCGATCCTGATGCCCTTGATGTCTTTGTTCCTGCTGGGCATTCTGGATTACATGGTGACCAATGCGTGCGTGATGGAGACCGTGGCCGCAGCAGATCTTGCCGCACATGCTGGAGCGCAGGAGATCACCGTCTTACCAGATGGCACGATCACTGCAACCACAGCAGGTAATGGCATTGCTGCCATGTATTTCAATGCCCAACGACCCGGATCTGCACAACTCATCTCGGTATCCTGCGGCAGGCATCAGGAACGACCGGCCTGTTTTTTAACAGCCCAAACCCGCTCCGCAGGATATTTACTGCCTGCCCGTTGGGTGACTGTGCGTGCCATTGGCTATCTGGCACATGGCGTCACGCGGGGAGATCAATGATTTTTTTTGGAGAAAAAAATGAAGTCACTTTTGAAAATGATACTGGATGGATTGACTTATAAAGATCTGGCCGGGCACAGACAGCCCCGCGCCTATACAGTGGTTACTGGACTGCTCCTGCTTCTGCTTTTGGTCACGGGAGGCATGACCATGTTCAATCGCCATTTGATGATGAGCATGGTGCGCGCCACACCAGAAGCCATTGTTCTATCCACACAGGCACCCACGGATCGGGTTCCTGAAGCAACCCAAACCAGTCAACCTTTCATACAACAAACGGGTGAAATATCCATCCACTGTCCAACTGATTCAGCCGACTGGTCGCTCACGCCAACTTTCGTCAGCGAAAATTATCAAGTAATCCAACCCGCCTGTGTCTATCAGGGATTGGAAAAAACAATAGCCTGGGCACTTGCAATTAGAGAAGGATACAGCCGCACTGAGGCTACCGAGCAACTTGGCTTTACTGAAATGCCGATGAGACAAAAAGATCGTGTGACCATCCCCACCGATCAAGGACTGGACTCTGTTCCAGTCAGTTTCATTCCACCCGATCCCGATTTCACTGAATGGCGGTTGAACTCGCAAGGTAAGGCTGCCGTCACTTACGCATTGCGCGGCTGCTTCCGAACCACCACTGTTGTTGGAAACCGCATAGAAGTTTGGGACGGTGATTATTCGGTGATCTGCCTTGTGGTGGAAGACGCTGAAAACACACATATCGTTTATGCACTGAATGATCATATCTATACTTCCACTGCCACGCCCACACGTTCTTTTTTACTCTTCGGATATGGCTCTGATAAAACATGGGTGTGGCTCGGAACACAGGAGTCGCCCAAGCGTGAGATCAAAAACCCGCGGGCTGATGCCAATGAACGCGAGGTGGTTGCATTTCTGTACGACTCCTCGCCCTGGGATGCAAAATGGCTGGCCAGCTATCAACACCTAATGATGCGGACATTGCCAGAGAACTGGCAGAACATGACCGATGAAAGTGAGAAGCAAGCCATCCTGAATGGGTTGGTAAATGGAGAAAATCCATGAAGCGTAATTTCCTGATCATTCTGCTGGGATTAATGCCATTCCTTCTGCAGCCATATAAAGTCCAGGCGCAATCCACACCGCCCACCTGCAGTTTTCAACCAGACGGAAGCATCATTTGCACGATCGGCGGTAACGATGATGACGGCGGCAGTGATGATGGCAATGGGAATGGGAATGGAGAGGCGTGTGTGCCGGGCGAGCACATGGTGTACGTGGTCACTGCATTCGACTCCACAGCCGGGACCTGCAGCGCCTATCCAGCCTGGGTCGATAACTGTACGGGGCAGATCGTTGAGTCAGGCGGGGATGTGGTGGAGGATCTGCCGTGCAGTCCACAGGCTCCCGAACCGCAGAATCCGTGTGACATCTTCAGCGTCAGCGCGGGAGGTATCACATGTGAAAATACCGAATGGGACTTGAGCGCCAGGGTCACGTTCCCCGAGATCTTTCTGGATGTGCGGCCCTATCCGGCGACTCTCGTGCGCTGGCCGACTGCGATTCGCAATGGAGGTCAACCAGAGTCTAGCGGTTCAGGCGGTGTGAATTACATTCCCTATGGCGGTGGTTCGCCAAACAATCCACAGGAAGGCGACTGGCAAGACTTACGTTTAATCCTTACTCTGCGACCAGCCGGCCCGATGTTCGTTACGCTGCCATATATCGGGGACATGTTGCTGTCCGCTCAGGGCGCAACGGGCAGCCCGCAATTCATCCAGTGGGAAGTTCCCTCCCACCCTGAAGTTGGTGGCGGGCCATTGGCTGGAAGCATTGGCGGTCTTGAAGAATTGCCTGCCGATATGCCCCTGTTCGTTGGGCGCGGACGCGCACCGTATAAACTGTTTTGGGAGGTACGGTATTCGGAATACAGGGCCATCGAAGATTGTGTCCCGGGACCCAATTCGAACGGAATCTACAACTGCGGCGGCGCGACCGGGCATCGCGAAGTTGTGGATTATGAATGGCGGGGAAATGTTAGCAGCGGTGAGATCCCGCCCGCTGCCGTGCAGGATCTGCCACCGGCTTTGATGGCAGACATTAATAATGACGGCACGCCGGATGCTTTTTGGGACAACAACCTGACCCTGAGACGCATGGATAACGGAGACCGCGTGGGCAGCCCGCAGTATGGGCGTTCCTGGAATTGGAGCGGGATCATTTACTGGGCTGTGCGTGAAGGACAGGGCCAGATCGGATGGCCGGGGGAATAGGTTCAAACAAACTTTCGAAATATAAAGCGGCTCGCTTGATTTCAGCCAGCCGCTTTATTGTAATAAACACAGCTTTTGATTCCTCGGCTAGAGTCCAATATTATTGGGTAAGCTAATAAACGCAAAATCAGTTAGTCATCTAAACCAGTCGAGTAATGATTATCAATCCGATCTACCTAAAAGACGCGCCTTTCTCTTCCAAAATTTTGCGCCATTTTATTCATCTCGTGATGTTTTCACAGATCTGAAAATGTCGAAACGTTGAAGAGAGTATTTCCAATCTGGACAAACTATATGACACTTTAGCTTTGGGCTAACATATGACATTTTACTCATGACATAGTGATTGAAAGGTAATACAATATAAAAATCAGGTAGGTATATAAGAATATTTTCCATTTGGTCAAAAATTAAATAAAAGAGTGGTTGTACCAATGAATATAAGGAAGTATGGATTATTTGGACGTACGCATTGCATCACCGTGTAGCTGCTTATACGTATTAGCGGCTTTTTATAAAAAGGAGACCAAAATGAAACCCTTGACCAATGTTCTTCAGAAGATAATCCGGTTTTTTCTCACCTCCATATTGCTAATTGGCATTCTTATAACACGACCAGCATATGCGGCCACCATACAAATTCCTCCTGGCAACGTTGCCGATTTGATTGCAGCCATAAATACCGCGAACGATGAGTCTGCAAATCCTGGACCAGACATTATCTCATTAGCACCTAATAGCATATATACATTGACCACACTTTATGATTGGTATGGAGGGTTGCCTTCCATAACCAGTCAGATAACAATAAATGGAAATGGATCAACGATCCAAAGAGATTCAACAACCACGCCATTTCGAATTTTTCTAGTTGACGGTACTGGAGACTTAACAATCAATGGATTGACAATTAGCAATGGGGGCAGAGCAGACGGTGGTGGTATTTACAATCAGTTTGGAAAGTTACAAGTCAATGATAGTATTTTTTCAAACAACGATGCACCTGAGTACGGAAGTGCCATCAACAATGTAGTCGGCATCGTTACAATTACCAATTCTACATTTTTTGGTAACACTGGAAATTACAGCGTTACAAGCAGAGATGGAGGACAAGTAGATATCAGTAATTCAAATTTTTCGAACAACCCAGGAGGCGATGTTTATAGTGCTGGCAGTACGATAAACATCAGTAACAGCACGTTTTCCGGAGGAAATATTACTAGCGCACTTTTCAACCGGGGAACTATGACTGTCGCCGACAGCTCAATTTCTGGATATACATCAACTAGTTTATATGGTGGTGGGATTCACAATCAAGGCATACTTAGTGTAATAAGGACAACGATTAATAATAATAATTCGGATCGCCCAGATGGAATTGATGCGGGTGGTGGTATTTTCAATAGCGACGGAAGGCTAACAATTTCCGACAGTATCATTACAAACAACATCTCGGGACGTCTAGGCGGTGGTGTATTTAGCCAGGGATTCAGCGCTGAAGTAAATATTTCAAATAGCGTTATTTCCAACAACTCTGCCAGCTCGGGAGGAGGCGGCATTTTCTATGGAGGTGGCAATTGGGAATTAAGTATCGTAAATACTGAAATTTCCAATAACAGCGTCATTTCCGGGGTAGGGGGTGGAATACTAGCAGCCGGAATAGTATCCATTACAGGAAGTACTATATCTGGTAATACCGCATCGAATACTGGTGGCGCGTTTTTCTTTGAAAACATTAATTCAATCAATGCAAACAACAATTGTATTGTAGGGAATTCTTCCGTTAGTGCGTTTAATACATCTTCATCATCAATAAACGCTACAAACAATTGGTGGGGTGCAAGTAATGGACCTTCAGGAGTCGCATCTGGTACAGGCGATTCAGTCAGTAGCAATGTAGACTATGCCCCTTACTTAACCAATGCGCCTACAGGATGTTCCACACTCCCCACTGCTACCCCGACAAATACTCCACCCCCCCTTCCAACTGACACACCAACACCTAGCAATGCAATTGTCTATGACGCATTTGCTGATTTCTCACCTATATTAAACCCGCCACCTGGAAGCACATGGATGTATGGCTATACATGGACACTTGGTGGGGCCTTCGATTTATATAGGGCACTAAGAAACGACATCGATCGGCCATTATCCGTTCTTTGGACAAGACCAGAAAATTTTATAACACCAAATGTAAACAAGAATATTTCAGGAGTAGACATTATCAACGTAGATGGATGTATTTTACATCCGCCGACAGTATACCTAAATCTCCATCCTGGTCAGAATAATGAATTCAGTGTGCTTCGATGGACTGCGCCGGAAAATGGCACATATGTGATAGATTCAGCTTTTAAAAGTCTTCGATTTTGTTCGCAGCCTACGACGACCGATGGTCATATCCTTTACAACTCCACCCCGATCTTTAATGTTTTTATCAATGAATATATGTCTGTAGGGGATCATGCTTTCTCGACAACCCTGGATCTCAATACAGGTGACACGATTGACTTTGTTGTTGGCGTTGGGCAAAACGGAAACTATGGAGCCGATAGCACAGGCGTCAGAGCAACAATCACAAAAATCTCGGGTGGGTCTGCCACCCCAACGCCCACGCCTACTTCGTCACCAATTCCACCACCGACAGCCAGCGCAGGTGGACCCTATTACGGCACTGAAGGTTCTGCAATTGCATTGAGCGGTGCAAGTGCTTCAACTCCAAACATCAACTGGAGTGTGGATTCACTGTTGTGCAGTTTCTCGAATGTGACCGCCCTTAATCCCAACCTGACATGCAGTGATAATGGCAATTACACCGTCACACTCACGGTTAATGATGGCGTCAATCCGCCAGTCAGTAACAACGCGGTTGTCACGGTTAATAATGTTGCACCACTCGCCAGCCTTGGTAATAGCGGACCAATTAACGAGGGTGACTCTGTAACCGTCTCCTTCAGCGGCCAATCCGATCCTTCAAATGTCGATACGCTGGCTGGTTTCCACTACGCCTTCGACTGCAGTGGTGGTTCATTATCAGCAGCGACTTATGAAGGAAGTCAGGCCAGTGACTCAACAAGTTGTACCTTTGCCGACAATGGCAATTACGTTGTCAGTGGCAAAATCATTGATAAGGATGGCGGTAGTAATGAGTACACCACAACTGTCACCGTTAATAATGTCGCCCCTACCTTGAGTGCAATCACAATTGGACAAGCATTGATCCCAGTGAATACCCCCATCAGCGCCAGTGCATTCTTCACAGATCCCGGCACACTTGATACGCATATGACTGTTTGGAATTGGGACGATACGACCACTTCAAGTGGAAGTATCTCTTCTGCAAGTGGTAGTGGAACGGCCAGCGCGAGTCACAGCTATAGCCTGCCAGGTGTATATCTTGTCAAGCTAACAGTGACAGACAAGGATGGCGCTCCTTCTAATCAATCCATTTATGAGTTCGTAGTTGTCTATGACCCAACCGCCGGGTTTGTAACTGGCAGTGGTTCGATCAACTCACCAGCTGGAGCATATCTTGCTAACCCATCAGCCACCGGTCAAGGTAAATTTGGCTTCAATACAAAATATAAGAAAAATGGTGAACTCGAAAGCGAAACGGCCTTCGAGTTGGAAGCAGGTTCATTCCATTTCTATTCATCCAGTGCCCAATGGTTAGCGGTTACCGGGGCTAAAGCCACATTCCAAGGTATTGGTTCTGTTGAAGGAAGCAATCATCACTTCGGCTTCACAGTCACGGTGATTGATGGACAGTTTACAAGTAGCAGCCTTGATATGTTCCGTCTGCGCATCTGGGATATAGATAATGGTAACGATGTTGTCTATGACAACGAGCGTGGTTCCTACATATATGCCGATCCTACTACTCAAATAAGTAAAGGTAACATCAAGATCAAGAAATAAAATCCGTTAGAAATATTTGAAGAGGAGCGCTATTTTGCTCTATCGCTCCTCTTCAAATAAGTTAATGATAATAGAGACTGAGAATATAGCCTAATCCGTGGCGCGTAACTCCACAAACGATAATTATCATTAGTGAGTGCAGTTTTCATACTATAGAATTGCCATCCTTTAGCACACATCCACAGCCGAACTATTGAGACAAAAGCATTACCAACAAAATAATTCAGAGCAATCGTTCAGGAATACACGGCGGCTTACATGGATCAAGAATAGTCCACATCGCTCGATCTAATAATGTGCAATATCGTTTTGTATCCAATCTTCGGTAGTCCAGTGCGTCCCCAAGTTCCCATGCTTGAACACCGCAACCTCCGCGTGTAAACAGGAATTGCACCGACTGACCTGGAGCGATCTGCCGTCCAATCGCCTGCAATTGCAAGGCGGCTCGCGCAGCTGGCGATGGAGACTTGTATCCTTCCAGTCCCCTACTCAACTTCTGTCTTACGATCAATTCCTCATGTGGAACATGACCAGCTTTCAGGTTGCGTTTTGCATGTTCCACAAATGCAAGCACATCCGGAACGCGCTTTGCCCATTCCTGTGGCGTATCCGCCTTTGCCAGAATTTCAAGCACGGCCAGTTGAATCTTTCGCACCCAAAGTGTCGTATCCCGTCTGCGTAACTCTATACCGCGATATTTAATTGACCCATCCATAAATACACCAAAGTATTGATTGGGAACCGGCACACGCGCATCCCTTTTTGAAGACAAAAATGCAACCCACTTGAATACACCTTCCATTGCGATGGGAATACCCGTTTTATCTACAATGGCATCCATGAGCGGAGTGAAATCAGCCGACTGTTTAAAGCCTGCCTGCTGAACAAACAGACAGTCTACATACATGTGTAAGACAATGAAGCCCATATCTTCCGCCACTTCCTTGGCTTGCAGCATCAACTCTCTGCTCATGGCGGTCACAGCTTCATGCGATTCGATTTTTCCAAAGCGTGCATTTTTATATCCCAGATACCCAAAGCAAACCACCAACAACCACTTAAGCGCTGCGGCGCGTGCCTTGAGAATTTCAACTCTGCAATCGCGCGGATTGAGATCTGAAATAATATTCTTGAGCATCAGCCGCTTTTCCAAAAGGGGTCGCAGAGTCTTGGGCACTAATCCTTCTGGCGCATCTTCTTGTCCAACAGTTTCCGGCGATATATTGTGCTTGACCATAATCGCTGGGTACATGGAGGAAAAATCAATCTGTGCCACGTTGCCGTGCAATCCGATGATAGGTTGATAGATCAATCCGCCGTGATCAGCACGAATTAATTCAATCAATGTCTTGGTCCCTTCCACTTGTTGTTTTTGAACGGGGACCATGACATCATTCCGTATGGCAGTCAACATCTGCATGGCAGTGATGCCTGCACCAGGGGATTTGCGTGCCATCTCCTGCACACCGAGTCCTGTAACGCGTGCTTGTTCCATCACCCCTTCCAAACCATACTCTCCAAACGACATGGCATTGTGGCGGTCAATGTGCCAGCGGCCAAACAAATGCGCTTGCGCACCGCGATAGATTACCTGTCCGTATGCGAAGTAACTATCCGCGCGACGTGTCAGAATTTCCCTGCTTTCATCGCGATTGGGATTCAGGTCAATCCCACTTTCTTTGGACCATACAGTTAGTTGCGGGAAAAGCCAGGTGTCACCATAGTCGGTCAGGATCAGGTCGGGATCGAGGCGTTTCAAATCGGCTTTCAATCCGATCATGAAAGCCCGCGTGGATTCAAGTGGCAGGCTATATTCCCCGCGTTCATATCGAATCCGAAGTTGGGTCGGCTTACGAATAACAGGGTTGCTATCAGGACTGAGAGTCAATATTCGCAAGGGAATGGGAGTCGGGTCAATCTCCCAGGGTGAATTCAACGGCTCGATCGCCCGAACCCATTCATCATCCAGCATAACTCGGCAGCGTCCCAACAAGTGTGTATTCGTCTGCGCGATGAAACGCAGACTGAGGGGTATATCGGCATCGTAATAATCCAGCGCTGGAAATTGGCGTGAGAGTCCTGCAAAGAGTTTAGGGAGCTTTGATGGACTGGATGTAGTGACACTCAACACATCACGCTCGCCGAGGAAGAGGTCACGACGAGCAGTACGTTCCAACTTTACATCCTTGTCTCTCAAATAAATCCATGCCTGGCGCAGGAGGCTAAAATCCCCAGCCACGTAAAACGTGACTGCAAAGTCCATGCGCAATCGCAGGCGTTTGTCATCATCGGTCAGCAGCCACAATATGATCCCGCCTTCCTGATCCGCATACACATCCAACAACCACCCGCTCGCTTCATTCATTCTTTGCCATCAGTTCTTGGAGCTTTTGTTGAAGAACTGGATTTCTTTTGACTGTTCCAACAGCATGGCAAGCATAGCCGACTCAAATGGCAATAGGGATTCCGCCTGTCCAATCGCGGCAATATGCCGGCGTGCAGCTGCAAAGAGTCCATCGAAGACATACTGGTCGCTCCTGCGCAGGGTTCGACGAAAAGGAGACAACATGCTTTCAGTCTCATTTAGTTGTTGAGTGATCGTAATGAGGGTGCGGCCCATAGGTTCGGTCAGAAAAGGGATGGTTGGACAGGCTGGTAGATGGGCACTTCCTTGATCAGAACCTCATCTGCTTTGCGGCAGACCTGTTCAAACAGAAATGCGCGCTCATTAACCAACGGCGGTGCGAGAGTCACAACCACAGGCCCTGACAGCAATAGGCGTTGGATCTGATTCAGACAGGAAGCCAAAAGGCGGGCGGCTTCAGGCGCTGGAACATGATCGTCATAAAATGTGTTTAATAAATCCAGAATTACATAGGGTTGGTTCAAGGATGGAGTTGACCCCAACAAGGTATTCATTTCGTAGCAGGTGAAAGCACGACGGCCGAATATGCGATTGGCGACTGTCGATATGTCCACCGTTTTTCTGCGCAACAACATCGCAACCTGATAGGGTCTATAGCGGTTGCCACCATCCAGAATCGTGACCGCGCCTCGCAGACCAAGTTCGGCAATCAAGGTCATGCTTTCCGTGCGTGCAGCATCATGGGTATAGAGAACGATCAACTTGCCAGTTTTGAGAACGGGGAGGATATCCATTCTGCGAGATTAATGGTTTTCCCGAAAAACAAACAGCCCCTACCTGGGTAACAGATGGGGGTGAAATGGGGGTACTAGATTTGGGGGTGATTCAGACTTACTATCCTATTGCTGGCGTTCCCATTCGCTGAAATCCCAAATCGACAGCAAATCCCGGAGTTCAGTACGTTTCGTAAAATTAAATTTCTTCAACGCGGTTCCCAAACGATCCTTGACCGTTTCGGAGGAGATGCTCAAACGCGCACCGATCTCACGGTTGGTGTAACCCAGACAGACAAGCGCAGCCACATCCTTTTCGCGTGGGGAGAGGGTTTCCCATTTTTTCCAAATTCTCTCATTGGAGACATATTGAGTTAGGCCAGCGTTCAGGAGTTCAGGGATCAATTCGTTTTCAGGACGTCCCTCGTCTTTTGCAATTGTGGATAGTGTGACCTGAAGGCTGTCACTCACATCGAAGCGATAGGAACGAGGACCGGGAGTCGAACGCTTGCCTATCAGGTACAGAAAACGATCCCAAATAGACATGATGATGATTGTAATAGAACATATGTTCTTATGTCAATAAAAAAAGAACTCAAAGATTTCCCCGAGAACTTGGTTCATCTTTTTACCGAGCTGTTTTTGGTGCTAGTTCAATCAGTAAACTGGAATAAATCACACGATATAGCAATGCAGTGCCAACGCAGGCGTATTGGCCTCCAAACTTAAACGCCAGTATAAGTGAATGCAGCCCAGTAATAGGGCGATGCAAAGACGCGCGCATCTGTATCGTCCCACCCGATATGCTGATAAAAGGCTTGGGCTGTATCCATACTCATACGGCCACCTTGCTGTTCGACAAAATGCTTGAAGAGTTTTTTCTTCTGCTCTGTTGTGCTGTCTCGTAGCCAGATCTGTGCCTGGCGTAAGGCTTCCTGCGGCGATTGTTTTTCTTCCCGCCACAGGCTGTAGAATTGCGCCATCAACATGGCCGTGCTCATATCGTTCACAGCCCACAATGATCCGATTACCCCAGGCACACCGGCCTGCATCATCCCTGCAGGTAACCCAATCATCTCTTCAATCAGTTCCAAGCCAGGAACGCCAGTTTCGCAGGCGGAAAGCACAGCCAAGCGGGTTTGATCCAGATCAAGCTCAAAGATATCCGTCAAGGTCAGGTCGCCGTCTGCTAACTTCAAACGAGCCTGTTCTGCTTCCTGCCACCCGGCTATCCCATGTGTTGAGAAGTGCAGCACCTGTGCTTTTTGCATTTCCTTTTTCACTACTTCCACTTTGGCTTTTTTGCCGGGCAAATGTTTAGATTTGCCGTTCTCGAATCCATACAACACAGCTTGCACCTCATCTGCGGCGAAAACCAAGGTGCCATCCGGGTTGTCCACCACCATCAGACGATCAGCCGATCTCTCAGACGACAGTCTTGACTGCCATAAGGCATGAGCAGAGGGGACATAGGTAATGGTCAACTCGTCCAGTGCGTAACGACAACCTGTGGGTTTGGATAAATCTTCTATCCATGCAGCATGTAGTGGCAGCAAAGCCAGCCATCCAGTAGGAATCAAGGTAAGTGATTCGCTATCTTTTTTGAGTATAGCGATCAGTTCTCCCATGACAACATCCCATAGCCAGCGCGTCGTTTTAACCAGGGTTTCCTGCCATGTAATAAAAATCTTCTCCTTTGTTTCTTGTGATGTATTGGCTAAATATGGAGACACATTCAACAAACGGTACATTGATATATAGCCACCACTAGCTGCTTGGATGTCCTGCAAGCTGATATACCCCTGATCCAGATGGACACTAAGTCGTTCGTCTTCTTCTTCTGTAGAAGACCAGATATGCTTAAGTAAAGAATCTTGCTTCAGTCCCGGTAGGTCAAAAGATTGGGCACCTTGCTGGGTAACCACTAGTGCTAACCCGCCTGTAGATGTAACGCTCAGATAGACCAAGGGGTTTGCTGCCGTCTGTCTTTTAATCTCAGCAAAGGGAAGAGCGCGCATGAAGTAGCGGTATTGTGGATAGTCCTGTCCTGCTTGTTCCCGGATGGCAGCTGTGGCAAATTGTATTCCCTCCAATACGCCTTCTACTTTTGACATCCAATCTGCCGAGTGAGTGCTTTCGGTTTTGCCTCGGGCTTGTAGATGGCCATATTCCTGTATCGCCTGCGAGTAATCCTGATACAATTTTTTGAACCCCAAAGCAGGTAATTGCTCCAGGTCTCGCCGCTGGCGTTCAAGAGCTTCACGCAGCATTTGGGCGCGACCTTGTTCCAGCATCTCCACGGCTCGTTCACTTTCCCCCAGTTGAAAGTATGCATAGGCTGCTCGGGATGGAGCAGTTTGCATTTCACGCAGATCAGCTCGTTTGCCCAGGCGCGTGAAAGATGTCTGCATAAGCACAGCATTTGCCGCAAAAGCTTTTTCATAGGCGTCCCTAGCAAGTTCCCAGCGTTGCTGATCAAACGCCAGATTGCCTAAATCGCGCGCAATCGTGCAGCATTGATTGGGGAAAGCCTGATATGTGTAAACCTCTAGCGCCTGATGATAATACTGAATGGCTTGATCTATGTTCTCCGCTCGTTCTCCTTGGAGGCGTTGAGCGGAGGCAACTGCCAGGTTGCTTACCGTTTGTGCCCAATCTTGCAAGAAAGCCTCTTGAGTTCTCACTTTCAGGGCTTGTTGGAAGTGCTCAATGGCTTGTTCGATATTCTCTGTATGCTCCCCCCGGATACGGTGAACATAGGTGGTTGCCAAGTTATTCTGGGTCATTGCCCAATCTTGTGGAAAAGCCTGGTAGGTTGCCACTTCCAAGGCCTGCTGGTAGTGGCTAATGGATTGCTCGAAATTCTCCGCCCGCTCTCCTTGAATGCGTGCATCATACGCAGTTCCTAGGTTACTCTGTGTCCGGGCCCACTGTTCAGGAAAGGCTTCACGCGTATAAACTACCAGTGCCTGCTGGTAATACTTAATGGCTTGCTCTATATTGTCCTCCCTCTCACCTAGGATGCGAACATTGTAAGCGTTTGCCAGGTTGTTCTGAAGCCCCGCCCAATCTTGTGGGAAGTCTTGGTAAGTTAACACTTCCAAAGCCTGATGGTTAAGTTGAATGGCTTGCTCTATGTTCTCCGCCCGCTCTCCCTTAATGCGAGTGAAATAGGCAACTGCAAGGTTGATTACCGTTTGTGTCCACTCTTTCGGAAAGTCCGTACGAGTTCTCACTTCCAAAGCTTGCTGACAGTGTTTAATGGCTTGCTCGATATTGTCTGCGTGCTCTCCTTGGATGCGCTCTAGGTATGTGGTTGCTAGATTGTTCTGAATCCCTGCCCAACTCTGCGGAAAAGCCTGACGTGTGTACTCTTCCATGGCTTGTTGATAGTGGCGAATAGCCTGCTCAATATTTTCGGCTGGATTTCCGCGGATACGATCGGCATAGGCGCATGCCAGGTTGTTCTGAAGCCCCGCCCAATCTTGTGAGTTATCCTGACGGCTTATCAATTCGAGCGCCTGCTGGAAGCAGCGTATCGCCTGCTCAAGATTCTCCGCCCGCTCTCCCTGGTGGCGGGCAGTATAGAGATTTGCCAGGTTATACTGGACAACCATCCAATTTTGCGGAAAAGCCTGACGGGTGTAAACTTTCAGTGCCTGCAAGCCGTGTTGAATCGCCTGCTCAATGTTCTCCGTCCGATTTCCCCGGATACGATCGGTATAGGCATTTACCAACTTACTCTGGGTGGCGGCCCAGTCTTGCGGAAAAGCATTTGGGGTTCTCACTTCCAATGACTGCTGTAAGAGTTGAATAGCTTGTTCAATATTCTCCGCCCGATCTCCCGTTGGATTTTGTATTAGACTTTTTGCAAGGTTGTTCTGTAATCTCCCCCATAACTCCGGTTCGGCTTCCCTAGTGATTTTATCCAGCGCTTGTTGACCTAATGCGATACGGCGAGGGAAATCGTTACGCTGCGTTGCTTCATTCAGTTCCTCCAAGATTTTATCTAGCTCATCTTGAGCCCCCGTCCATGCAGTCAATATCTGCAAAAAGTACCGTTTTACAACTCCGCCAACAGTCAACCTTTTCTGTTCCCGGGGCTGCTCAACTGTTTCCTGCATGGCATCCAGCATCCGCAAAAAATAATCCCCAGAATCGCCCACGTTCATTTTTCCCATTTTCGGGACTTGTTGTTCAGGCAGTTCTGTCTCGCTGGTATGATCTTCACTCAACAGATTTGAAAGTGCCTGTCGTGGCACGATGGTCAAACCATCTTTGAGCCAATCATCCTCCCAACTCGTTCCAAGGGAATCTTTGAGTTTCTCAATCAGGCTGCTGGCATGATATTGACTTTCTTCCTGGCTTGTGCGTAAGGCGGGAGAAAACAGGATATGAGGATCTGCGTCTTTACGAAAGACCAGCAAAGGAGCATTTACCTGCCCCTCGCGACCACAGTGCGGGCAGGTAAAAATGTGCAATGTTCCGCTGTGGATCTTTTCCAACAGGTCCGGACGTTCAGCGACATCGACAATAACATACAAGCCCATCGTGGGGAAGTTTTTTCTGCATTTTTGGCAGGGCACGAAGGAAAATTGAGCAAAACTGTGGGACATAAATTACCCTTCTTTTGTAGCGTAGATGAGTGGCTCATGTAATGTCCCACGCCATAGGAATTCAGTCAATTGTATGCCGAGTGCTTTTTCTTCTTCGCTATTTGCTGGGCGTGGCCACCCCATTGCACTATAGAGTAATAAGCGGTGTAGATCGAAGGCCGATTCAAGAAGGTCACCGTAAGCCATGGCTGCCTGAAGAGATGTTCCGTAGGTCAAGATCATCCAGAGAAGACCAATGACCACTGCCCAAGGTGTCCAGTATGCCCAAAGAAAAAAGAGTAAACCCCAGAACCAGAGTTCAACTAGGCGATCGAGGGTAGAACGTACCATATCCAAGTCATTACGCACGTTTTCTGGCAACAAAGGCCATAACCTCGGCCAACAGACCACTGCGTCCAAACCATACCTGCTTTCAGGACTCCGCTCACGAGAGCGTAAAATATTTCCCAAGGCAGTAGGGAGCATTTCGTTAGCCTTTGCAGGAAGCCAGTGTGCCCAAATATCCAATTTAATTAACTTTTCACTTTGTTTCGCATTAAGTTCCCTTTTACTTTCTGCTTCTTTCAAGTGGCGTAATTCATCGTATTTTTTTTTGAAGACTGACCTGCGTAAGGCGATGATCCCTAAACCAAGATAGTTAAAAGGCCACGGCCAATAACCTTCCAGTAAACGTAAAATTGGAAAGCGGAGTGCCTGCATCAGTAGTGAAGAAAAGACCAATACCAATAAAGCCAGGATGATCCAAATGCTTTGTTGCATGAGCGTCATCGATTGGAGTTCAGTTAGAAGATTTTGCCAACCCGTTTGCCAAACATATAGGCCCAGCCCTCCAACCCAAAACAAAAAAGGTGGGCCAAAGATATATTCAAGCCAACGGTCAACCAAGTTAGAACTGATGCTTTCCCAGAATTTATCCAACATGGTAAATCATCCTTTCTTTTTGCTCACACGGACCATCACGACCCCATGGACTTCGCAGGTTGGTGGATCTTCATCTTCGCGAATAACCGGCAGGGAACGAGGGCACTCACTTTTGGGACAGACCCACTTCTGACTGGCTGGCACTGAGGTTGGTGCACCTGCCAAGGATGAAAAACCACGCGTTCCATCACCTTTCAAATCGCTTTGTATCGAGATCTGTTCTTGCATCCAAAGACGAATATTGTCGTGGGCAGAAAGTAGGTCGATGACATCTATTGTTGTGTCCTGGCCTTTTTCTGCGCGATCCAGCAGAATCTTGAGTTCGCCATTCAACGGCTCAGGCAAGTGATTCAAAAGTTTTTGTGCTACCTGTAAGGTGATCTCTTTTTTCTTTACGGACATATTTTGCCTCCAAACTTATTACATCTATGACCCATTACATACTTCTCTCTCAAAAAATATCCGATTGCGTATCCACAAGAAACCCTCCAATAAAACCAAGACTATTTTTAGTGTATTCCAAACCCTGATCAGTTTCAAGATGGCAGTTACCCCAATTTCATAATCTTTCCAGTCCGCAATATGGCGAGCCCTGCGAGGAGTCCATATCTATAATCCCTGTGATCAAGATCGGCGAACTGGAATTGAGTAAATCTTTTGCAATGCAGTATAAATCGAAAAAAAAAAAAAAAACGATCACATCCAACATGCCGTTCAAGTCTTCGATGGCCACGAACAGCATGGGGTCACCCTTAGTGGTGCGAAGCCTCCCCCATGCGTGCTACCATAACACACTGCCCCAGATTCTCCACCGCCTCCGCAGTGGAGATTGCTCCGCCTGCAGTAATTTGACTTAAAACCATTTCAAGCAGATGCGCTTCGAGATTTGCGCCTAATACTTCCTTTTGAGCCTTCACTTTTTGTTTAAGCATCCAATCCTCTTCATTATTGAATTGATGTCCTATCCAAACAGACTCATCTGCTCAGCCTGCCAGCCACTTGCCAATCCGTGCAGGATGGAAGGAATAGTTCCAAAACTCTCCAACACACGCGAGGAATTCTCCACATAGCGGATGAGACGGGAATGAAGGTAATTAGGAAAAGGTAATTGGTAAACGGCAAAGCGTCTTCCGCTTTTTTGGGAAACTCTTTGTTGTGCTAAGAACTAATTGAGCATATAATTAATATATAGTAGTTGCTCGTTTTTTTTCTTATTAGCAGGGGCGCAGTTATCTATCAATAAACTGTTCGCAAAGAAAAAAGGAGAGAATATGCCTACAACAAAATACATTTGCCCTCATTGTAATTTTCAAATAAAAGGAGAGAAGTTGGAAATGTGGGAAATAGCTTTCCAAGCCGGTTTTGATGCTTATGAATGTCCCAATTGCGGACAGACTATCACAAAAGAGGAGTTTGAATCATCCTATAAGAAGGATGAAAAACAACCGAAAAAAAGTGGTGGAGTTTTAAGAAGTAGACCTGGCGATCTATAAGGGGTAACTTAACCGAATTTTAATCGACACTGAATAAAACGCGCCTGACATAAGAATTTCGTCGCATTTACGTTGTCTCTGGATTCAAATATTATCTAACTAATCGGTATTATCCGAACTTGCATTTCCTCCATCTCCATGCCCCCTGTCACCAACAGCGGGGCACTCGATTCAAGCAGGAATTTTGCGGCACGATGGGGGGATCAAAGCGACCAATTTACGGGTCCAGTTACATACCAAGATCTAATTCAAAATAACGCCACACAATCTCAGACGTCAAGGACTTCTGTCACCAATTTTCCAGCCGACACTCTCCCCATACCCACCCATCACTCCCTATATGATGAACAACCTATGATCTGGTTGTTCATCTACGTTTTAGCTATCAGCCTGTACGACCTGCGTACCCGGCGCATCCCGAACTGGTATACCCTTCCTCTGATTTTTGCAGGGATGGTCGCACATTTCCCGGGCCATCTGGATGTATGGCTCGCCAGTTTCGTTTTGTTATCCGCTTGGGCGAGCGATTGGATGGGAGCAGGAGATGCCAAACTCTGGATTGCCGTGCTTTGGGCAATGCCCATTGAACAATCATCGCAGGCGCTTCCATTCATATTTGTATCCTTCTTCATCACCAGTCTTGTGCAAATCTTTTGGCGCGCAATAAGAAAACAGCCGACAGCCCATTTAAAAACTCCCGCTGCATGGCGTACCATCTTCTTTCTCCTTTTGTGCTGGTATGCACACTGATCTTTTCCTCGCCCTGCTAAGCCGCAAAAATGCGCGTGGGCATCCCATCCTGTCTGCCTTATTGTATGCCTTCTGCCCCACAGCTGCACGATGGTGGCTGGTGGGAGCCGACCCAACGCCTCCCTTTGATCCGGTCTGGAAGTCCCTCGAAGATCTGACATCCGGCGGGACCCTGCTTGAATTTCTGATCAAGTATGACTTTGACAACCTGATCGAAGAAATCCGCGCGTATATCCGCGAAGTGGAGGAATATAGAAGGCAACACAATAACCTCTGTGCCCCAGAACTAATGCCGCTCTTTCGAGGCGGGAAGATATCCGTGAGTCGTCGTTATGGTTCACAGAATGCGATCAATAACCTGGGTGGCGATTGGCGAAATTTGAACACCTATGTTCGCACCTGGGCATTTCTATCCCAGGACTGGCGTATCAACATGAAGATCGAACGCGACTCAGGATACCAACTGACAAGTGAAAAGGTCTGTCTGACCCTGCCTGGTCTGAACCTACCTGTGCAATTTGATACCTGGATATGGAAGATCCTCGTAGGGCATGTCACCGAGACCAAGCTCGGCGCACTGGTCTCCAATGGAGAACAGGATCAATTGCGCTTTTCCCTGTTAAGACGCTGCACCACCATCGGCAAGCAACCCTGGCCCAACACTCCCATCCTCTTTGCTCTGGATCGTGAAACCGGAGCAGTCAATCACTTTGATCAAGTCCTATCCGACAGGGACTTGGAAAAAATGGTGCAGTCCCTATCCAATCTCGCTAAGAAAGGTCCCCACCCGCCATTGAATGCACTGCGTCAGCCTTCGATCTGCAAACAATGTGGATACCAACAACTGTGCTTCGAAAAGAATTTCATCTCCCAACACGCATTGAAGGACCTATGAAAAAATTCCGCTTTCTCATTATCTTTGCAATCTTCATCGCAATTCTGTCCATGAGCAGTCTTGCGATGGCAGCCACGCCGGTCCACGCTTCCGGTGTGAATCTACTCCTGACACCTACGCCTACCGTAACCGTCACGGTTATACCGACTCCAACACCAGCAGGAGGTGGCGTGACCACCACTACAAACACGCTCTCACAGATATTCCATCACCTGGTCTTTCCCGCTGAAACCATCTCGGAAGCATTGGCAGGTATTTTCGATAAAGCCGCCGACAAGGAAGTTCGTGCCATGAGCGAGGAGGTTACGCGCTGGACACAGGTTGTTGGCGAGATCGTGCAAGCTCCAAGTCAGGGAGATTACAGCAAGGTGGCACAATCGAGTTTGCCGGTTGCAGCAGCATTGGCTCCAGCCTTGTTTCTTTTACGCCTTGCCTTATATCACTGGGGAAGATTGCTTGGCGATGAAGACAGCGGCTTGCGTGTGGTTGGGGATTGGGTCACCGCTGGCGTGTTGGCGATTGCCTCCGGTCCATTCCTGGATCTGATTGTCCGGCTTGGTTGGTGGATGGTTGGGAAAGTCATCGGTGAAACCGGCGCGCTGGCGATCAGCTTCGTGGAGAATACGACAGCAACTTCCATTCTATTGGGTCTTGTCAATCAAACCTTCCTTGGCAGTCTGCTCATTATTGGTTTGTCCATCGGTTCATTACTTGCCATTGGTGGGATGATGTTTGCATTTGCCTCCGCCAATGCCGTCCTGTTCATCCTTGCAGTTCTCGCTCCGCCCTTGGCTATCGCAAGCGTTCTACCCCAGGCAACGTGGTTGCGTTCATTATGGATGAAGGCAGTTATCTTGATTGCTCTTCTGCCTATTGTGGCAGGTGGTGTCTTCAAGGCAGGTATGGCGGCCAGCACCTGGCTGGGTCAGCAGGGATTATTGTCCGCTATTCTGCGTGTGGTCTGGTTGTGGGGCGCGACTGGATTGTTATTGTCACTGGCAGGTATCCTTGGCAAGATGACCATCTCCACCACAGCAGATGCGTTCGGCGGGATGATCAAAGCCGCACAACAGATTATCTCAATCGGTGCTCTGGCTGCCAGTGGGGTAGGAGCGGCAGGCGCAGGAGCGGTTGGTGCGGCGGGAGCTACCTCCAGCGCATCAACAACATCTGCTGCCACAAGTGGACTCACTGGCGCAGAAGCTGCGATGGGTCATCTGAATGCGGCGGGACAATTAACGCAACAAGCTGGAAACTTGGAAGCAATGGGACTTCGCGCCCCTGCCGCCTATAACCGCTCTCTGGCGCATGGTCATGAACTGGCGGCGCGACAGGCGGAATTGGGTGAACGGATGCAACGCTTTGGTGGTGTTCCATCCACTCCCCCCTCCCAAGATTTCGGCTTCTCCGCATCAGTCAACTCATCCATTCAATCCAGTTTCAACGGCTCAACCCAGGAATTCCAACAGGGTTTTCAGTCTATGTCTGCGGATATAAAGCAACATGGGATGGATCCAAATGTATTCGCCGCACAATACCCGGAAGAAACAGCTCACATGACCCGGGCGTATCTGGATCATTCAGAAGAGATCATTACAGCACATGATCCGCTCATGCGCGCTTCTGAAATCGGAAACGCCACGCGTGTGAAAGAAATACTCACCTTCATGCCAAACAATAAGGATGAAGAGGAGCGTTCATGACCCTCACGGAAACCTTTGCGCTGGTCTCCTTTTCCCTGTTCAGTTATGCCGACCTGCGCTATCGGCTGGTTCCAGGGATCGAAGTATTTCTTTTTGGAACGATCCTGTTGACCATTCCAATCGCGCCTATCCAAACCGGAATTATTTTGTTGGCTTGTGCATGGGGCATCTTTCGCAATCTATCTGGATGGTTCGTATTACCGTTATTGTTCTATCCTCCCGTCTGGCCGGTACTTTTCACTGGATATGCATATCGCAAAGGGATCATTGGCAGGGCAGACCTGCTTGCCATCAGCGGATTAGCCTGCCTTTTTCCATTCCCTGCCGTATTGCTGACGTTGATCGGACTGGAATTCTGGCGCAGGTTTTGGGTTCGCCGGCATGCGGGAGTCGTTCCCGCCCTGCCCGGAATGTTCATGGGATTGCTGATCTATGTGATCGCTGGCTGGTTTTAATCTGGAACATTCAGGGTCACAGGTCAACTACTCAGCGTTCTTTTCACGGGCGTGAAATGTCCAAAAACCAACTGCCATGACACAGCCCATCAAAGGTAGAAATGTGCAAATGGCAATCCCGTAATGAATGGCAATTTCATTCAACAAAGCCGCCGCGCCAACAACGGCATAAAAGATCCATTCCTTCTGAATATGCATATCCATATTCTATTACAACCTGTCTCCATGAGACAACCCCTTAACGACACATTCCGCCCTCCCCCTCTCTCAATTGAATAAGATGACCCCATGCCGCGCTCTGGAACTTTGGGCAACCCACAGCCCTACACTCCCTTTGGTGTATTCGCTGGCCTGCCTTTCTGGGGCGGCGGCGCAACTCTTCTTGCCGCAGCGCCAGGAATCGGAAAAACTTCCTGGCTGTTGCGGATGATCTTCGAGGCAGCCTGCCAGCATATCCCATCTGCCATTGGCTGTTATGAACACACCCCCGAGGAATTGCGTTTCCGCCTGTACCGGCAAATGGAGGCGGTCATTTCCGGTCCACATAAACAAGCCTCACAGGAAAAGGTGGAAGCGGCCCTTGCGCGTGCAAGTGAGGCCGTCCTGCTCTCACTCAACTCACGCGAAGATACCGTTCGTGCGCTGGAGGATATGCTGCTTCATGATTATGCCTTTCCTGTCAAAGGTCCTGCTTTGATTGCCGTGGATTACCTCAACCGCGTGCCCGTGGTTGGACTGACCAGCATGATGAATGAAGAGGGACGCAGTGGCGAAGCAGCCGCAGCATTGCGTGAAATGGCGCGACATCATGATTGGGCAATCATTGCGGCTGCCGCTTTGAAATCCGAGCGCTTCAATGATGGCGATGATCTGTCTGCGTTGTTGGGTGATGAACGAGTCCCATATGAAGCGGACCGTGTGTTGGTAGTTAATCGTAGCGGGGATGTCCGTGACTGTGGTTGCGCTCCACTGGAAGTCATCACCCTTAAGGATCGCACCGGACCTGCCCGCCGCTGGCCGATGCAGTTCTGGGGTGAACGTTTCTATCCCGCCCTCGAAGCGGAATTCCATAAACACGAACCGAAGCCAAGCTCATGAGTGAAGTTTCCTCCTTGTTACTGACCTTCCTGCGTGAAGCCTGGGTTGCCTTGGCTGGCGCATTTCTGGCATTTGCATTGCTGGCCGGGATCGCGCAAATGTTGCGTGTGAGTTCAGCTTCTGTATTGGGTGCGAATCTGTGGGTGTGGGAATCCATCTCTGCCTTGATATCCATCCTGGTGTTGGGCTTGTTTGCCTTCCTTGGAATTCCGCAGATTGTAAGCGCCTTGCAGTCCTCAATACCCGGCGCAGGTAGCTGCGGACCGATTAGTGAATTGGGGACGTTTGCATCGGGATTGATCGGTGGATTGGCAGCCTTGCGAATGCTCAAGGCGGCTTTTATCACGATGCTCTCTGCTTCTATCGGTGGTGCATCCTCATTCGCCAATGCACTCATCGAAAGTGGTGAAGCACTCTTCGGCATGATCCTTGCCAGTGCCGCCATTCCATTGGCAGCCTGGTTTCTTGGTACTTGTTGAAAACGAAAAGGAGAAGATATTTATGTTCGATCCTATTATGGAACAAATTTTGGCGATTGCCCGTGATGCCTGGGCATTCATGGCAGGGCTGTTGATCGTCGTGGCATTGCTTGGCGGTTTGTATTTCATTCTGCAAGGCACAGCAGGTATGGCATTCGGCGGAAGCCGCATGACCTCGATGGCGATCATCGGAGTGGTCGGTCTGGTCATCATTGTGTTGTTTGCCTTTCTGTTCCTGCCGCAGTTGGGTGAGATGTTGAAGAACTTTCAACCCAAGCCCCCATTCTAGGAACGCCATGTTCAACGATCGCGATCTTGGCATCCTCGGCGCTGGGGCACTCTTGGCAGTCCTGTGTTTATTTCTTCCGCTATCCTTCACCGGAAAGGTGGTGATCGGTTTTCTGGTCTTGGTCTCTTTCATGGCACTGGCTCTTCTGCGTCTTGGACCCGACCGCGTTCCGCCTGAAGTCTGGTGGATGCGCCGTTTTCGGTTTTCCATGCAGACAAGACAATATGTCAACCAACAGGCAGCCACGCGCAAAACAGAAGGCGATCCATCTCCGCCCAAACAAAAGGCACAACGCCCAACGATGGAGCGTGAACGTGCTACTCCTTCATACCAACCGCAAGCGGCAGGGCCAACCATGCGTCCCATTGATCTCGCATGGAATGAAGTCGGAGTCTATCCGTTGTTGACTGTCCTATTGGGAGTCGTGGGAATTTACTTTGCCGTCTGGCTGGCGAACGGCGGCGCACAGGAACTTTCGATCTGGTTTTTATGGAGATAACATGATCACTTTGATTTCAATACTTGGCGCATTGGCGCTGGCAACCATCCCTATCACCTTTGGCTGGCGCCGCACGGTCGATGAAGCAGGCATGGCGCGCGCAATGGGCATTGCCCAACCGAAGAAGAAATTCGATCCTGAGAAGTTTGCGCGTCAAACCGGAACGGGACTTGTTTTCAACCAGATCGCCTATGGATTTCTGGCGTGGGTAGGAGGAGGATTGGCAGGAGGCATGTTCTTGGGATTCTTTCCTGCGATCCTGTTTGCTATTGCAGGAGGCTTGCTGTATGCAGGAACTCTTTCCGATAAACGTCAGGAATTTCGCTTGAAGCAAGCGAAGGATATCTTGCGTGGCTTGGGAGTCGTTGAGACTCTTCTCTCACAAGGCAAGCCATTGGGCGATGCACTCGATGATGCGGCGCAAGCGGTGGGACCCGATGGCCGAATGGTATTGGGAGATCTGGTGGTTCGCTTGCGAACAGCACCTGCCGATGAAGCAGCACTTGCTGTTCGTGAATGGACTACCGCCTGGGATAATCCCGCCGTGGACATTGTCGCCACTTCATTACTAGCCTCCATCGAAGGGCGCATCGAGATAAGTCCATTGGTGGCATCTCTTCGTAAAACCTTGGGAACTGTAGTGGAAGTCTTATCCCGCGCGCGTGCCGCTGCCAAGGGTGTGGAATGGCAGGCGCGATTTCTGGCACTCTTCCCCCCTGGTGTACTGGTTTTGATCGCCATCACCACGCCCGAAGTTGGGAAGTTGTATTCCGGCAATCCATTGTTTCTCTCGCCTGTCATTATCGGTTCAGGTGTGTCCTACTGGCTCTCGATGCGCATGATCCGCAATGGCTTGTCCATCGAAGCCTCAATGGGATTGCAAGCCGGACAGCAGGGTGAGATTCGCCTGGATAGACTGGGAAGGGTCTTATAGTGAAAGGGTTCTTCCGATTTTCCATTGCCCTGATGACCGCCCCGTTATTATGCGGGGCCGCTTTGGTGGTGGGGTATGTGATGCTGGTAGTGATGAGCATTCCTCAATTACCGTCATGGGCGCAACCCGGTGTGGAGCGGTGGCTATTCGATGTTCCCCAATATGCAGAGTCCAGTGACAACGGTTCATATGGAAACTCAACACCTGCCGGCATGAGCGCTGTTCCGTGGGACGACTATATTGGACCCGGTTCAGAAATTTATGGCTTGCCGATGGTCGGTCCCATCCAGCTTTGGAGCACCTTGTATGACAAGCCTTTATTAGGCTGCATGTTTCAAGACCCGCATTACCGGACTCACACAGGCAGTGATTTTCCCGAGAATGAAGGTACGCCGATCCATACAACGATTGCCGGCGAGGTGGTTTGGGCTGGGCAGAATGGTCCGTGGGGAAACTTGGTGGTGGTTGAGAATAATGGCTATCAGGTCTGGCTGGCGCATTTGAGCAGCATTCAAGTATCCGAAGGGCAAATCATAAATTATGGGGACGTAGTGGGTCTGAGCGGCAACACAGGCAATAGCACCGGCGCTCATTTACATTATGGCATCAAGCAGAAGACGGGCGAGAAAAGTTTTGTCTGGCTAAACCCTCAATCCTTCTTTACCGAAGATGAATATATCTACATTGGGTGTTCGGATTAACATATGACTGTTCGCGTCGGTAAAATGACCTTTTCGGATTGGATTAGCCTGCCGTACAAAGGGCTCCATACGGATACGTTTATCTTCCATATTGATGCCTTGAACGGGCTCCCGCCTTTTGAATACCGGGATCCCCTGCAGCGTCTGGCTGCTCATTTGAACAATAAACGTCACGGTGCCTCTTTATGGATTCAGGTAGTTGCTCCAGGAGAGTGGTATCTGATGGAAGTCAAGCGCTCACTCACGTTGGAATTGGGATTAAGCGTACCCTATGCAATCACACCGGTTGGACGAACCCCGGAATGGCTTGAATTTTCTCGACCTCCTGCCCTATGGCATTCCTCAAACTATAATCCTCCAGTCGTGAAGGAGAAACCTTTACCTGTTTCCCAGGAAGAATTGAAATGCATGCAAGTACTGGCAAGAATCCAGGAAGGGCTTGGATTGGAAGTTGCTTCACTGGCTGGATTGGATGACGATGTTTCGATAAATGCCCTTGTCACCCTGAAAGCGAAGGGGTTAGCAGGGTATGCCACCGATCCTGAAGAACCAAACGAGAAAAAATCCAAATCAACAAAAAGCCTAACACCATACTGGCAACTGACACGCAAGGGATTATCGCTTGCCATGCGGAGTTGGGGTATACCTGCAGGTGTAGAGTTTACTGATCGCAAGGAGGAAAGTCCGAAACATGCCAGGACACCCCACAGACACATTTCGCGCAGGTGGCCGGCATGGTTGCGGTCTGCTTATCCCCACGCAGAAGTTTGGGTTGGCTGGAGTGAAGTAAGACTTCCGGAAACATCTGTGCTCCCGGATGGATTGGCGTGGGGACGAATCCAGGGATTTGAAACATTGTTCTGGTTGGAGGTTGGGGATGAACACAAGAGCACTGAGAAGATAGAGTTAATTACAAAAACGAGGCTGGCAGAAGCCCTGGAGTTCTGTCAGGCAACAGGAGTACGGCTTGTGTATGCACAGTTGAGTCCGAACTGGGTTCAAAAAGCTGCTGGCTGGGCATGTGTAGATATGTCGGAAGAAGTGGCTGTGATCATGGGAAATATACGGAAGTTTGGGAAGTTACCATTGGTAGAGTGGGGTAGAACCACATCCAATTAGCCATTCCTTCCCATGATTTAAACCTACCCAATGAAAAATTCAAACAGAGCAGCATGTGACTGCCTGAGTTTTTGCTCGTCCATCTTTTCCACCATGCGATCATAGGTCAGGTAGCCATTGATCTCGATTTCCACGTCTGTTGTCTGGGTGTAAATTGCCGCTGCCAGCCCCTGTGAAATAAGCGGCTTGAGTTCCGTTTCCAACAAAGATAGATAAGCATCCGTCAGGGTTTCAGATGTTTCGTAAAAACGATAGCCAAATTTTTTGTTTTCATCCCATATATGCCCGGGAACTTTCAAGCTGTATCCGCCAAATTCTGAGATAACAAAAGCGCGCTTGTCTCGCTTGGGTTGTTTCAACTTTTTGACATACACATGCCTGCTTTGAAAATCTCCAGCACCCTGATCGAACCAGCCCGAAGCATGATCCACCAATCGAGTGGGGTCATACGACTTGACCCATTCCGCCACCTCTACGGATTGAAATTGCCCCCAGCTTTCGTTGAACGGAACCCACACCGCAATGCAAGCCGCATTATACAAATGATCGATCATACCTTGCAGTTCGCTTCGATAGCATGCACGATTTTCTGCACCATCCCGCCCGAAGCGTTTTAAGCGGCGCGTGTCATTTCGATGAAAGCCAAATATCAATGAAAGCGTGGCAACCACTTCCCCATCGATCAAGCCACCATTTGGCATATCCTGCCAGACGATCATGCCAAGCCTGTCACAGTGGTAATACCATCGCAAAGACTCCACCTTGATGTGCTTGCGGATCATGTTGCAGCCGATTCGCTTTGTATATTCAATATCAAACAACATCGCTTCTTCCGACGGTGGTGTATACAGCCCGTCAGGGAAATAGCCCTGATCAAGCGGGCCATACAAAAACAATGGCTGATTATTCAATGCAAAGCGTAAATGTCCTTCCGCATCTTTCATTAACCCAAACTTACGCATTGCAAAGTAACTATCCACTTGATCTACAACTTGACCATCTCGAATTAATTGGACTCGCAAATCATACAGATACGGATCATCGGGAGTCCATACTCGTGGATTGGGAATCGCGCTTCTTAACCGCTCCGTCACCTGCCCATTGACCGAGGAAATTTTTTCTCCGCTGCTGCTTATCACTGCTACTACACTGACGCCCTCTGCTGATCCCCGAAGTTTGACTTCCACTGTCAGTGTTTCAGAGTCAAGATCAGGTGTGAGTTTCAACGATTCAATACTGACCTCAGGTACAACCTCCAACCAGACCGTTTGCCAGATCCCCGAAATTGCTGTGTACCAAATCCCTTTGGGATTCAATACCTGTTTTCCACGTTGCTGCAAGCCTGTATCCGTCGGGTCCCAAACGGAGACGATTAATTCATTTTCTCCATCGACGAGCGCATCAGTAATATCAAACGTAAATGGGAGATAGCCGCCGCGATGTTCACCGACATGTTTTCCATTGACCCAGATATCACATTCATCATCCACTGCGCCGAAGTGAAGTAAAACCCTCTCCCCCGCCCGCTCTCCCACAGGGAGAGGGAGTGTCCTCCGATACCACAAGCGTTGACTCGGCAGTAACGGCTTCTGTACACAAGAGAGTTCTGATTCAACACAATAAGGGACGAGTATTTTCCCGTCAAAATTTATTGGCGTAGGATGTTCCTTCGGCAGAATTGCATAATCCCACAACCCATTGAGATTGACCCAATCAGGCCGCGTCATTTGCGGACGGGGATATTCGGGCAAAGGAATTGGCGCAGCAGGAGACCAGGGAGTTTTCATTGACCTACCATTTGGCGTGATGCTCTTCTGCAAAACCGATCAGATCCTTTATTTCTATCTTTTCACCTTCGTCTGTGATCGCAAAGCCGTTGTAGCGGCCAAACATTTGGTGAACTTTGCTCGTGATAATCCCAAGATTGGTTTGAGCCAGACGATCTTTGAACGGTGTGAAAGTCAGGTCGAGGCGGTTTTCGGTGTCGGTAAATTTCCAGGGTTTCATGTAATCGCCTGAGACGTAATCGAATTTGATCTGTTTCAATTTGTGAATACGGTTATTCAAAATGATTGCATTTTCGCCCGCTTTGGAAAGGTCGCCAAAGCCCTGCCCGAAGTTGAGGCCGATGGTACGACCATCGGGCAGGAAACCAGAGGCGCTTGCCCAATTCCAGAAGGATTGATATTCCCAAACACCACGTCCCCAATCCAGCGAACCAAGCGATGTTGTTGGTGTGAGGGTTTCAGTCATGTCGCCGTATTTGACTGTTCCGCTGGCGGGCAGGCAGTTGATCTTGCGGTTCCAATAGAAACGTTTTTGTCCAATGGGAATCACGATGTTCATTGATTCGTGTCTAAGCGGTGTTTGCAGATCAATCTCAGCTTGGATGCCGCGACCATTGTGGAAGGAAGGCCAGGAGACAGATAAATGCCGATGGTCAGCGTACAGACTAAAGTCAAGTTTGAGGCGGGCGTCTTCGAAGTGACTATCCCCTTCGGTGGAGTTGCGCGGCAGAGTCACACCCTTTCCAAATGGGACAACGATCCCCTCCTCGTGCAGATCACCTGTTTCGAAGTCCATCGTGTAAACGAAGAGATTGCCCGCGTAACCGAGGTCGGCAATGGTAGCGGAGAAGAAACGCCGCGGACTGAAGACAGCGTAGTAATCCCAGCGTTTGATGCGAAATCGCTGCAAGGGTGTGAGGGCGTAGAAGCGGGCGGCCTCAAGGTTGCAATCAAGAATGGGCTGGCGCGCCCAGCCAACCTGGGCAAGTTGTCCATTCGGCTGGAGCAAAGGACCTGTTTGAGTTAATTCAGTTTGCATGGTTTCTCCATTTTATTTGTTGACCCAGACTGTCATCGTGGATTCGCCGCGGTTACCCCACAGATGGTAGGGAATAAAAGTAAGCGGTTGGCCTGTTTTTGTCTGTCCGATTATCTTTACTACTCCACCAAGTAATCGCGCGTCAAATGCGGAGTCTAGTGATTTTGTATCTATCACAGCGTTGAAAATATCTACATCAGGATTATCTACACTTTCAAGGCAGTACACCAATGGTCCACGTGTGACGGTGACCTTGCCTTTATGACCCTTGACCTTTGGGTAAGTGCGGCGCACCTGAATGGACATATCAAAATCAAATTCCAAAGCATCACCCGTTGACCAGGTTCGATCAACGCAAGCAAACCAACTGATTTGAGGGTTATAGCCAGATGCAGTCAATTTGGGCAATTGTTCAAATGAGTTATGAATCTCCGCCATGCTGACAGAGTGGCTGAAATGCTCTTCCGTATTATTTTCCAGCATTTTCTCTTCTACTGGAGCATACATATTGACCATAGATTTTGGACTCCATGATGGAATCCGTAAGTGAAGTTTAATTTTTTTCTTTTCAAAAGGGTCGACATGAATCACCACTCTCCCATTCCAAGGCAACTCTGATTCGACCTTGATATTCACAGGAATACCAACATCAATAACGGTTTCACTGCTGATGTATTGATGAATGAAGATTTCATTTTGATTGGACGAGTAAATATATTTCCCCAAGTCTGCCCATGTGCGCGAGAGGTTGGATGGGCAGCAGGGAACGGAATACCACTGCTTGCGAGTCACTCCGCCACGGCAAGTGAGCGGATTGTTGTAAAGATAACTCGTGCCGTCCAATCCCATGCCAACTGCGGCAGCGTTGTAAAGCTGCCATTCGAATAAGTCGCTATATTTGGCCTCACTCGTAAGCTGTGCCATTTCCCAATTCCAGAACATGCTGCCTAGGGCAGCGCAGGTTTCGGCGTAGGCATATTCGGGGTCAAGTTCGTAGTCGTTGCCAAAGCCCTCTGAGCCAGGCACTGAACCAATTCCACCAGTGACGTACATGCGGCGCGTGACCATGCTTTCCCACACCTGCTCCAATGCGTGGACGAGAGTCTGATCTCCGTTTTCTCGGGCGAGCATAGCAACGGCTGTTTCAAGATACGCAAAACGGACAGAGTGGCCGACTGGAACTGTCTGTTTGCGGATGGGAGCATGCTGCTGAAAGTATTTTCCGCTCAAGGCGTTGACCTGCCAGCGCAATCTCGAATAACGTGGTTGTTTTGATGCGTTGTCAGGCGGGAGGTGGAAAGGCTTGAATTCAGGATGCGCGGAAAGATATTCCTGCTTTTTCTGTTTAATAAAATTACGGCGCTGACCTACGCTGGAGTTTTGGCGAATGAGTGAAAGCGCAAACAGTGGATTGTGTCCGCGCTGTTCGATGAATTGACGTGCCATTTCGAGATAAGGTTGATGATCTGTAACTTTACACAATCGCAATAATGCGATCTCGATCTCTTCGTGACCTGGGGTATGGTCTGTGCCTTTGCCAAGAAAATCTTCCACGATGCGGTCTGCGGCACAGCGGGCAATCGCGAGCATATCTGTGCGGGCGGTGGCCTCGTAATGCGAGACGCCTGCTTCGATCAAATGTCCATGGCAATAAAGTTCGTGTTCGATCTGTAGATTTTTCCAACGATCATTTGGGAAGTGTATCTGATTGTAGGTGAAGAGATAACCGTCGGGGCGCTGGGCACGCTCTACCAGCATAATGAATTCGTCCATAACGATAGCAAGCTCGGGCGTGGGAAAAGAGGTGTATATTCGGGAGGCTGCATCCAGCCATTTGTAGGCGTCTGAATCAGCGAAGAACCAGCCTTCGCGGAAGCCATCCACATCCCCTGCCGCAATGCGGAAATTTTCGATGCATCCCGATTTCTCAAGCTGCTCCCATTGATGGAAGATCGCGCGTTGGGCGTTGACCTCAAGACGGTCGTGCCAGAAACCTGATGTGATTTTTGTTTTCATTTTTTATCATTGATGAAGAAAAGAGGAATGAGCGCGAGCAGGCTGATGACCGAGCCGACTTGGAAAATGATCGGAGCGGGAACGAATCCTGCTTGACCGTTGAGGGTGGTCGGTGCGCCGAAGTTTTGAATCAGTGTTGAGCCGATCCACGGGCCGACGACCATTGGAATGGCGATCCAGAAAATCATACGGATGCCAAGAAACTTGCCACGATTTTGTTCAGGGAGTAAATCTTTGAGCCACGCCACGGACGCGATACCCATCGCAACGGAGAATGCCTGCCAGAGTAAACCTGTGAGCGCGAGCAGGGGCAGGCTATTTACGAGCGAAAGCAAGATGCCGCCGAGGCTGCTGACGATGGTGGCGAAAAAGATCATGTTGCGCTTGTTCCATTTGTCTGCGAGCAAGCCGAAGGGAATGGCGAAGACTGCACTACCCAACATGACCGCGCCGCCGATGATGCTGAATTCGGTCTTGGTGACGCCGATGTAATTTTCAAGATAGATGATGAGATACGGCAGCGAGACTTGCATACCAATGCTGCTCAGCATGATAAAGATGAGAATGATGAACAGTTCGCGATTTTCTTTCAGGGTGCTGACATCAAAAAGCTCGGCAAACTCGGAGAGGAAGGAACGCTTCGGCGCTTCGCTTTCGGCAGGGAGTTTTACATCTTGAAGCAAACTGCCTGCGATAACACCGACAACGATGACGATTCCGCCCAACAAATAGAAGAAGGTGAAATAGCCGAGGCTGTCGATCAACATACCTGCTGCGACCATCGCGACAATTTGCGCAAGGAAGACGCTCAAGTTGAGCACTCCTTCGACTCGTCCACGGGTTTCAGTGGTGGCGACGTCAGTTGTCCATGCACTGAATGCAGCGTCGTTGGCAGTGGAGCCGAAGAAGGTCATGATCGAGTCCGCGACGACAACCATTATGATGGCAATGCTGGTGACTTTAATGTAAGCAACGGTTGGGAATAAAACGGTGGAAAGTCCCCATAACACATAGCCGATCAAAATAAACGGACGACGCCTTCCCCAACGTGAGCGGGTGCGGTCGCTGAGCGTGCCCATGAAGAGCGTGGTCAACGTGGCAGTGATGGCGCTGGCAGCGACCATCCATGCCACGGGGCGCGGGTCGGGAGTGATGGTATCGTAGACAAATGTGTTGAACCATGAATTTTCAACAGCCCAGGCAATTTGTCCCGTGAGGGCGAGGGCGAACATGACGAACCAGGCGCGGGAGGAAAGACGTGATGAGAGGGTGGTTTGCATGGAGTCCTTTTTGGAATGGATTTATTTCATCAAAGTATTTTTTGCCAATCCTTTACATCCACTCGGTGTTCACCAATAAGGATCAATGTGATGGCTATCCCACCACTCCACTTTTATAAAAATAATTATAGAAGCACGTCACTTAAAACACAATAGCAATAATAAAACACTCATGGAAACGAAACTAACGCTATACGTTAAGATCGTGTTTTGAAAAATGCCCAGTTAAGGTGGCAACTCGTGATTGATTCGTTGGACAGCAGAAATATCCTCAAATGAAATGGACTGTTCGCGCATCCTGCGAGCCAGCATGGTAACGATGGCACGTAGACTGCACAAGTGTGTGAAGGCCGAGCCAAACAGCGAACGATCCACCAGGGGCAGGTATTTCACCAGTTGATGATTGGCATGCAGCCTATAAACAAAGGCGTCGTCAAAATAATTGAGCACATCCACCAGAGTCTGTTGATTTAAATTCCCATATCTTTCGCCAGCTTGTGACAAGCGGCAGGTGTCCAATTCGCCATTGGCCTTGATGGTCAACGATGGACTCAGACGATAGAAGTTACGGCAGGACAAAGTATGACTGCATTCATCCATGATCGGGAATTGGATCCTCTTATCACCAGCACCATTGCCCACATCGATGAAGTTGGCGTTGACATATTCGGGTGAATTGCCAGAAGTGTAGGGAAAGGGGTTGGAAATAATGGATAAATCCTAAATACATTGTTGCAGTACTTGCAACATGCCTCCCGTATTGTTGAAGAAATTCAACCTTACGGAGGCATATCATGGCACGAAAAACCGATGACGAAAAGCTCGAAAGCATCTATAATTCAGTTCAGGAAAATCCAGGAAAAAAGGCGGGATTTATCGCTCGTCTATTGGGACTCAATCGTAGTGAAGTGACTCGTTCACTTCCCGCCCTCGAAGATAAGAAACTTTATATTGCCGAAGATGATAAGGGTGGTCTGTGGCCGTTTCAGGATTCACAATAAAAATGTTGCAGAATTCAATGGGGCGTTGTGCTATTCTATTGCAAGAACAAGTCATAAAAATGATGATGTGTTGTAGCATGGAGCAGATATGAGCGGAATGGCAAAAGCAGAACGACTGGAAGAGATGAAGCGGCTGTACATCCAGCGCGCGTATTCAGATATTGAAATGGCGGAACGGTTGGGCGTGGACCGCACCCTCATCTACCGTGACCGTATCGAATTAACGGGTCAATACCCGATTGAAAAGGATGATGAGGGACGTTACCACATCCCGCGCACAAAACTCATTTCCGAGGTCAAGGTCAATTTGCATGAGGCGCTGACTTTGTATCTCACCGCACGCAAAACATCCCGCCAAACGCGCTTTCATCATCCACACGCGGCAAACGCGTTGGAAAAGCTCGCGGGTACATTGCGCCAGCCGATGACCGAGAAACTGCTTAAAGCCGCAGATGCAGTACTGAAAAAAGAAAAGGACCCCGAGCGGATCAAGATCATTGAAATTCTCGCACAGGCTTGGGTGGAACAGAAGAAGGTGCGCGTCCGTTACCAGCCTTTTGGTATGGATGAATTTCGCAACCATGTTATTCACCCGTATCTGATCGAGCCTTCGATTTGGAGCGACAGCATTTATGTGATTGCCTACAGCGAAGTGACCGAAAGAATCACGCCATTCAAATTTGACCGCGTCGACTCTGCCTTTCTTTCAGGCGAGACCTTTGAAATCCCCGCCGACTTTGACGACCAGCAACTGCTCAAACATGCCTGGGGAATTTGGTACGGTGATAAGGAACCCGTCACCGTGATGCTGCGCTTTTCACCCTCTGCGGCGCGGCGTGTGAAAGAAAGTATCTGGCATCCACTTGAAAAAGTAATTGATACCGAAGACGGCGGCTGTCTCTGGAGCGCAGAAGTTGCCGAGTGGCGCGAAATGCTGCCCTGGGTACGCGGCTGGGGCGCAGATTGTGAGGTCATCGAACCAGATAGATTACGAAAAGAAGTAATTCAACATGTGCGTGATTTAGCCCTTCAATATAAGGTCATGGCATCAGAGATGAAAACATATTCGGTATTATGGGCAAAGGCGGATAAAAAAGACGAGACAAAAGTTCACCGCCTTGTTTATCATTTGATTGATGTTGGACAGGTGGCACATGAAATGTGGAAGAAAGCAATTGATGTTGAATCAAAACGACAATTCTGCCAATGGCTTGGCTGTGACGAAGATACAGCAGGGCAAACACTGGCTTTTCTCATCAGCCTGCATGATTTGGGCAAGGCTTCGCCTTCTTTCCAAATCAAAGTCAAGTCCATGCAGGGTGAAGTTAGAAAGGCGGGGTTTTGGCTTCCAACGATTAAACCTTCGCAGACATCACCGCACGGAGTGGTTTCTGCATGGGCATTGAGTTTGCTGTTGCCTGATTTGCTAAAAATTTCCGAACAAGACGCGAAGAAAATCTCAAGGGCAGTTGGCGGTCACCACGGAACGTGGATTATCCCTGCCCAATTACAGCCAAACTCCCTGACGCTTATCGATAAGGGAAATAACGAGGCTATTTGGGATACGGCACGCAAGGAACTTGCGGAGGACATGCTGACCATTTTCATCCCTGCTTCTGGTTTCACCCTTCCACAAGACCCGCAGGAACTTAACATCTTCCTGACTTTGCTCTCTGGCTTCGCCAGCGTTGCAGACTGGATCGGCTCGATGACCGAGTTCTTCCCCTACGAGAAAAGCATCAATGTCCCACTGGAAGAATATACTTCCCGCGCTGCGGCGAATGCTGAAAAAGCCCTTGCTGAATTGGGTTGGTTCAACTGGCAGGCAGATGGCAAAACTTTGACCTTTAAGGAAATGTTCCCATTCATTGCTGTTCCCAATTCCGTTCAGCAAACAATTATGGATGAGGTTGCAAAGACTCAATTGCCCACCCTGTTGATTCTAGAATCACCCACAGGTTCAGGCAAGACTGAAGCAGCGCTATATGCCGCTGACACCTGGCTTCAATCCCAACGCGGAAGTGGCATGTATATTGCCATGCCCACCCAGGCAACCAGCAATCAAATGTATGAGCGCGTGACAAAATTCCTTCGCCAAAGATACCCTGATGAAATATTGAACTTCCATCTTGTTCACGGGGGCGCATTGCTCGAAGACAACAAAGCGCAAACTGAAGGCGTTTACGATGAGGATCAAACCGACTCACAAGGCGGAATTCGTGCCGAGTCTTGGTTCCTGCCCCGCAAGCGGACTCTGCTCGCGCCTTTCGGTGTGGGGACGGTGGATCAAGCATTGATGAGTGTTTTGCAAACCCGTCATTTCTTTGTGCGGATGTTTGGCTTGCGAAATAAGGTCGTGGTCTTTGACGAAGTTCACGCCTACGACACCTATATGTCGGAGTTATTCAAACGCCTGTTGATCTGGCTCAAACAAATTGGCGTTTCGGTCATTTTGCTTTCGGCGACCCTGCCAGAAAAAACCCGCCGCGACCTGACCGCCGCCTACCTTGGCGCAGACGAAATGGATTTACCCGCCGCTGAATATCCACGACTGACGCTTGCCAGCAGCGCGGGCATTCAAAGCATTTCACTTGAAAGCCCTTCTTCGCGCACAGTCCAGTTGAAACCATGCGACACACAACCACAGACCATCATCGAACATTTACGAACTGCTCTAGGACATGGAGGCTGCGCGGCGGTGATTTGCAACCGTGTGGCGCGGGCGCAGGAGTTATACAGGGAAATCAAAGCGGCAGGACTTGTGCCCGAAGAAGATTTGATTTTGTTCCACGCCCGCTTCCCGTTTGCATGGCGCGAAGAAATTGAAAGGTCAGTACTTGGAAGATTTGGGAAAGGCGAGAACGGCGAACCGAATCCCAACCGTCCCCGAAAATCTATTGTCGTTGCTACACAGGTTATTGAGCAAAGCCTTGACCTGGACTTCGACTTCATGGTCTCTGATCTTGCGCCGATTGACCTGCTCATTCAACGTGCGGGACGCCTACACCGCCACAGTAAAAATGATTCGAGCCGACCAGTGAATTTGCAAGCGCCCGCTTTACTGATTTCCTTTCCACAAACAGATGACATCCCCGAATTTGGGCATGACGAATATGTCTATGAGCGTTCGGTGATGTTGAAAACCTGGCTGGCGCTGAAAGACAAAACAGAAATGACCATGCCTGGCGAAACCACGGCGCTCATCGAGGCGGTGTATGGTGGCGAAATAGAAATCAAGGATGAAGCCTTGCAAAAGGAAATGGAGATAGCCATCGAAAAAGCGGAAGGAAAAGAACGAAAGGCAACCTTTGACGCTGTTCAGCAACTGATCAAAGCCCCTGACGAAGACGATTTGCTTTCACAAAGAAACGGCAATCTTGATGAAGACGACCCAACTGTCCACAAAGCATTCCGCGCTATGACACGCGATGCTGACCCCAGCATTTCGCTGATTTGCCTGCACCGCGTCAATGGAGATTTATATCTCGACACAGAAGGTATTACGAATCCATTAGATATATCTACCAAGCCAGATAAGGACTTGGTAAAACAATTGCTCAGGCAAAATATCAATGTGCAAAACCGAACGGTGCTGGATGCTTTTGCCTACAAAGACCCTGAACTTACATGGAAACACTGGAAGGAGGTTGCCGCTTTGAAATATGCAATGCCCGTCATTTTTGAAAATGGAAGATGTAAATTGGAAGGCAAAAAATATGCCTTGATCCTGGACCGCCAAACAGGTCTCACCATTCTAAAGGAGGAGCAATGACCTATTCGTTCAATTTGATTGACCAACCCTGGATTCCATGCGCGCACCCCGACGGGTGTATGGAGGAACTCAGCCTGCGGGAAACGCTGGCGCGGGCGCATGATTTGCGCGGCATACAAGGCGACTCTCCGCTCGAAACCGCCTCGCTCTACCGCCTTATGCTGGCAGTGATTCACAGCGTTTTGCGCGGACCCAAGACCAAAGGCGCATGGGAAGAACTTTGGAAAGCAAAACAGTTCGAGATGAGCAAGTTTGATGCGTATTTCAAAAAATGGCATACACGCTTTGACTTGTTCGATAAAGAGCGCCCGTTTTACCAAATAAGAGGCGAAACAATGGTAGAAAAAAGTGCGTTGTTATTGACGCATGGCATGAGTACTGCCAATGAATTGTTCGAGCACAGCATGGTGGTCGAAACTACGCCGATAGGATGCGGACAAGCCACTCGAATGTTGTTAGTCGGTCAGTGTTTTGGGTTAGGTGGATTGGTACATCCGAAATTCCCCAATCTCACCAGCGCCCCATTACTCAGAGGAGTAACATTTCTCGTAGAAGGAAATAATCTATTTGAGACGCTTTTGCTTAACTGCTTGCAATATGCCAAAGATGAGCCTTTCGCCACACTTGGAGATGATGAGCCTACTTGGGAAATGAAAGACCCTTTCAAGACGCGTGGAAAACCGAATGGCTATCTGGATTACTTAACTTGGCAGAATCGAAAAATCCTTTTAGTTCCTGATGAGAAAAACGGGAACGTCTTCATTCAAGCAATGCAAATCCTGAGAGGACTTGATCTAGACAAAGACCTTGAAGACCCATTCAAACTCTATACCAAGAAAAAAGACGGCTGGAAGCATTTGGCTTTGACGGTAGAGCGTAGTTTGTGGAGAGATAGTCATGCCTTGCTGAAAAGAAATGACTTAAGCAACACCCATCCACCAAAGTCTTTTGAATGGCTCGCTTTACTTTTGGATGAGACAGAGTGTTTGAAGCCAAATCAAATTTATCGTTACATGGCGCTGGGTGCAGGCGTGCATTTCAAAGATGCAAAAATCTTTTTCTATCGTCATGAAAACATGCCCTTGCCTCTATCCTACCTTGCAAGTGAAGATTTGGTTTCAAAATTGACTGAAGCATCGACTCGCACAGAACAAGTTAAATTATCCTTGAAGAGAGCAGCGTTTACTCTTGCCAGGAACTTTATTTCTCCATCCGCAGAGGAAAAAGGCGGAAGGCAGCCAGACTCGGGCGATGTGGATAAGATGATGTCGCACTGGAATGTCGAAGCGCATTATTGGTCAAAACTTGAAACGTCATTTAGTCTGTTGGTTGTAGAGTTGCCGACCAATCCTGAATCCTCTCTCGCCCGTTGGAATGAAACCCTCCAGCAAACTGCATGGGATGCGTTGGCAAGCGCAGAAAGAATGGCGGGCGAAAATACAAAAGCGCTGAAAGCCGCTGTAAAGGCGCGCGGCGTATTGGCTTACGAATTCAAAAAACTATTTGAAGAACTTCAACCACAACAGGAGGTAACAGCATGAGTAGTCTGGAAGAACGATTTATTGACCGCTTGCAGAAACTGGCGGAGGGACAAGAACGCGGCGCACTGGCTTCCCTGCGGCGCGGACTCGGTCAACCGCCTGGCACAGTGGCGGATATGTACCGCTACGTCGAACCGTTTCTCGGTGAACAGGGTAGCGGCGCACGGTTCAAAGAATCCGCGTTTTATTTGGTGGCAGCGTTGTTTGCCTTGCACCCCAAATCCACGGATGAAGGCAACATGGGCGCACATCTTGCAAAGACTCGTACCGATAGCGGAGCAGATGCATTAGAACGCCGCTTTACCGCCCTGCTCGCGGCGCACCCCGATGACCTGCCTGAATATTTGCGCCAATCCATCAGTTTCTTGAAATCAAAAGATGTTCCAGTAAATTGGAATCAGTTACTTTGGGATTTGGAAAATTGGGAGAAACGCGACGATCCCAAATACTCAGTACAGAAAAAATGGGCACGCTCCTTCTGGGGTGGACGCCAATCAGCCGAATCAACCAACAATTCAAACGATAAAGGAGAATAAACCATGTTCATCGAACTTCATATCTTGCAAAACTTCGCCCCTTCAAACCTCAACCGTGACGACACGGGCAACCCGAAAGATACCGAATTTGGCGGTGTGCGCCGCGCTCGTGTTTCATCTCAGGCAGTGAAACGCGCCATCCGTCTTCATCCTGTGTTTGCCAAAACCACGGATGTAGAACCCGCTGTCCGCACCCGCTGGATGACGCGGTTGCTCGCCGAAGCGCTGGTTAAGGCTGGCAAACCTGAGGAACAGGCAAAGGAAGTTGCCAATGCCTTCTCCGTTCAATACAGCAAACTGGAAGAGAAGAAAGGTCACACCAGTGTTCTGCTTTATTTGAGCAAGACTGAAATCGAAACCGCCGTGAAATCCCTTACTGAAAAATGGAAGGAAATCACCAAGAATTTGAAAGACGGCAAAAGCCCCGAACTGGATACATTCGCCAAAGAATTTTTCAAAGAACTAAAAGATCGCACCAGCGCGCCAGACATTGCCTTGTTTGGACGTATGCTGGCTGAAAAACCAGAACTCAACATTGATGCCGCATGTCAGGTTGCCCATGCTATTTCCACTCATCGCGTCAATATGGATATGGATTTCTACACTGCCGTAGATGATCTGACTCGTGACGACGAAGCGGGCGCAGGCATGATGGGCGTCACCGCTTTCAACAGCGCCTGTTTCTATCGCTATGCCCGCGTTGATTGGGACTTGCTCGTCAAGAATCTCGGTGACGATAAGGAACTCGCCCGCAAAACAGTGGAAGGCTTTTTACGCGCCGCCGCATTGGCAATCCCATCTGGCAAACAGAACAGTTTTGCCGCGCAGAACCCGCCCGACTTCATGCTCGGCGTTGTCCGCAAGGATGGACAGTCCTGGTCGTTGGCAAATGCCTTTGAAACACCTGTCAAGCCTGGGCGTGATGGCGGTTTGATGTCTGCCTCCATTCAAAAGCTAAATGAATATTGGACAAAGTTGAACAAGGTCTATGGTGGCGATGGGATCACAACCGTCACGCTTTCGGTGGATGGCGAAGACAACATGGAAGGCTGGGTGAAGAAGCTGCTCGGTCCATTGGAGTAATCCATGAATACACTCTTAATCCGCCTTAGCGCCCCCATGCAATCATGGGGGACGCAAAGCAGATTCACCATGCGCGACACAGGTTTGGAGCCATCCAAAAGTGGCGTATTGGGTTTGCTTTGTGCGGCGCTGGGCATTGACCGTGAAGATGATGAAGGCTTGCAGCCTCTCGCGTCCCTCCGCGTGGGTGTACGCGTGGACAGGGAAGGTTCGCTTCAAGTTGATTATCACACCGCGCAACGAGTGCTGATGGCGAATGGCAAAATAAAGGATACCGAACTATCCAACCGCTACTACCTTGCTAATGCCATCTTCCTTGTTGGACTGGAAAGCGAAGACCTTGCCCTGCTGGAACGCTTGCAAGCCTCATTGTACAAACCCGTTTGGGCTTTATTTTTAGGACGCAAATCTTTTGTGCCGAGTGAGCCGATTCCACTGGAAGACGGTTTGCAAAAAGGTGAAACGCTCGAACAGGCTTTGAAGTCCTACCCATCTCTGTGCAAGCCTGAAAAGGAAAAACTGCGCGTTGTGTTGGAAGACAATGGTGGCTCAATTGTCCGCATAGACCAGCCGCTTTCCTTTTCTCGCATTGGACGAAAATTTGCACCACGCCGCGTTTCAGTCACATTTTACGATGCGCCCGAACCCATCAAGGAGACTGCCTAATGTACCTCTCCCGACTCATCCTCAACCCGCGCTCACGGCAAGCGCAGCACGAACTTGCCGACCCATACGAGCTGCACCGTACTGTTTCACGCGCATTTCCTGACGGCGTATTCAAAGCAGAACGCACGGAAGACATTGCCACCAACATTCTTTTTCGTGTGGATTTGCACCCACGCACGCGCATTCCAACTTTACTTGTGCAATCACGTCAACAACCCATTTGGGATTTTCTCTCAGCCGAGAAAAAGGATTACCTGCTTGGAGAAAGCGATCTCCCTCTCGATGTAGAGAATCCAGCCGTCAAGGAAATGAATTTGCAGTTGCATGAAGGGCAGACTCTTGCTTTTCGTTTGCGCGCCAACCCAACGGTCAAGAAAGACCGTGAAGGTAAAAAGCAAGGGCGGCGCGTTGGATTGATCCGCGAAGAAGATCAGCAGAAATGGCTGGAGCGTAAACTTGAATCCGCTGGCGCGGCATTGGTCTCAGTCAACATTATCAACGAACAATTCACACGCGGAAAGCTATTCATCGAGAAAGATAAAGAAAAGAGAATGAATTTTCTCTCCGTGCAATTTGACGGTATTTTACAAGTAAAGAAACCTGATGAACTAGCCAGCACAATCTTCACAGGTTTCGGTAGCGCAAAAGGACTCGGATTTGGTTTGCTTTCACTGGCACGCGCCTAGACAGGAGAATTCCGAAGTCTGTAAGACTTCGGAATTCTGAGCACGACTCGCACTTTAACAACTGAATAGTTATTCTTTCTTATTTATATAACAAGGAGGCTTTCATGCAAGATTTACATGGATTACCCAAGTTGCGTGACAGCCTTTCGTATCTCTACGTCGAACACGCGGTGATAGAAAAGGCTGACCATGCTATTGAACTTTGGCAAAAAGAAGGACGCACGCTAGTCCCAGCCGCGACACTGTGCGTTCTGATGATGGGACCAGGTACAAAGATCACCCATGCTGCCGTAAAAATTTTAGCGGAGAACGGTTGCAGCATGTTATGGACGGGCGAAGAGATGACCCACTTTTACGCGCAGGGGTTGGGCGAAACGCGCAAAGCATATCACCTTTTGCAACAAGCGGAACTCGCCTGCAATCCCGTCAAGCATACCCGCGTCTGCATTCGCATGTATCAAATGCGATTCGAAGAAACTCTCGACCCTTCGCTAACGCTTCCGCAAATTCGCGGCTTTGAAGGCGTGCGCGTGCGCCGCGTATACAAAGAGGCAAGTCAGAAATATGGCGTGCCATGGCATGGGCGTATCTATGATCGTTCCAACTGGGGCGGCGGCGACCCGATCAATCGTTCACTCTCCGCCGCAAACGCCACACTGAACTCCGTCTGTCATGCGGCAATTGTCTCTGGCGGTTATTCTCCTGCCATCGGCTTCGTCCACACTGGCAAACAACTTTCCTTTGTTTATGATGTCGCAGACCTTTACAAAGCCGATATCACCATCCCTCTTGCATTTTCAATTGTGGCTGAAAGTAATCAAAACATTGAACGTCGCACGCGCATGGCTTGCCGCGAAAAATTCCGCGAGATGAAACTGCTCGACAGGATTCTGCCCGACATTGACAACGTCCTTGAAGTCAAGGATGAACCGATCAATGAATTGCTTGATATAGATGCAGACCCTGCGCTTCCAACCGACCTCTGGCCTAATCTTGCTCAAGAGGGAGATTCTTCGCCATGATGATGATCGTCCTACAAAACGTTCCCAAAAAGCTGCACGGCGAACTCACCCGCTGGATGTTGGAACCATCTCCTGGCGTTTTCATCGGTCATGTGTCAGCCCGCGTGCGTGATTTTCTCTGGGAAAAATGCAAAGCGGAGTGTAGCAATGGCAGTGTCGTCCAAGCCTGGAACACCAATAACGAACAACGCTTCACCATGCGCATGGACGGCAATACAAAACGCTCAGTGGTAGATATGGAAGGCCTGCAATTGGTTTACATCCCAAATAACACCATTCCACCTGCCAAAATAGAAGCCAATTCTGAGGCTGAGTCACCAAAGACCCCTTAAAACCCTCTTTTTTTACTTTAAAATAAGGGTATTCCCCACACACGTGGGGATGAACCGGTCGCGCCGGCCAACGTTCTCGGCAAGCATGAGTATTCCCCACACACGTGGGGATGAACCGCACGGCCTCTCGTCTCCGCGGCGAGTGGTTGAGTATTCCCCACACACGTGGGGATGAACCGATGACTGGAAAATACCGAGAGTTCAGACTCATTCGTATTCCCCACACACGTGGGGATGAACCGCCGCCCTCGTCAACATTCGCAATTACCTGTAAGTATTCCCCACACACGTGGGGATGAACCGAAACGCGAATTTGAGCGGCGCGGATTTGAAAAGTATTCCCCACACACGTGGGGATGAACCGCAGAAAATTCCATCTTGGCAGGAAGAATATGCGTATTCCCCACACACGTGGGGATGAACCGCGAGTGGCCAAACGAGCAAGCCTCCCGAAAGCGTATTCCCCACACACGTGGGGATGAACCGCAATACCCTGCTCTAAATCCAAACGGAAGACTCGTATTCCCCACACACGTGGGGATGAACCGCAGTAGGCATGGGTGGCGCTGCTGCCAAGAGTGCGTATTCCCCACACACGTGGGGATGAACCGGTCTAGTGACAAGAGACGAGCGGAGGAGGTAATGTATTCCCCACACACGTGGGGATGAACCGGTAAAGGCAGTGCTGGTGCTGGGACTGAACAAGTATTCCCCACACACGTGGGGATGAACCGCATTCACCCCCGCCGAAAATCCTCTGCCACCTAGTATCTCAACAAGTTAAAGATGTAGGGTAGTACTCTTTGAAAACTTTGCGAGCGTCGTCAACAGTAAAGTTCCAGCGGATTTTCGCTTTCTTATCATTACGCGCCGCTTCCCACGCAATGATTTCTGTTGTCAATATC
>JACRBH010000234.1 GCA_016234535.1 Chloroflexota bacterium
CACTACATCGAGAGCTTTCTGGTCAACGGTGTGTATACCAGTGAATATCATTACGGCATGTTGCAGCGCGAGTGGCGTGAAATATTCAAGGGTGGCAGATGATTGGGTTGTGTGACCAGGCCTGAGCGGGGCGGGAAGCGGGCGGCTTTCGAGCGTCACGCTTCTTATCGGACGGGGTTTTATGTAAAGTTCATATCCATAATAAATCATCTCTGGAGGAGAAATGCAGGAGCGTATTGTTATAACAGGTATGGGGACAGTCAATCCTCTCGGCCTGAACGTAAAAGAGACATGGAGCAATTTGATCGCGGGCGTGTCTGGTGTTGGGCAGATCTCATTGTTTGATTCCCATGCGGCGGCTTTGCAGGTACATATTGCGGCGGAAGTAAAAGGATTCAAGCCTGAAAATTTTATGGATGCAAAAGAGGCGCGCAGACGCGACCGCTTTGAGCAGTTCACGATTGCGGCGGCGAAGGAAGCCCTGGCGCAATCGAATTTGCAGATCACAACTGAAAATGCAGGGCGGATCGGTGTCATTATTTCGTCAGCCATAGGCGGCCTGCACTCATTGCAGGATGCGATTTTAACGAACTATAACGAAGGCCCGCGCCGCGTCAGCCCGTTCCTGATTCCCATGTTGATGGCGAACGGCGGTGCAGGGATGACCGCGATTGAGTTTGGAATTAAAGGCCCGTGCTTTTCCGTGGCATCTGCATGTGCTTCTGGTTCGGATGGAATTGGCACTGCGTTGATGATGCTGCGCACAGGAATGATCGATGCCGCGCTTGCGGGCGCTTCCGAGTCGACGATCACCTCCACAGGAGTGGCTGCGTTTGACCGCGTGGGAGCCATGTCGCGTCATAATGATAATTATTCGATGACGCCCCAGCCCTTCGATAAAAATCGCGATGGCTTGGTGATGGGTGAAGGCGCGGCTGTAATTGTGCTTGAGCGTGAATCTGATGCGAAGGCGCGCGGCGTGAACATATTGGCTGAGTTGGCTGGCTACGGCGCAACAGCGGATGCCTTTCACGTGACTGCGCCGCACGAACATGGAGAAGGCGGCGCGGCCGCCATCCGCATGGCATTGTCTTCTGCGAAAGCGAACATCGATGAAGTCGGTTATATCAATGCGCATGGCACAGGTACGTATTTGAACGATCAAGCCGAGACGCGCGCCATCAAGGCTGCGTTTGGTGACCTGGCGTATAAAATTCCCATCTCATCCACCAAATCCATGACCGGGCACATGATGGGCGCAACGGGTGCTTTGGAGGCCATCTTCAGCGTTCAGGCAATACGTGAAGGCATTCTGCCTCCAACAATCCATTACGAAACCCCCGACCCCGAATGTGACCTCGATTACATTCCGAACAAGGCGCGTGAATTGAAAACATCGCTGGTCATCAGCAACGCCTTCGGTTTTGGCGGACATAATGCAGTGCTGGCATTGAGAAAATACGCGTAAAACACGTCTTGTATTATCAGAAAATGCGTGCTATACTCTGCCGTCGCGTTTCAGGATACTAAACAATAAAGGCAAGGAAGAGAAAAAAATGACTGACTTTATCAAGGCCGTTGAGGCCAAAATTAATGAAAAAATTCCTCAATTGAGTTCCGGTGACACCGTTAGCGTTCACGTCAAGATCAAAGAAGGCGACCGCGAACGTATTCAGGAATTCAAGGGAATTGTGATCCGCCTCCGCAAGGGTGGCAATGATTCCTCCGTAACCGTGCGCCGCATGGCTACCAATGGCATTGGCGTGGAGCGCACATTCCTTCTTCGCTCCCCGCGCATCGACAAGATCGTTGTTGAACGCCACGGCAAAGTCCGCCGCGCACAGTTGTACTTCATGCGCGACCGCACAGGCAAGGGTGCTCGTCTCAAGCAAAAATTCGACTAATTTTTGACACAGGGTTCTTAGAAAGACCCTAAAGGTCTTCAAGGCCTTTAGGGTCTTTTTGTTTTGGAGCACAGCATGGCCAAACCACTGATTGGCATTACCACACGCAACGGCAAGGATTCTGACGGGCATCCGCTCACAGCGCTTCAACATTCGTACATCAATGCCATCGTACAGGCCGGTGGATTGCCCATCCTCATTCCAGCTATTTTTTCTGAGGATGACTTCCTCGATTTATATTCCCGCCTCTCAGGTATTCTCTTCTCTGGCGGCGGGGATGTGGCCAAGGAGCATTTCAACGGATCACCCCATCCGAGAATTGGTGAGGTGGACGAGAAGCGGGATTTTACCGAATTGACTTTAATGCGCTCCGCCGTCCATGATGGCAAACCAATTTTGGGAATCTGCCGCGGCGCACAGGTAATGAACGTCGCTTTGGGCGGCACGCTTTACACTCATATCCATGCTCAATTGACAGGCGCGTTGGATCACGATTATCCTGGCAGTTTGCGCCGCACAATCGTCCACCCCGTAAACGTGAATGAGACCACTCGTTCCGCTGAAATATTTGGCGAGACATTACTCAACGTCAACAGTTTGCATCACCAAGGCCTGAAGGATATCGCTCCCAGCTTGCGTGTCGCAGGCTATGCACCTGATGGCCTGGTGGAGATAGTGGAAATTCCCGACCATCCTTATGCTGTTGCTGTGCAATGGCATCCCGAGTGGTTGACGGATCAACTATCCATGCAGAGATTGTTCAAATCGTTTGTAGATGCTTCGGGGAAATAATTTAACAGGAGACTCCCATGCCGTTTCCAACGTATGCCGCTCTCAACGAGCAAATGATCGAACACTTTCAAAATAAGGAATATGAACAGGCGCTTGACCTGATCTCCAGGGAAGGTTCGAATTTCCCAGCCGCACGCGCAATGGTGGATTACTGGATGATGTGCTCTGCTGCTCGCCTCGATAATCGTCCCGTTGTTTATCAGGTTGCAGAGAAACTTCTCGCGGATGGATTATGGTTTGGCGAAGTGCTCTGGCGTCAGACGCCGTCATTTCAAAAACTACAAGGCGTTGCAGAGTTTGAGAGGCTCGTTATCGCTTCTCTAAAAGTCATGGATGCTGACCCATCTTCATCCGAATCTGTTTTGTTGAAATATTTGCCTGAAAATCATTCTCCAAAAACTCCACTGATAATTGCCTTGCATGGAAATCAAAGCCTGGCATTGGATACAGTCCCGTTTTGGGAACCTGCTGTTTCGCAAGGATATATGTTGGCCGTTCCTCAATCTACACAGGCGATGTTTACAAACGCTTATGTTTGGGATGATCTTGAGAGGTCTTTTGCAGATGTAAAAGACTGTTATGCCAAAATAAAAGCTGAGACCGCATTTGATGAAAACCAGGTTATTCTGGCAGGGCATTCGATGGGTAGTTTGATCACGATCCAAATGGCGTTAACTGGCATGTTGAATTTACGTGGCTTTATCGCCAATGGCCCCGCACTTCCATTCATGGATACACCTGATGAATTGGAAGCCTTGCTTCCCTCTGCTCGCGAGCGCGGCTTGCGTGGATATTTCATTATTGGCGAAATGGATACAGCTATTTTTCAGGATGAAATTCGAGCATTGGCTGAAAAATTGAAATCAGCGGGGATTGTCTGTGAAATTGAAACCGTCCCTGGTGCGACTCATGATTATTCTCCCGCGTATCATGCAGCGTTTTTGCGCGCGCTGGATTTTATAAGCAATACAGATAACTAGATTTGTTTGTATAATTCACAGGAGGAAACAAAATGAGATCAATCATAATTATCTTTTTGGTGAGCATGTTGACAGCCTGTGCCCCTGCCACTCCGCTTGCCACGGCAACGCCCTCACTGACGCCTTCTCTTACTTTGCAGCCAACCCGAACACGTTATCCTTCGCGTACGCCAACCCCCAGCCTTACACCATTCCCTACACTTACTATATCGCCAACCAGCACACTTCAACCTCCATTGACAGAGCATCAATGGCAGCCCGAAAGGGTTTTGATTTCGCTTGAATTCACTCCTGGTGATGGGGGTTTTTTTGCTCCAAGAGCCCCTTCTTTTATTCTGTACGCTGATGGGAGCATGTTTATAACCCGCTTTCTCGAAATTAACCATGACTATAAAGAGCAGTTATTATTCAAAAAATTAGGTAGAAAGGAGATTTGCCAAAATCTAAACACGCTCGACCAGATTGGCTTTCTTGATTATGACCCATCTGATTATCAATTTATTGGAGGCTACCCAAGTGTTCAGGGTGGTGGAAGTGTATACATACGAGTTAGTGCATGGAAGCCTCATAATAATATTTATCATGAATTGGGTATTTATCTAAATGAAGAGATGGCGAGTAGTCTCAATGAAAATAGAATTGATATAAATGATCAACGTGGCTTTCCTGTTATTTCTCCTGCATTGCGTAATGCCTATTACTTTTTGAGTGAATATTCTGCCGAGGGATTTGAAATTTATGAACCCGATAGGCTTGCTGTTTGGATTCATCCTTTAGAAAAAGATTCAATAGATTATGTGGAAAACAATGAGAACCCAAAAGAGTGGACACGGAATGCCTCATCTCTTGCAAGCATGTTTGCCAAAATAGACTATGGAGATAATGAATTCAGTAATCACTATTTGGTGTTGACTGGCAAGGATGCAGATGTCGTTTATCAATTTTTGAATAAATCTTTTGGGGAAGATTATTATTATGAATTAAAGAATAATGGAGAGAAAATATATTACGTTCTCTCTACACGCCCTGTCCTTCCCTATGAATTACCGATGGATTATACAAGTCAAATCCCGGCGCCCGGTTCAGTGAAACCTGATTTCAAATTGGATTGTTATCCTTCAGACGGTGTTTTGCCAATTCCTATTCCCTCCATGCCATGAATACAAAAATGAATCCCATAGGTGTATTTGACTCAGGTGTAGGCGGACTGTCCGTCCTGCGTGCGATGCGTCAGCAAATGCCAAACGAGTCTGTGATCTACTTTGGCGATCAGGGACATGTCCCTTATGGGCCGCGTTCGATGGAGGAGATACAAAAGTTTTCAGAGGGGATCACGCGATTTTTACTCGAACAAAATTCCAAATTAATTGTTGTGGCATGCAACACTGCGTCAGCGGCGGCGCTGCAATATTTGCGCGGACGCTTTCCCGATGTTCCCTTTGTGGGCATGGAACCTGCCGTCAAACCTGCGGCAGAGACGACGAAGACGGGCAGGGTCGGTGTGCTGGCAACTCCTGCAACTTTTCAGGGCGCGTTGTATGCTTCAGTTGTGGAAAGATTTGGAAATGGGGTAGTGCTATTTCAGAGTACATGTCCCGGGCTTGTGGGGCAAATTGAAATCGGGGATTTGGAATCGAACACGACTCGCGCTATTTTGGAAGATGCGCTTACCCCGATGCTGGAAAAAAATATTGACACGGTCGTTCTCGGATGCACTCATTATCCGTTTGTGATTCCGTTAATTCAGAACATTGTGGGAGGCAACGTCCGCGTGATTGACCCGGCGCCTGCGGTGTCGCGTCAGGTGCGGAGGTTGTTGGGTGCAAATGGGCTGGTCAATGAATCGGGGAAAACCGGAAGCGCGGAATTTTTTACTTCCGGTGATTCATCCGCGATGGAAATGTTACTTCCGAAGTTGTTGGGTGAGAGCGGGAAAGTTCAAGCCGTTAATTGGGTCAACGACCTCGAAATTACTCTTCTATAAATTTTACGCCCATGCTTTGCATGTCCTTAAAAAGTTGATTTGGCTCTGCGAGATGTCCCATCAGATGCAGACCGGGACAGCGGACTTTTTCGTATTGCATGAGAAAGGCGACAACGGGAATCGCGGTCAGTTCGTAGCCGTCTTCATGCTCGCATCGCGCGTTGACCTGAACCTGCTCGCCGTTTAATTTACCTTTGGCTTCCACTTTGAGCGCCACCCGATAAGGCGGCTTCGACAGATTCATCATGCCCCACCACATCAATTTTCCAAGCGGACGGATGCTGCGCTTCGGCGCGACCTTCAACCCGATCATGACAATGGGTGTGATCAGCGCGTCGGTGATGAAGTTCGAGCCTGAAATATAAAAGCCTGTATTTTTAAGTGAGGGGTACATTTCTGGCAAGCCGCGCAACTCTTCAAAGAACATGGAATAGCAGGTGCGTTTGTCGAGTTCAGAGCCGAAATCGAATTTACGCATGTCCCATGATTTGGGTTTTGTCCAAGCGCCATTTTTGAAGACTTGTGCCTGATAATCTTTGAAGCCCTCCATAAGTTCATCCACGGCTTCGGTGTACGGTAGGTTGCCGCCCATGTTGAGGTAACCGGCTGTGACGGCTGATTCAACGCTGTCCATTTTCGAGGCGGCGTAGCGGATGAGCGCAGAGGGGAGGCCGGGATGGTATCCAGCCTCGGTGACGAAGCAAAGCTTCTTTTGTTTGATCTCTGCGGCATGTGAATTGAGCAGGGCTATCTTTGCCGTGGAGTATTGAACATCGAGGTAGTCAACATTTGCTTCGAGGCACGCGTGGACAACTCTTTCAGGGTCGAGAGATGTCACAGGAGCAGCGACCAGACACAGGTCCACGTTTTGAAGCGCGGGGCGCAGGGAGTTGGGATCAGCCGCATCAACGCGTAATGCTCTCAGGCGCGGATCATTCAGTTTGGCGGTGAATGCCTGCGCCTTTTCCAAATTACGGCCGGAGATGATGATTTCAAAATCGGTTTGAGCGAGCAAATGTTTGGCAAGTAATTTGCCGGTGTATCCATACCCGCCCAGGATCAGGATTGTTTTCATTGTGTTTACTCTTTTTCAGGTTTGATCGCCAGCAGCATCAACTTTGAAGCAAGAGCGCGCAGGTCTTCTTCGCCGTTGAATTTCAGCCCAACCATCGCCATGACCGAGCGGGTGTAGGCGGGCTTTGCGCGATAGAATTTGATGAGCATGTCGGCGGTGTTTTCATTGGAAAGTGGCATCGCGCGTGCAGTGAATTTTCGCTTGCCGACTCGTGCTGAAAAATTGAGACTGGCTTGAATGTTGCGAACCCAGTCGGCGCGCGTGCCGTATGCGGCTTCGATGTAATAGGTGTCGGTGGCTTTGTCGTAATCCATCACGTCGACCATTGAATCGAATTGCTTGCCGGACTTGCGGCCAATGTGGGTGATGAGCATCCACTGTGCGCCGAACCATCTTTCAAACCCGCCAAATCCAATTTTATACATCCAGACGGGAACTTTGAAAAAGAACTTCAGGAATTTACCGGGGCGTTTGTCGAGTGCGGTCAAGGGCTTATCCTCCTGTAAGCAAAAATTTAAAGAATTTCCCCAAATCACCCAATCGCGGCCAAAAAGCTGGAACGCGATTCCGATAATCGAGATACGACTGTCCGAAGCGTTCGATCAATTCCTTTTCTTCCACGAGACGAATCCAGCCGGTGAGTCCGAGTGGTGCGAAAAAGATAAAAGCAAGTGAGTTGGCGTTTCCGTTGAGCAAGGCCAATCCGATGATCACGCGCAGAACACCTGCATAGACAGGATGCCGAAGCACGCTATAAATATTCGAGTCAACGATTTTGCCTTCATCGGGAAAATAAACATAGAGCAAGCCGAGGTTATCCATGCCGAAAGCCAGTATTCCGCGTACCCACAGCCCTGCGCCGACGAGAAGCATGAGCCAGCCAAGTGCGATGAATATCATTGTCCACCAGCCGCGTGGAACGAACGGGCCGTTCATATATCCCGTGTGCGCAACAGCGGACATGATTAGCGCCAGCCCCGGGACCCCGTAATGGGCAAAGGCGTTGCGGTAAGCGAGTTCTTTGTATTTTTCCTTGTAGGCCTGCCTGCGGGAGAAGAAAAAACTCAGCACGATGTACCCCAGCGCAATGATAATGATCTGACTGTCTATGCTCCATGTGGGGATGTTATCTGTGATGATGAAGTAGGCCGTGACCAGGGCAAACATTCCCAATACATAAATCGCAATTCGTAATTTTCCGCCTGTTGAATTTAATTCGGGAACGTGTTTTGTGAGCATGTCCATGCCTTCGATATTCATTTTTGCCTCCTGCAACAGTATAGTATTTTGTCAGGTAATGTCAAGCGGGCGGAAATTGAGATTCAAAAACCTTGATAAATTGACCGCTTTTTTGTACTATTGGGCGAAACTTTATCGGTGAGTACAAAGGAGAATGAGATGCTTTATAAATTTATTGTTTTTCTACACGTCATTTTCGTTTTCGGATATCTTCTCTCGCACGGCGTTTCGGCAGGCGTGGCATTTGCCCTGAAAAAAGAACGCAACATTCAAAGAATCCGCGACCTGCTTGACCTTTCGGCGGCTTCATACCCTGCCACGACCTACTCGATGTACGCCTTCCTCCTCTTCGGAGTCATCGCTGCGTTTCAAGGCGGCTGGTGGAGATTCGGCTGGGTGTGGACTTCGCTCATTCTCGGCATCCTCATCGTCGTTTTGATGGCGGTCTTCGGCGCAGGCATCTATGGTGAGGCGCGCAAAGCGGCGGGCATTCGCTACAACTTCAAAGGCAAGTGGTTCGCGCCCGAACCCGCCAAAAGCGACGAAGAAGTCTTTATGCTTTTGGCGAAGGCCAACCCCACCCTGCTCACGGTCATCGGCTACGGAGGATTCGCCATCATCACCTGGTTGATGACCGCCAAGCCGTACTAGGAGAATCATGTTTACCGTCTATTACGTCATCATCGGTATCATTGCATTCTTCCTCGCCACCCTTGTCCTCGGCGTCTGGCTTCGCTCGCATCGCACCCAAATCGAAGCCGAAAAATCCAGCCGCGTCATGCACTTCTTCTTTTTTGCGGGGCTGGTCGCGCCGCCTCTCATTGCCATTTTCTATCCGGGTCTCACCCGCTTCGACGCGCTCCTCGATCTGCCCTCCCTGCCGTTCAAGCCGTTCATGCTCGCGCTTGGTATCGTCCTTGCGATACCAGGTCTGTACTTCCTCGGCGTGACCAACAAACTCCTGCGTTCTCTCGGAAGCGGCACCAACGCCTTCATCCTCACCAGGCGTATTGTGAACGACGACATCTACAAGCGGACTCGCAACCCGATGTCGCTCGGATTCTATTTATTTGCCCTTGCCCTCGGTTTCGCCTCAAACTCGACCTTTATCCTGCTTGCTGTTTCTTTGGGCTTGATCCCCGCTCATATCTTTTTCCTCAAATACTTTGAGGAGCTTGAATTGGAATTGCGCTTTGGTGAGTCTTATCTGGAATATAAAAGGAGCGTGCCTTTCCTGATACCAAATTTATAAACTAATTCCATAACCGCGACCAAACTTTATTGTCAAAGGAGATTTAGAGATGAAAAAAGCATTCAAATGGATCGGTATCGTGATCGGCTCGTTGATCGGATTGCTGCTCGCAGTTGGTGTGGTGTTGTATTTTATGGGCACCGCCCGCCTTAATAGAACTTATGATTTTCCGCCTTCCAATATTGTCCTGCCAACTGATGCTGCGAGCATCGAATATGGCAGACATCGCGTAGAGACTTTATGTCAGGGATGTCACGGTCAGGATTTAAGTGGGGTTGAGAATTGGTTCGACGGTGGTCCGCTGGGGACGATTGACTCTGCCAACATCACCACCGGCGAAGGGGGAGTTGGCGTTGACTTTACAACGGAAGATTATGTGCGCGCCATTCGTCATGGCATTGACGGCAAAGGCAAGCCAATCTTTATGGTCGCTGTTCCTTCCACGGCACATCTGAGTGACGAGGATCTGGGGGCAATTATTGCCTACATAATGACAGTCCCGCCTGTGGATCACAAGACGAACGGGCAAAATTTCACGCCGCTGGCAAAAATCCTGGCGGCTGCCGGGGTATTGGGTGATTTACCGGTGGAGGTGGTGAGCCACGATGTCCATGTAACCGCGCCTGACCGCGGTGTGAGCGTGGAATATGGCGAATATCTTGTGAATATCAACGATTGCCGCGTGTGTCACGGACAGGAACTGGCAGGCGGACCGTCTCCCGACCCAACCGCTACATGGATATCGCCAAACTTAACCCCCGGCGGCGAACTCGGTTTTTGGGCAGAGGAGCAATTCATCGCTACGCTCCGAACAGGTGTCACACCCGGCGGCCATCAATTGAACGAGAATATGCCGTGGCAGGATTATGCTCTCTTTTATGATGATGAGTTGAAGGCGATTTGGTTGTATTTGCAGTCCCTGCCCAGGTTGGAACAGGCAACGAAGTAAACAATCCAAGGTGCAAAGGAAAGGTAATAGAGTCTTTGCGCCCGGTGATTTGGCGGTTTTGTGTAAAGAATCTTTGTTAAAGGCATCTCCGCGGAATAATTTGCGGAGATGCCTTTTATTAATCGGCAGGTCGAACATCCATATCAGCTAATTTGATTTTTACTTTTTCCAGTGCGGCAAAACTTAATTGAGATGACTCCAGACCGTACCTGCCAGCTACGCGATCAAACAAGGCGTGGTAGCCGGCTTTTATCATGGCGTCCCAATTCAAGCCAAGCGAGTCGGCGATGCTATGAATCATTTCAACGCTATCCCCCTCGATCTCGATAAAGTCGCCGTAAGGCAGTTCGTCCAGCATGATGTGGGTGTTGTTTAACTCATAGGTAGCGCGGAATTTTTCATAGAACACAACCGCTTCAAATCCTATCGATTCCAGAAATAATTTGGCGCTGTCAAAATCACTGACAAAAAATTCAATTTCCTGGCGGCTGAGGATGCCGCCTTCCGCTTCCACGCTCGGACCTTTGAATGTGAAACGAACTTTATCATCCTTTCTTAGTCGCAACACACGGAAGCTGTCTCTCAATTCCCTGTTCGGCCTGTCGAAGCGCAGATTAACTTCATGCACGCGCGGCTGAATCAACTGCGCCTTCAACTCAAGAAGGCGCAGTTCGATTCTTTTCAAGTCTTGTATATGGAATTTTGCTTCGATTTCCTGTCCGTTCATTTTTCATTCCTGCCTGGATTTTGACTTGGCGCACAAAGTCAGGAGACTTTGGACTCCGTGTCGCTAATGCAAGCTCAATAATGTCTGTTTTTGTTCCACGCTTTCACCGGCCTTCACGCGGACGCGTCCCATGCTGCCGTCGCGCGGCGCTTTGAGTTCGTTTTGCATCTTCATCGATTCGAGGATCAGCATCACCTGTCCCTTCTTTACGGCCTGACCTTCTTCGACCAGCACCGCAACCACCAGCCCGGGCATCGGCGCCTTGAGATGGAATTCCCCGCCTTCCATCACTCCGCCGCCTGCCGCGGCCCTCAAGCGCTTCTCGCGTTCATCCTCGATCTTGACCTGATACTGCTGTCCGCGCAGGAGGACTTCCCAATCTTCCTCGCCCTGATAAACATAGGACTCATAGGATTTGCCATCCAGTATCAGGGAAAAGACGGGTTGCCCGCTGACGGCCTCAAAATTAACTTGCAGCAGACGGTCGCCAATGCGAATGTGATGTTCATCCACGATCTCGATTTCAAATTCTTTATCATCAATCGTTGTAATATATTTCATGCTTTATCCTCAATCACCAATTGCCAATCGTATATCTAAAGTCGTAAAGGCTCATGTGTAATCCGTGTGTGGACGTTAGAGAACGTCCACTACGCGATAGCCATTTTGCACATTCTTTACAGATGAGCCAATCGTAAATTATCGATGCATTCGTTCCCAGCGGCCGACCCACTTCCAGTTCGAAGTATCGCGTTCATTGCGGCGGACTCGCTGCGCAGATAATTCACTTTGCTGATGAGCAACCAGCGTGGCGAGAATGGCCGCGATCTCAGCGTTGGATGAGCGCGATTCGATTGCGTCATCCATCGAGAAGCGTTCTTCCACAAAACGCGTATCAAACTGGCCTCCCATAAAGCGGTGCGAATCCATCAGGGTTTGGTGGAAGGGAATATTCGTCCGCACGCCAACAATGCGATATTCTTCCAGCGCGCGGCGCATACGCAGAATGGCCTGTCCGCGCGTTTCACCCCAGACGATCAATTTCGCGATCATCGGATCATAGAATGGCGTGATCTCAAAGCCGGGGTATACACCTGTATCCACACGCACGCCAGGCCCAGTGGGGAGCAGGCTGTGTGTGATGCGCCCGGTGGATGGCATGAATCCATTGAAAGGATCTTCCGCGTTGATGCGGCATTCAATGGCGTGACCGTTGAACTTGATCTGCTCCTGTGTATAGCTCAACTGTCTGCCGCGCGCGATGCGAAGTTGTTCGGCAACGATGTCTACGCCAGTGACCATCTCTGTGATGGGATGTTCCACTTGCAGGCGGGTGTTCATTTCAAGGAAATAAAAATTGCGGTCCTTGTCAACTAAAAATTCAATCGTGCCGGCGTTAACGTAATCCACAGCCTGCGCGGATTTGACGGCGATGCTTCCCATTTTTTCGCGCATTTCATCGTCAAGAAATGATGATGGTGATTCTTCCAATAATTTTTGATGACGTCGTTGAATGGAACATTCGCGTTCGCCCAGGTGGATAACGTTTCCAAAAGAATCGGCCATGATCTGGAATTCGATATGGCGCGCGCCTTCGATTAATTTTTCCAAATAGACATTTCCATCGCCAAAAGCGGATTCGGCTTCGCGTCTCGCGGACGCAAGCAGGGTCGGCATTTCCTCCAGGCTTTTTACCTCCCTCATGCCTTTTCCGCCGCCGCCCGCCGTGGCTTTGATCAGCAACGGGAATCCGATCTTCGGAGCGATATTGAGCAAATCATCGTTCGTCATGTTGCCGACATCTTCAGTGCCGGGCACAACAGGGATGCCTGCTTTGATGACTGTGGCGCGCGCTTCGGCTTTATCTCCCATCGCCGCAATGGACGAGGGCTTTGGTCCGATAAAGGTAATGTCTAATTCAGCGCATTTCGCGGCAAAATCCTCGCGTTCGGCAAGGAAGCCGTAACCGGGATGAATGGCATTCGCACCAGATTTTTTGGCGACATCAAAAATTTTATCCGCCCGTAAATAAGATTCGCGCGAAGGCGCAGGACCGATCAAATAGGCCTCGTCTGCGTAACGGACATGTAACGCGTTGCGGTCAGCTTCTGAAAATACTGCAACGGTTTCAATGCCAAGTTCGCGGCACGCGCGAATAATACGGACTGCGATCTCGCCGCGATTTGCAACTAATACTTTATTGAACATAAATACTCCATCCTGTCGCAGGGTATTTTATAGCTTTGCTTCAACGGTCAACTTGCTGTCTTTCACGAGATGCTCCAGGAAATTTATCTGGAGATCCAGTTGATGATTGAACAGCTTTTCACCGGCAGCCGTTCCTGTAATATTGCCTTCACGATACTTCCGTAAAGTCAGTATGCGGCTTTCAGCTCTTTCGATCAACGCCATATAATTTTCGGCGTGGTCTTTGAATTGAAGCAGTAACCGATACGCGCCAAACCGGTCTATATTATCCGCGTCACTGACGATCTTTGATTCCAATGTAATCGGATGCTCGAAATCAGCCTTATCGTCCACATGCGCTGCAATGGAAAAACAAATATTGTCCACCTGTTCCGCTGAATAGCCGAGAGTTTCCAGAAACGGACGGGCGATCCTTGCGCCGACACGGCCATGTTCGACGCCGTACTCCTCATCGTCGAACTTCGAAACGTCATGCAGTAAACAGGCGGCCATCACTACTTCCACATCCGCGCCTTCAACCCCGGCGATCTGCCTGCCGTATTGCACCACGCGTAATGTATGTTTCCAGCGATAATCATAATCAAACGCGTTGTACTTCTCGAACTCTTTGGCTTCCGTCGCGGCGCGGCGTTCGAGGATAAAGTCGGTGATTTTTTGCAGGCGTTCGTTTGCTTCCATGGTATCTGTTACAGCGGAATATTTCCGTGCTTCTTGGCGGGATTCCCATCACGCTTGTTGCTTAACATTTCCAGCGCATTGATCAGGCGCGGACGGGTTTCCTTTGGTTCGATCACGCCGTCAATGTATCCGCGTTGTGCGGCGACATAGGGGTTGGCGAATTTTTCCTTATATTCAGCCACCAGTTCGGCCTTCTTTTTCACCGGGTCCTTGGCCTTGTCTAGTTCCTTGCGGAAGATGATGCTGACCGCGCCGTCAGGTCCCATCACTGCGATCTCGGCTGTGGGCCACGCAAGGTTCAAGTCGCTGCGGATGTGCTTCGACGACATCACGCAGTACGCGCCGCCATACGCCTTGCGGGTAATGACCGTTAATTTCGGCACCGTTGCTTCGCAGTATGCA
>JACRBH010000235.1 GCA_016234535.1 Chloroflexota bacterium
ACCGTCGCCGCGCGCGCCGGCGCGCTCAACGCGCAAACATCCTGGGTGCTGAAAACACTTGGCCTGGAGGCTCCCTTCCTCCTCACGGACGCATCGCCGCGCTTTGAATCTGTCATGCGCCGTCTCGATACCATCCGCCCCAATTCGCAGCTTGGCGCAGCCTGGACTCTTGCCAGCAAAACAGGCGGCATTGCGCCCGTCGTGGGCGATGACGGCAAACCCTACGGCCTCATCAACGGTATGAGCTTGTTCAAATATTTCACAGATACATTAGGCCCGCGCCCCGGTGACACGACCGTGCGTGAGATGATGTCTGCGCCCTGCAAGGATGCGGCGGATACGAATGTCCCGAAATATGCGGCCAACGCACATATCCGTGATTCGCTCAACAAGATATTAAGGGACGAATATGACGACTATTGGGTTGTGGATGAGAACAGCCTATACGTCGGAATTGCAAGCCAGCGTGAGGTGCTCAACCCGCCGCGACTCAAGATCATCCTTGTGGATCATAACGAATCACGTCAGGCCATTGCTGCGCTTGAAGAGGCCGAACTGCTTGAAATTTTGGATCATCATCGTCTTGGCAATCCGTACACACACCAGCCGATCCGATTTACCGTTGACATCGTTGGATCAACTTCGACGCTGGTAACGGAACTAACCGCCGAGGCTGGATTCTCCATGCCGCCCCCGCTGGCAGGCACGCTTCTTGCCGGACTGGTAGCTGATACGCTCATCCTGACATCTCCCACCACCACAGAGCGTGACAAGGCCGCCGCCGAGAAATTATCCCGCTGGGCCTTTGTGGGCGGAAGTCCGCTCAAAGGCGAGACGCTCCAATCCTATGGCAAAGCCGTGCTCAGCGCCGGCGCGGGACTTTCAAACCGCGATCCAAAGGATGTTGTCAGCACAGATATCAAACCCTTTGAAGGCGGCGGATTCAAATTCGCTGTGGCCCAGGCCGAAGTGACCGACATCCTGCAATTGACCGAACACCTCGGGCCGCTTCAAACCGCGCTCAACGACCTGCGCGATAAACGCGGACTCGATTTTGCCATGCTGCTGGTCACCGACATTGTGCGCGGCACAAGCCGTTTACTGCTTACATCCAAGGCCCCGTCAGTTTTGGATGATCTCCCCTACCCACCTTTAGCAGATGGCACACGCGACGCCAAGGGCGTGGTCTCAAGAAAGAAGCAGTTACTGCCTGCGGTATTGGGGTTGCTGGAGAGGTAAATGGAATTTCAGAATTTAGTCAAAAGAGCCATTGCAATCCGCAAACTATATTCGGAAAAAGAACGCAACTTGTTTGGTTCCTCGTGGACAAGCGAAGAAATTGCTCTTGGATTTGTCGGTGATGTTGGCGATCTGGCAAAACTAATCGTTGCTGAAAATGGAAAACGAAACATTTCGAACAGCAAGGAAAAACTGAAGCACGAATTGTCCGATTGTTTATGGTCAATCATCGTTCTGGCCGATCAACATGGAATTGATTTGGAAAAGGCGTTTCTAAACACAATGGATGACATTGAAAAGCACGTGACCGAGTCTTGAGAAACCCTCTCAAAAATGCCGCCCTGAGCGCAGCGACATGGTATTTTCGAGATACCCTGGGCTTTATATGTTGTACTACTCTTAATATGCCGCGCTTCGTTCGTTTTGATATACAAGCCAACACCACCTCACCCGCCACGAGACATTTATTACGGTACAATGGAAGCATGATCAAGTACGCAAAAAACACACGGAATTCATATTTGAAACAAGACAAGGCGGCTGTTTATGAGTAGTCAAGACGCCGTCTATTTACATCACATTTTCGCCGCAATAGAACAGATAGACCGCTACACGCGAGGCATGTCTGAGAACGAATTTCTTTCCCGCGCCATGGTGCAGGACGCCGTTGTGCGCCAGATCGAAGTCATTGGGGAAGCTGCCAACTGCATTTCAACAGAATTTCAAACCGAGCACCCATCCCTGCCGTGGTCGAAAATGACGGGTATCTGCAAAAAGATCATCCCCGAGCATTTCAGCGTCAACCTTGCAAACGTTTGGAATACCATTCAGGACGATCTCCCGCTCCACAAACACGCCATCAAAAAATTTTTGTAGATTTTTTCATCAGGCCATGCGCATCGAAAAGTTGTTGTGCCATGCCTTTACGCATCACAAGCAAATGAGCACCGAAAAGAGTAATATCATATGGACAAAATCCCAAATTCCCAATTAATCGAAAAAGACATTCCCAATCATCGCGCAAGCTGGAAAAAGATCGAACCCTTTGCGTTGACCTTTAATGGTTACAAACATTGGGGCTCCTTCAAAAGATGCCGTGAAGTCGCCGAGGAAGGCGTCAAGTTATACCGCGGTAAAAAAGAACTCAACCAGTCGCTGACAGACCTGCGTACGTGTCTCTTCTTTGAATCCCGCCGCTGGAAGCATTACGCAAAAAATCCCAGCAAAAAAGGCATGGAATATGTTCATGGGCTGGTGGAAGCGATCCGCGTGCGTGTGCTTGCGAAAGAGATTGGGTAATTTTTTTTGAGAACGGGAGCAAGCTCCCGCTCGGACAGCGAGCTGTCCGACTCCAGAGTAAACCAATGAATTCCATATATCAAGCCCTTGCAGAACTTGAAAAGAATAATGAATCTGCCGCGCTGTGTACAGTGACGAGCAGTGAAGGTTCCACGCCGCGACATGTGGGCAGTAAGATGCTTGTCTATCCCGACGGAAAATTCATCGGCACGGTCGGCGGCGGTGACCTTGAGCATCGCGTGCTCGATGAAGCGTGGATGGCGATCAGCGACGGCCAGCCGCGCAAACTGCATTACAACATGGCCGACCCATCACGCGGCGACCCCGGCGTATGCGGCGGCCAGGTGGAGGTTTTTGTGGAACCAATCCTTCCTCCCCCGCTCCTCGTCGTGATCGGCGCGGGACACGTGGGCAAAGCTGTTGTCCATCTGGCGAAATGGCTGGGATACCGCGTCGCCGTCAACGATGACCGCGCGGAATTTTGCACTCCCGAATCCACACCGGAAGCGGATGCGTATTATCCCGTGACAATGGATAAACTCCCCGAACATATAAAAATCGACAAACGCACGGTTCTCATCTTAACGACCAGAGGCTCCTCCGTCGATGCGGCTGGACTCGCCCCGCTGTTGGATTCCGCTGCCGCGTACATTGGCATCATCGGCTCAAAACGCAGATGGGCTACCACTGTCAAAGCATTGAAAGAAAAGGGAATCAGCGAAGAAAAGATCGCCAAAGTCCACTCGCCGATGGGATTGGAATTGCAAGCTGAAACGCCGGAAGAGATCGCAGTCAGCATCATGGCTGAGGTGATGATGATCAAAGAAAAAGCGACGGGAAAGACGATGCGGAGTGAGAAGTAAAAGGTGAGAGTAATTGGTAATTTTGAGGCAAGACAATGTTCGAGAAAACAGAAGCAGGTTGAAGGTTAGAAAAAGAAACGATTTGGTGAGCAGTGAACAGTGATCGGTGGGCAATGACAGCCGAAGCGCGAAACGATTCGGGTTGGAATTCGTAAGGAAATAAGAAAAACGGTTCTTGTATCAGAAAGTTCATTCGGCTATAATCAAATTGATAATTCCAAAAGGAGAGAAAACATGGCTAGAATTTTTGATGTCATTGAATATGCAAACGAGATGAATGATGAGATCGTCCATCGCTTCCCCGAGTCGGGGATTGGCGACTACCGCATCGGTTCACAGGTGATCGTGCGCGAAAGCCAGAATGCGGTGTTCTTCCGCGACGGCAACGCACTGGATGTTTTCAAGGCGGGGCGGCATACCATCGCAACGGCGAACATTCCGAAGGTGATTGATTTCATCGGCAAGGCTTTCAACGACCGCACACCGTTCCCCGCGGAAGTGTATTTTGTTTCGATGAAGGAATTTGCGAGCAAGAAGTGGGGCACGCCGCAGCCGATTATTGTGCGTAATCCTGGCATGGGACTCGGTGTGGCATTACTACAGGGATTTGGCACTTATTCTTTCCAGGTCAAAGACCCGCAACAGTTCGTGACCCAGATCGTTGGAACGACTGGCACGTACCGCACCTCTGAAATCGAAGAACGCCTGCGCACGATGCTGCTCTCGAAATTACAGGATGTGCTCGGCGAAACCGCTGCGAAGAATTCCGTACCCGAGATGATCGGCCTGACCGAAGAGATCGGTGCGGCAGTCCGCGCGAAGGCCAAGGAAGAGTTCGAAGCCATCGGCTTGATGTTGAAGACATTCTATGTCGGCAACTTGAAGCCCTCTGAAAAATCGGCTCAGGAACTGCGCGATATGGGTATGCTCGATATGCAAACCTACACCCAACTGCAAGCCGCAGATTCGATGCGTGATGCGGCGCAGAACCAAAGCGGCGGCGCAGGCCTTACGGCTGGCATTGGCGCTGGTATGGGCATCGGCAATTTGATGGGACAGGCTTTGCAAGGCGGGATGCAGAATACATCACAGGGCGGCGCTCCCGCCGCCGGTGCCAGTATGCCTAATATCATGACCCCTGCTGAAGCAGCTCAGTTCATGAAAGTGACCGAAGCTGACATCATGGCCGCCATTACAGATGGAAGCCTGAAGGCAAAGAAGGTCGGCTCTGCATATCGTATCAGCAAGGATAATCTTGATACGTTTATGAATAGTTAGTGCAGTGGTTAGTGAATAGTAAAAGAGGCTTTCCGAGTGGAAAGTCTCTTTTTTTAATTCTTATGAACCGCCAAGCTCGCGAAGAGCGCCAAGAAAACCAGTCAAGATTTATACATCTTTAATTCTTTGCGTCCTTTGCGCTCTTCGCGGTAAAACTATTCCAATTCGCTCATCACATCCATAACGCTATTCAAAATATCACTTGCCATCACAGATGCGGTAGTGCCGAGGTCTTCGGCGGCGATCAAACCTGCTTCAGCGTGGATATATGCGCCTGCGACGGCGGCATCGTAAGCATCCAAACCTTGCGCGCGCAGGCCGACGATCAGACCAGCCAGCACGTCACCTGTACCGGCGCGCGCCAGTGCGGGCGATGCAACAGGGATGACAGTCATTTGTCCATTGGGCGAGGCAATTACGGTGAACGCGCCTTTCAACACAACCACATGTCCCCATTCCTTCGCGTATTTTGCGGCAATGGCTTCACGGTCTTGTTGAATTTCATCTTTTGGCAGACCTGTCAACACAGACATTTCGCCGGGGTGCGGAGTCAACACACTGAGCGGGGGAAGTTTCATGTGCCAGTCGGTAATTTTCGCGAGCAATTTCAATGCATCCGCGTCTACAATCATGGGCGGCAACTCATTACTTGTTTCTTGTATCCTGTTTCTTTCTCCATGAACAAAACCTATATGCGATGTCTGCTTCCTGGCATTGGACTTGCCTGCGAGCAATCCCTCCAAAAATTCTTTTGTCTTGGCTTCGAGTCCGAATCCTGGACCGACGAGCAGGGCTGATGCGCTTTCAAGCGACCTGGTCAGCGCTTCGGCAGCGTTGCCTGCAATATTCCCCATCTCATGCGGAAGTAAAATCCACGTGGCCTCTGGGAGTTGTCCCGCCAGCACAACATGCAACGGGCTAGGCACAGCCATCGTAACAAGTCCCGCGCCCGAGCGATACGCCGCCAGGCCAGCCAGCAACGCCGCACCGGTGTAATTGATGGAGCCGGCAGCTATCAGTGCAGTACCAATCGTCCCTTTGTGTGAATCGAGTGCGCGTTCGGGCAGGAGTCCCGCCACCAGTTCATGATCCGCCACTTCGGTTTTCAAATCATAAAAAGATGCGAGATCATCGGGCAAACCGATATCCACAACTGCCAGATCACCGACAAATTCAAAGGCAGGCAGTTTCAGCAATCCACATTTGACCGCCGCCATGGTAACCGTCAGGTCAGCAGGTAGACACTCCAATGCTGCTTCGCCAGAATCGCAATCAACGCCAGAGGGACAATCCACTGCGATGATATAAGGCGGGTTGTCCATCTCGGACATAATAAAAAGGGACTGCTCCAAGACAGCAGAAATCTCAGCCTTGAGCGGAAGTTTGATTCCCGTGCCAAGCAGACCATCCAACAAAATATCCGAGGATTCAAAGCACATGCCCAGCGCGGAAAAATCCTTATCATCTTCCGCAAAAGTCACTTCCCCACCCGCCTCAATGAGACGAGTCATCAATTCATCCTTCTTCTTGCGCTTGACTACATACGCGCGCGCATGCCAGCCATCCTCCACGAGATGAGTCAACGCGACCAGCGTATCCCCGCCATTGTTGCCCGGACCGACAAGACCCAGCACTTCTTCCCATTCATCATCGAACGCGACCTCATTCACAATTTCCGCAAGCCCGCGGCCCGCATTTTCCATCATCTCGGCATAAGGCAAGCCGTTTGCGTCTGCTTCTTTTTCAATATCACGCATCTGCGCGACGGTTACGAGTTTCATGTTTGCTCCGGTTCGTTTGTTCGTTATGAAAGCTCAATATTTTCTTCTATAAAGGCCAGGTGACAGTCATCTTTAGGATGACTGTCACCTTTGTATTATAGTCCGTTGCGAAGACCTGACAGGTTCACCCTAACGGGTACACGTCCACAGCACGGCTTCCGACTCGAATCATTGTCCATGCATGGATTATGGTCGACTCAGGTCACGATGAAATCTGTCAGGTCTAAAAGTGAGAAGCCCAAACAATTCGGTATAATATAGGCAATGTTTACTCCTGTCTTAACCCACGATCTTGAATCTGTGAAAAAAATTGTGCTGGAACAGTTAAAAGCCTATAAAGCAAAAGTATATTTATTTGGCTCACAGGCAACCGGCAAAGCACGGCTTTATTCGGATATTGACATCGCAATTTTGCCGCTTCAACCGTTACCCATCCATGCGCTTTCTGAGATACGGGAAAAACTGGAAGAAAGCGATATTATCCGCGAAGTAGATGTTTTGGATTTAACTGAAGCTGATGATATTTTTCGCCAGCGCGTGGAAGAGGAAGGTATTTTATGGAAAGAGTAAAAGAACGGGCGCGAATTGCCCGCAAGGCATTATCCACTTTGCAGGAACTAACAGACCAATCGAATCTATCGATGGTCGAACGGGATGCCGCAATTCAAAGGTTTGAATATACCTTTGAAGCCACATGGAAAACCGCCCAACTATTTTTAGCAGAGGTTGAAGGACTGACTGCCAACTCACCCAAGAGTGTTATCCGCGCCAGTTGGCAGGCTGGCCTGTTTGACGAATCAACTGCGCAACTTGCCCTGCAAATGTGCGAAGCTCGCAATATGACTGTCCATACTTATAATGAAAAAATTGCGATGACGATTTATCATCAAATTGAAAATTACGTCGGTGTTTTTGAGATTTGGTTAAGTTCAATGGAAAAAAGACTTGATAGTTAAGTTTATCTCACCGTTTATCTAACCACGACCTCCGAATTCTCGCGAAGCAGTCGGAGGTCTGTTACATTCAATCCCACAACTCCTTCGCCACATCCTCCAACCCCAATTCCATCAATTTCTCTTTCGATGGTTTCCCGCTTTCCTTATCCCATCCCCGCGCCTCGTAATACGCATTGAGCATTTCAGCAAAATCAGGGACAAACCCTTCCGCGCCGCCTTCCTTGTATGGTTTAAGCAAAGCCTTCGGCAATTTATCATTTGCGCGAGTTATTCCCAGGCGGTTGTTGATGGCGCGTTTGAGATTCCAGCCGCGTTCACCGGAGCGCATCATATCTGCGAGAGTCCATTCGTACCCGCAGGCCGCGTTGACCAAATCCACTTGCATTTGCGGGTCAACATTGGCAAAGATGCACATCACAAAAGAATTGAAGAACGTCCGCCAATTCTGATGACGCGCCACGTTCGCAGCTTTCTCGGCCTGCGCGTGACGGTCAAAGTAAGTGATGCCGATATTCTCCTGCGTATTGCCCCAATCCACGAGGAAATAATCCGATTGGTTATGGCACGCCCCGCGCGGACTGGTCGCATACGAAAGCGCCATACCCGAAACGCCGCGCGGATCGTGATACGCCACTTCGAGTCCATTCACCTGCACGGCCTCATCTTCCGCGCCGAACGCCGCACCAAATTGCCGCGACCCGCGCGACAGCAACTCGCCGATCCCTTCACGCCGCGCGATCAATTGGATCAACTGCCGCACCGCCATGAAGTTTCCCCATGTAAGCTCAATGCCGCCAGTATCTTGTTTGGTCAACTTGCCCATTTCATATAAATGAAATGCAAGGCCGACCGTATTGGCCGTGCTAATGACATCCAAGCCGTATTTGTCGCACAATTCACCAAGCCGCACCACTTCAACGAGATCGTCAATCAAAAGATTCGGGCCAAAGCCAACGATCGTTTCGTATTCAGGTCCCTTGCGCTTCGTACCGTCGCCAATATTCACCACACGCCCGCACGCGATCACACATCCCTGACAGGCGCTGGTTCCCACCAAAATACTTTCAGCCATTTTCGAACCAGAGACATTATCCACGTTTGCAAACGATCCCTGATGATAATATTTCGAAGGCATCGCGCCCAAATATTCCGCGTAATTTGCCGCGCTCGCAGAGCCAAGTTCATGAATGATCTTCGCCTGATTATCCTGTTTGAGCGTGCGGTTGGCTTCGGAACGCAAAGCGGAATAGTGCTCCACATCCGCAAGCTCGATCTTCTTTTTTCCATACACCGCGATGGCTTTGAGATTCTTCGACCCCATCACTGCGCCAAGCCCCGTCCGCCCCGCCATGCGGCCGTGGTCGCAGCAAATGGATGAATACAACACCCCGCGCTCACCCGCCTGTCCGATCACTGCGACTCTTGCGCCTTTGACTCCGACTTCCTCTTGGACAAATTCCTGCGTCTGATAGACATCCTTCCCCCAAACACTCGCTGCATTTCTGACCTCAAGCCTGCCTTCTTCGACCCAGAGATAGACGGGGCTTTGAGATTTTCCTGTCACCCACAAGCCATCGTAACCAGCCTTGCGCAGTTCTGGCCCCCAGAATCCGCCAATGTTGGATTCCGCCCATAATTGAGTTGCAGGACTTTTTCCGCAGATCACAAAACGTCCAGTCGTTGGGCCAGACGTCCCTGTGAGCGGACCATTGATGAACAGCAAAGGTGACTCAGCCGATAGCGGGTCCAGTTCCTTCGTGAGATATGGGTACAGAATCCGTGCCGCAAGGGATGCGCCGCCGAGAAAGTCACGCTCCCATTCTTTGGGGATAATGAATTCTTCAGTTGTGCCAGTTGTGAGATTTATTTTGAGGATGGGTTGCATAATAATTTCATGTCTTTGCGAGGCGGTGCTCTTCCGCCGAAGCAACCTCATGTTACAAGGAGGTTGCTTCGGGCAAAAGACAAATGCGCCCTCGCAACGACATGGATATTTAAACTATTTCTTCCGTCGCTTCATTCGCCACGCGGACAAAGTCCAATACCGTTGGCACGTTGCGCATCATATAGCCCATGCTGCCCTGGACTTTTAATTTCATGGTCATCATGGCGGTCATGGGATTCAATTTGCCTGTCAGGATGGCGGTGATGTTGTTGTATGTGGCGCTCAACATAAAGGCGGGTTTTGGGTGGGCGGATGCTTCAGGCTTGTATTCTGCCTTTCGGCACTTCCCATGCCACAGGTCCAGATAGAACGTGAGTTCCTCTTTAAGATTGCCTTCTGCTTCGATGCGAAAGACCAGGTCCCCTTCCCAATTCTTCGCAATGTCGGCATATTTTTCATCAGAATTGATCTTTATTTCCAGTCCCTTTAACCACTCTTCACTTGGAAAGACAGCAGTCATGACAGCAACCTCCACATCAAAGATAATGATATTGTACCATTATGGAATTATGTACAAAAATCCTTGCACAAATGAAAAAAATAGTCTATGCTTAGCGCCACGGGATGATCTTCATCCCGTGGCAATTTAAGAATTGCCAATTATTCTATGTCTCTTGGAGGAGATAATGAAAAAACTTTTGACACTGGCCAGCCTGCTTGTTCTGGCCTCCCTTGTGCTATCTGCTTGCGGCGGCGGAGCCTCAAGCGCTTCCGACCTGCTCGGCGCGATCAAGGAACGTGGTTACATTCTTGTTTCCACCGACCCGAACTATGCGCCTCAATCATTCCTCAGCACCGAAGCACGCGCAACAGATACAAAATGCCCCACCGATGCACTGACGGCTGTTGAAATGGATGGTTTCGATGCAGATGTGGCGAAGGAAATTGGCAAACGCCTCGGTGTTGAGACCTGTTTCGCCACCCCGGATTGGGACATGGTCACAGCGGGAAGCTGGGCCAATAAATGGGATATTAGTGTGGGTTCAATGACAATCAAACCCCCGCGCCCAGATACCTTTTTCTTCACTACTCCCTACTATGCCCCAAGCGGGGTTGTAGGTGTGCCCGCTGATTCCACATTGACTTCGGTTGATGAATTGGCTGGTCAATCAGTTTGTGTTGCCACCGCAACCACTTATTTTGACTGGATTAGCGGCGCCCTCGATCTTAATCCTGAAGATATTTACGTGCAGTCTCCCGCTGACATCAAGGTTGTTGAACTCCCAACCGACCAGGAATGCCCGCAAGCCATTGATGCCGGCCGCGAAGATTTTGTCGCTTACGTAACTTCAAAAACAGTTGTGGATGCCAACATTGCAGCAGGCATGGCGGTTAAACAGCTTGGCGGCCCTCTGTTCCTCGAAAAGAATGCCGTTGCATTCGATAAGGCGTCCAGCCTCGATTCAACCAGCGCGGTCGAAACCATAGACAATATCATCAAGGAAATGCATGGTGACGGCACATTGAGCGGATTCTCGATGAAGTGGTTTGGTACTGACTTGACCCAGGGGCTCGTCAAATAAATTTCGATAAAAATAAAGGGAAGCGGCTCGAGCCGCTTCCCTTTATTTTTTTTCAAAGGGAGATCAGCATGAACATGTTTTCGACAAGGCAAAACCCGCCCAAAACACAAGCCGAACTGATCTATGAAGCTCAAACCCGCAGAGAACGTCAATTTCGCACCAATGTTGCCATATCCTGGCTGGTTTTAATTTTTATCCTAATTATTCTGTTCAGCGGACAGGGTATAACCATTGGGACAAAAACATTTAGTACCATTCAACTTAATACTGAATTCATAAAAAAGAACCTGCCTTTTATTGCGGGCGGTCTGGGGGAAACGATTAAGATTTCCCTGATGTCCATAATGCTCGCCATAATTCTTGCCCTGCTCGCCGCGCTTGGAAGGCTTTCCACGTTTCCACCCATCTATGCTCTTAGCACTTTTTACGTTTCCCTTATTCGAGGAACTCCCCTTTATCTACAAATTTTCTTTTTCTTTCTTGCCCTGCCGCAATTGGGAGTTGTTCTTTCCGGGCTTTTGTCCGGGGTGCTCGCCCTCGGCCTGAACTATGGGGCGTATATGTCCGAGATCTTCCGTGCTGGGTTAAGTTCGGTGGGGAAGGGCCAGCGCGAAGCTGCCATGGCACTTGGGATGACGCCCGGCCAGACGATGCGGCGTATTGTTCTTCCACAAGCATTACGCTTTGCCATCCCGCCAACAGGCAATGAATTCATTGCAATGACCAAAGACTCTGCGCTTGTCTCGGCAACCGGATTTGCGCATGAATTAATGTGGCGCGCCACTAGGGTTGGTCGCGCAGAATCTAATAATTTGGAAGCGCTCATCATGGCGGCCATGTTTTACTGGATAATGACCATGATCCTATCCTACCTGCAGGGTATTCTTGAAACCCGTCTTGCCAAGGGAGAGCGATAACATGGTTCCCATAGTAAAAATTTCCAACCTCGACAAATATTTCGGCCGCCTGCATGTATTAAAAAACATCAGCCTCGATGTTGAACAGCGGCAGGTCGTCTGCCTTATCGGCCGCAGTGGTTCAGGCAAAAGCACATTGCTGCGCTGCATCAACTTCCTTGAAGAACCCTCCCATGGAAGTATTGAAGTGGATGGCATCAAGGTTGATGGCGGCGAGAAAGGCGCACATCACCGCCAACTCGTTCACGATGTGCGTTTGAAAACAGGCATGGTCTTTCAGGAATTCAATTTATTCCCGCACATGTCGGTGCTTGAGAATGTAATTGAAGGGCCTGTCATCGTCAAAGGCATGGATAGGAAAAAAGCAATCGAACTCGGCGAGGAAAATCTTGACAGAGTAGGATTGCTATTTAAAAAAGATGAGTATCCCAATCGTCTCTCAGGCGGACAAAAGCAGCGCGTCGCCATCGCACGCGCTCTGTCGATGGAACCGCGGGTTATGTTATTTGATGAACCCACTTCGGCGCTTGACCCTGAACTCATCGGTGAAGTATTGAACGTAATGAAAAAGGTCGCCACAGAAGGCATGACCATGATCGTGGTAACACACGAAATGGGATTTGCCCGCGAAGTTGCAGACCGTGTCCTGGTGATGGGCGATGGCGAATTGATCGAAGATGCCAAGCCCGCTGACTTGTTCAGCAACCCCAAGGATCCGCGCACGAAAGCGTTGATCGACCGCTATCGCACTGGAGAACAATAAATGACCGTTGCAATTACACGCGATGTAAGTCCGCGCTTCAACGAATGTGAGATCACGCACATTGACCGCACACCGATTGATGTTGATATTGCGCGCGCGCAACATCACGAATACGTTCAGGCTCTTGCAAAAATCGGTTGCCAGGTGATTGAATTACCCGAAGAGCGGGATTTGCCTGATTCGGTCTTTGTGGAAGATGCAGCATTTATTCTGGATGAAGTAGCGGTCATTACGCGGCCCGGGGCTGCTTCCCGCCAACCAGAGACAGAGTCCATCATCCGGGCATTATCCCCCCACCGCGCGCTGGTACAGGTCACCGCCCCCGCCACAGTGGACGGCGGCGACGTGCTTGTGCTTGGACATGATATTTATGTCGGCATTTCAACGCGCAGCAATGATGCGGCTATTCATCAACTGCGTGAATTGCTCGATGTTTATGGCTATAAAGTGACCGGTGTGGAAATGCATGACTGCCTTCACCTCAAAACCGCTGTCACAAAAGTGGACGACATGACTTTGCTCATCAATCCAAACTGGCTGGACACTTCCCACTTCAAGGATTTGGATTGGATCGAGGTTGATCCGTCCGAACCTTTTGCGGCGAATTGTCTGCCGGTAAATGGTCAGATCATATACCCCACATCGTTTCCAAAAACACGCGCAAAGCTCGAAGCACGCGGGTACAAAATCCAGGCCGTTACTGTGGATGAACTCGCAAAAGCTGAAGGCGCAGTCACCTGTTGCAGCTTGATCATTTAATAATTATATTTGGACTGCAAAATCTCCTGATTTTGCACCGAAGTCGGAGACTTCGGACTCCGTAAAAGAAAAATCCCCGAAAATATCGGGGATTTTCATTGCTTGTGCGCTAGAGAGGACTTGAACCTCCACGCCTTGCGGCACACGCACCTCAAACGTGCCTGTCTGCCAATTCCAGCACTAGCGCAAGCAGGGCGTATTATAATCGGCTTGCTTTTCTTGTCAAGCACATAAATCACAGGAGGTATTATGGTTCGAATCGTTGTTGATGCAATGGGGAGTGATAACTACCCAATACCGGATGTGGAAGGCGCAGTACAGGCCGCGCGTGAATATGGCGTGGAAATCATTTTGGTGGGCGATGAAACGATCATCAAGCCGGTGCTTGATAAACAAAACACCGAGGGATTGAAAATCCGCATCGTGGATGCGCCCGAGATGTTGACGATGGAAGACAAGGGTGAAAAGCTCGTTTTGAAGGCGCGCAGCAAGGATGCCAGGAATTCAATGGCTGTTGGCATTGACCTGGTAAAGAACGGCGAAGCGGACGCATTTGTTACTGCCGGCAACACTGGCGCAGGCATGGTGACCGCGTTGTTCCGCCTGGGACGTATCCGCGGCGTTGACCGCCCCGCGCTGGCTCCGATCTTCCCTACCGCAACAGGAACATGCGTTGTACTGGATATTGGCGCGAACCCCGATTGCAAACCTGAAAACCTTTTTCAATTTGGCATTCTGGGAAGCATCTATGCCGAGAAAGTGCGCGGCGTGAAGAATCCAAAAGTTGGGCTGATCTCCAACGGAGAAGAGGAAGGCAAAGGCAATGAATTGGTAAAAGGCGCGACACCTTTGTTCAAGGCGTCGAGGTTGAATTACTTCGGCAACGTGGAAGGCAAGGAAGTCATCGGCGGCAAAGTGGATGTGGCTGTCACGGACGGATTCACCGGTAACGTGATGCTAAAATCATCCGAAGCGGTTGCCAAGTTAATTACTGATCGAATCCGCGAGATCATCAAGAATGGCAGTATCGCCACCAAGATCGGCGGCCTGCTGGTGAAGCCCGCTCTGGGAGCGATCAAGAAACTGCTTGACCCAAGCGAGCAGGGCGCGGCTCCCCTGCTTGGCATCAATGGACTGGTCTTCATCGGTCACGGCCGCTCGGATACATTTGCCATCAAGAACGCAGTCCGCGTGGCAAAACATGCCGTGGATGTAAAAGTGCTGGACGCAATGAAATCTGCAATCGAAGAGAGTTTGAAAAACGCCCGATAATGTCATTGCGAGAGCAGCAATACCGCTCGAAGCAATCTGCTCATTCATAAATTTCAACCCGCTTCCCATGCTGTCCCCGGCGTGGAAGCAAAATAGGAAAACATGAAAATCATCAAGAACGAAAAACTAATTTCTCGGAACGGCAAGATCGGTCAATGGACGAGTTTAGGTGCGCTGGGCGTGCTTGCCTTGGGCATGTACATTTCGTTTTCAAAGCCTGAACTTTTTACCTACTCGGTCGTTTGTTTGCTGATCGGGTTCATCATGACTCAGGTCGGCATGTACATGGGCAACCGCTGGGGACGATCCCCGCGCCCGGATGAAAAAATCGACGCGGGACTCAAAGGCCTGCACAGCGACTTCACCATGTATCATTATTCCGCGCCTGTTCCGCATTTACTGGTCGGCCCGACTGGCGCATGGGTGCTGCTGACATATCATCAAAAAGGAAAAGTGGAGTTCAAAAAGAATCGCTGGAAGATGAGCGGCGGCGGATTTATGCAAACCTACATGCGCATCTTCGGGCAGGAAAGCATCGGCCGCCCGGACCTGGATGCAGAAAATGAAGTAATTTCAATGAATAAATTCTTTGCAAAAAAGCTGGATGAAGACTTTACCCCTGAGGTCAAACCGATTTTGCTTTTCACCAGTGACGAGGTTGAATTGGACGCTGGCGACTCTCCCATCCCAGCGATGAAGTTGAAACAACTCAAGGAGTTCATGCGTCAGGGTGCAAAAAACCGCGCATTAACCAGCGATCAGATCGCAAAGATCACAAGCTTGTTTGCTCAAGAATAATTGAGCAAAACACATAGTCTAATAATGTCGTTGCGAGGAGGGCCTTTGTTCTTTCCGACGACACTTGCGCCGTACGCCAGTGCGGTGAGCAACCCCTTGTTATAAGGAGACTGCTTCGGCCAGGAACAAGAGCGCCTCGCAGCGACATTATTAATATTAATAATTGCTGATGCAAAATTCCGCCAAATCTTTTCATGGTACACTTGTTCTATCTCCAGAATCACCAGCAATTAAGCTTTTTGCAAAAATGACAAGTGAAAATCAAATTCTAAATTTAGCAATTACGAGATACTCCGTAATATGACATCCATCGTATCCATTGACATAGAAACCACCGGGCTAGACGAAAACCGCGAAGCCATTATCGAAATCGCCGCTGTTAAATTCAACGGCCGCCGCGTGGAAGATGAATTTTCGACGCTCATCAATCCGGGCAAAGCCATCCCCGATTTCATTACAGGATTAACCGGCATTGACAATGCCATGGTGCGTCAGGCTCCGCGTCTGCGTGACATTATGCAGGAGCTTTCCGATTTCGTCGGCGATGCGCCCATACTTGGGCACAATGTCAAATTCGATATTGGCTTTCTGCGCAAAGCGGGGTTATTTCAATTTCATCAAACGATAGATACTTACGAACTCGCGTCCGTGCTGATGCCGACAGCAAGCCGCTATAATCTTGGCTCACTCGGCCAACAGTTAAATATCCCCCTGCCCGCCACACATCGCGCTCTTGACGATGCGCGTGTCACGCAAGCCGCTTATGTGCGTCTGCTCGACATTGCCAAAGAACTTCCGCTTGAAACTTTGCAGGAGATCGTCGAGCTTGGCAACTTTGTAGATTGGGACGCAGGCTGGGCATTTGAACAGGCGCTTCAAGCACGCGCCAAAGAGGGGATCAAGTCCAAGACGACTCACAGCGCTTCAATTCCAAAGCCGAAACCTGATTCAGCGAAAAAGAATTATTCGCCCATTGAGAGAAACGAAGAACCAGCTCCACTTGACCCCGAAGAAGCTGCATCAGTTTTGGAGTACGGCGGGCCGTTTGCGCAATACTTTGAATCTTACGAGCACCGGCCCGAACAGGTGGACATGCTCAAAGCGGTGACCAATGCCCTTTCAAACGGGAACCACTTACTGGTCGAAGCGGGAACGGGTGTTGGTAAATCGTTCGCGTATCTTGTGCCGGCGGCCATGTTCGCAGTCCAGAACAATACCCGTGTGGTCGTATCCACCAACACCATCAACCTGCAAGACCAGCTCATCAAAAAAGATATACCCGACCTGCAAGCCGCGTTGAATTTGGATGTGCGTGCCGCCGTGTTGAAAGGCCGCTCGAATTATCTCTGCCCGCGCAGGCTGCAATTTATGCGCACGCACGGCCCGAAAGACGCGAACGAAATGCGCGTGCTGGCCAAGATCATTGTCTGGAAACTGGCAAATGACAGCGGCGATAGAAACGAATTGAATCTGACGGGTCCAATCGAGCGCGAAGTGTGGGGCAGGCTTTCCGCGGAAGATGATGCCTGCACAACCGAGACCTGCCTCGGGCGCATGAGCGGCGCGTGTCCGTTTCATCGCGCAAAGCAAGCCGCACTTAACTCGCATTTGCTGATCGTCAATCACGCGCTCCTGCTTTCGGATGTTTCCACAGGCAGCAAGGTTCTGCCCGAATATGATTACGTGATCGTGGATGAAGCGCATCACATGGAAAACGCAGTCACCAGCGCGCTTTCATTCCGCATGACTCAAAATGATCTGGAGCGGATGCTAAAGGAATTGGGTGGATCGTCGGCGGGACTGCTCGGCAGATTACTGACCGAGACTCACGATGCGCTTCGCCCCTCTGACTTTGGGCTGCTCCAACAAAAAGCAAAACGCGCCACCGACCAGGCATTTCGTCTCGAGCAGATCAGCAGGGAATTTTTCAATGTGCTCAGTGACTTTATCGCCCGTCAACGCGAAGGACAGCCTGTCAGCAATTATTCATGGCAGATGCGGGTTGTGTCTGCCACACGCACCATGCCCGGCTGGGACGATGTTGAGATCATGTGGGGTCAGATCAGCGAGACAATGGGCTTGCTCCTGAAAACGCTCGAGGAAATCTATAAAGCGCTTGGCGATGTTTACGCGGAAGGCCACGAAAACGTGCAGGATGTGATGGGAACGCTGAGCAACCTGATGCGGCGAATGGCTGAAGCTGAGGCCGCGTCTTCCGGTATGATGAGCAAGCCATCCAATGAATTGATTTATTGGGTCGAAGTCAATCCGCGCGGAGAAAGATTGTCACTCAACGCCGCCCCGCTGCGCGTGGGTCCGCTGGTGCAGGAACATTTGTGGCATAAGAAAGCCGCAGTCATCATGGCGTCTGCCACATTGACAACGCACGGAGAGTTTCGTTATCTGCGCAACACATTGTCTGCGGATGAAGTGGATACGCTTGCACTTGGTTCGCCGTTCGATTATGAATCAAGCACCTTGCTTTATGTTGCCAATGACATCCCCGAACCAAACGCTCAAGGCTATCAACAGGCGCTTGACCGCGCCATCATCTCCACCGCCAAAGCCACCGGCGGACGGATGCTCGTATTGTTTACATCCTATGCTGCGCTCAAGAAAACCGCGCAAGCCATCACTGGTCCGCTGGGGCGGGAGGACATTTTCGTCTTTGAGCAGGGCGAAGGCGCATCACCGAATGCATTGCTTGAATCGTTCAAATCCACTGACCGCGCTGTGCTACTTGGCACGCGTTCCTTCTGGGAAGGCGTGGATGTGCCCGGCGACTCGCTATCCGTCGTCGTCATCACCAAGCTCCCCTTCGGTGTGCCATCCGACCCGATCATTGCGGCGCGTTCCGAATTATACGAAGACTCGTTCAATGAATATTACCTGCCTGAATCGATTTTGAAATTCCGCCAGGGGTTTGGCCGCCTGATCCGTTCCGCATCAGACAGAGGTGTTGTCGCCATCCTCGATAGGCGGGTCTTGACCAAGCAGTATGGCAGGTTGTTCCTGGAATCACTTCCACAATGCACAGCGCGTCAGGGTGCTGCTGTGGGGTTGGCCAAGATGGCAGGCGATTGGCTGGGAGTTTAGTCAGTACTTTTTTACAGGATTGCAAAATCTCCTGACGCGAGGCGTCGGACTCCATGATTACAAAATGCCAAACACTTACTTTATTCTTTTTGAAATTATCATCTATATTCAATTTGCCCTGTGTTTGCGTCATGCGCTGAAGCACGGCACATCCAATCTGCTTAAACTATTTGCCGGCACCGCGTTCGGGGTTTTACTGGAACTTGCCACCATTCGTCAATTGAACGCATATCAATATGGTCAATTCATGCTGATGGTGCTGGATGTTCCACTTTGTATTGGCGTGGCATGGAGCTGCATCATCTATGCGGTTATGGAATTCTCTGATGGTAGCAGTCTGCCGTATTGGACACGTCCCATCCTCGACGGCCTGCTCGCGCTGAATATTGATCTCGCATTGGATACAGTTGCAATCCGCCTCGGCTTCTGGGATTGGGGACAGGGTCTGAAGTTCCAATATTTCGGCGTGCCCTATGCCAACTTCTGGGCGTGGTTCTGGGTGGTTTCATCATTCTCGCTTGGCTATCGCCTGGTGGCAGTCCGCAAGGGTTGGATCGGAATGTGGCTTCCTTCCCTATCTGCGATAATTGTCGGTTTGGTCTGGATCTTATTTACAAACGCCTTCATCACCTTTATTGTCCCCTTTGATTATCATACATTGACCATTGCCCCGGTTTTATTCGGCGCGCTTTTTGTTGTGATCGTATCACGTCCGAGCTTTTATCAAACCAAAGTTGACTCTCTGGCATTTTGGGTACCCTTCCTAACCCATTTTTATCTGCTGGCTGCCGGGCTGGTCTCCGGCGTCATTCTTGATCCCCCCGCCTTATTATGGATCGCCTTATCCATGGTTATCCTTGCGGCGGTTTTACACAAACCATCCATTCAAAATATCTTTATAAAAAAACCAAACTTTAGTAACCAATGAAACTACATGAATATTTAAATCGAATTGGCTACGCGCCAGCCGTAAAAGCAGACTTCGAAACCCTCCGCGGACTTCAAACTGCGCACATGCTCACTGTCCCATTCGAAAATTTGGATATCGGACTCCACCGCCCCATCCTACTTGACGAAAAGTCTCTATGGGACAAACTCATCACCCGCAAACGCGGCGGATTTTGTTATGAGTTAAATGGACTCTTCGCATGGCTTTTGAAAGAGATTGGATTTGATGTCACCTATTTCAATGCACGCGTTTACAACAAAAAAGACAATGACTTCGGAATGGACTTTGACCATCTCACGCTTATGGCGCGCATACCGAATGAGTCCACCCGCTGGCTGGTTGACGTTGGCTTTGGAGACTCATTCACACAACCATTGAATATTGATGATATTAATGAACAGGTTCAGGGATCACGCGGGTATTGGATCGAACCATTTGAAGACGGCTACCAACTCTGGCAGCGGAATGACGACAGCTCACGTGAACGTCAATATTTTTTCGATCTCATCCCGCATCGTTTTCCCGATGAATATTTGGATGCCTGTCTATATCATCAGACATCACCACTATCCACATTCACCCGAAAGCGGATCATTTCGCGGCTCACAGAAGATGGCCGAGTTTCACTTGACGATGAAAATTTGATCATTACGAAAAATGGGAAGCGGACAACACAGCAAGTCAAAGAAGCGGAGAGAACTTCACTCCTCAAAAAATACTTCAACGTTACCTTATAAAAAGGACTGCTCCTTGCGAAGCAGTCCTTTTCTTTACAGCAAGTTAAAACACTGAGGCCACGGAGTACACAGAAATTTTTGGCGCAGCCCCCTGCGGGAAAAGGTTTGCTCAGTGATCTCTGTGTACTCTGTGGTCAATTCTTTTTACAACTTTGGCAAAACAATGGATTGCTGATTTTGGTACTTCCCCTTTTTATCCGCATATGAAATATCGCATTCCTCGTCCGCTTCAAAGAAGAGGACTTGCGCCAACCCTTCATTGGCATAGATCTTCGCTGGCAGCGGTGTGGTATTGGAAATCTCCAGCGTAACAAATCCCTCCCACTCAGGCTCAAAGGGAGTCACATTCACGATGATGCCGCATCTCGCGTACGTGGATTTTCCCAGACAAATTGTCAACACCTTGCGCGGAATACGGAAATATTCAATGGTGCGCGCCAGAGCAAACGAGTTCGGCGGGACCACACACACATCCCCCACAAAATCCACCATCGACTTGACATCAAAATTCTTCGGGTCAACGGTCGCGGAAAATACATTGGTAAAAATTTTGAATTCATTCGCTACGCGGACATCATATCCATACGATGAAACGCCGTAGGAAATCACTCCTTCGCGGACTTGATTCTCCACGAAAGGTTCGATCATTTTTTGTTCGTGCGCCATCTTGCGGATCCAGTGATCAGGTTTTAATCCCATATTTTCTCCTTGGTGAACTGTGTGTTAGACGTTTAAACTGTCACCATTTTATAACAAAAATGTAAACCTACAATCCCCAAATTTCTGGTATATTATCGCCCGCATAGTCGTGGACTGATTTCAAAATATACTAGGAGAGAAATAAATATGAAGAAGATTGTTAGTTTTCTTGGAAATGAAATTTTGCTTGGCTTATTAATTACAGTCTTGAGCGTTTTTACTGCTATTGCCAGCTATTACGGTGCGCTCGCCGATGGAAATCAGAACGACGCCGAGATCCAGGGCATGCAAGCACTGAATGACGGCAACGCCGAATATCTCACGGAAAACCAGAATATTTCACAAGATTACAATTACTACGATAACTGGTATATAAATCAAGATACAAACCTTGAAGCGGCAGACTACTATCAGTTTAATTTCTCACAAGAATTGCAGGACGCCATTGCCCGCGACCCCAATACCGTATGGGACGATCAATACTACACGGAAATGTCGGCTGTATCCACAGAGTTGTTTGACGCTTCAGAGGCCAATTTTATTCTTGCAGCAGACTGGAATGCCCGCGGCGACCACCTTCAATTGGTTTTGACCTTTATGGCAATTGGGCTGGCCTTTGCAGGCTGGGCATCCATCAACAAGGAAGAAAGCAAACTACGGGCGTTCTTCTCACTGCTTTCAATCATTATGTTTGTAGTTGGTCTGATCTCTTATTTATCCACCCCTGTCGTTGCCACATTGTAAAATTTAAGTCTCCAAAGCCCCACCTTTTTATGGCGGGGCCTTTTTTAAATCAAGGCTTCCGTACTCATTTCAGTACAGGTATAATCCCAGCATGGCAAACAACGCATACCGGCAATCCATCAATGAATGGCGCAAGGAACGCAACGAAACCATCCGCAAGGAAAATGGATGGCTATCCCTCGCAGGCCTCTACTGGCTGAAACTCGGGAAGAACCAGCTTGGCTCGGACCCCAAATCAGAGATCATGTTACCGGAGCGAGTCCCTGCCAACATTGGATATCTCGAGTACAACGGCAAGTCCGTTTCCCTGCGCGCGGCTTCTTCCCAAAAAATAAATGTGAACGGCACAGAGACTGATTTTGCCCTCCTGCAGCCTGATATCTCCGAAAGCCCAAGTTTTATTAAATTGCTGGATATCCAACTCGTCGTCATTCAACGCGGAAATAAATTTGGCGTACGCATTTGGGATAACCAACGCGAAGAGCGACGGTCTTTCCCCGCCCGGACCTGGTTCGACATCGACGAAAATTTTCGAATCCCTGCGGTTTATACCCCCTACGACCGCCCCAAGATGGCATACTTCCCGGATGTCGCAGGCGAGAAATCCGAATTCCCTGTAGACGGCTACTTATCCTTTGAATTCAATGGGAAGAAATATCAACTCGATATCAACAAGGAAGATGACGGCACACTTTTCATCCGCTTCTCAGACCCAACCAGCAAGGAAAACACCTACCCCACAGGCCGCTATCTTGTAGCAGATGTTGAAGCCGATGGAAAGATATTCATTGACTTCAACAAAGCCTACTGTCCACCCTGCGCCTTCACAGATTTCGCCACCTGCGTCTTCGCCCCCGAACAAAACCACCTTGATTTCAAGGTGACAGCCGGTGAGATACACTTGCATCATTAAACCAAAAACCGCCGTGATGAACGGCGGTTTTTCTGTTTTTGGGAGTGCGAAGTCTTCCGACTTCGCACTATGCATCCAACGTCAGGAGACGTTGGACTCCTGAATTAAAACATTCCCAACAAAACCTCTGGCACCCAGAACTTACCGAAGCCCATAAAACCCAACACAATTGAAACAGTCAGTATCGCCGCACCAACTGCGATTAAGATTCTGTCCCGCGTTGTATAAGTCAGCACATCCAGCCACGTGCGCGGACCGACTCCAAACGCGCGCAAGTCCATCGCGTCAATAATATCTTCACTGCCGATAATGGCATGGATGGTCACAGGCACAACGATCGGACCCAGTTTCCGTACCTGCGCAATCAAGCCGCCGTCGATCTTCTCGAGTTCATAACCCCTCGCCCGTTGGGCATCCATTGTCAGTTGGAAATCCCTCCCAAAGGTCGGGATGAAGCGCATGGTCAGATCCATGGCGTAAGCAAATTTATCGGGGAGTCCCAATCCTTTGAATGTGATCCCATACAAAGCGGGATTAAGCGAGTATGGAACCAAAATCGTCATCACGGCAACACTGGCATAACGTACCAACTGACTGACCGCAAAGAATGCGCGCTCCACTGTGACTTTTAAAACAGGCGTCCAGCCCAGAATGGAGAACGAAGCCCTGAATTCGCGAATGAGATGTTCCTGTTTGTAAACCTCCGACCCTCCACGGCCCGTAAGAAATGTAAGAATGGAAAAGAAAAAAATAAAGATGACGATAAACAAAAACGCGCGGCGTATCTCATGCCACTTCACACCGGATGTCAGCAGGACAAATATCGCGATCACAAGAAATGGCAGCAAAAAGCGCACGTCCCAAAATGAAAGCGTGGAGACAAAGCAGCACAAATAAAAGATAACCCACGCGCGCGGGTCAAAGGATTGAATAAAAGAATTTTTCCGTTCTCGGTAGCGCCAGGCAACTAACATAACACCAACTTTTCGTCATTGCGAGGAGCGCTCATGGCCCGAAGTAATCTCCTATGAATTGGAGATTGCTTCGTCGGAAAGAGCATCCTCCTCGCAATGACGTATAAAAAAATTATCTACCAGACTGCCTGCGAGTGGAGGCGTATGCAACGACAAGCATCGGCACAAGAATGGCGGCAAAGATCAGATTGGGTCCAGCGGCCGGGAGGAACTCACCCACTACAGCAGCAGGGAGGCTAAAGCCGTTAATGACCATATCAGATAGCGACGCAAAGAGAAGACCGACAATATTGCCCAGCATACCCCAGGTGACAGCCGTGGCTACGTCTTCATTCTTGAAGAAATAGCGCACGCCAAACACCAACGCAAAGCCGACAAGGATGGCAATGCCTGCGAAGAGGGAAATCTGCGCATCGCCAAAAACGTTATTCGGCACATCATAGAATAGCATATTGGCCTGAGTGCGATTCATGAAGAATAACAAAGCAGTGATCACAGCCAATGCGGCGCTGATGTAGAGCACCATATCCATGCTCTTCTTCTTATCAGAGAACAGCATCCACATGCCGGAAATAAAACCAATTAGGCCGTTGCCAATGCTCCATTGCGGAGAAAGGCCAAAGCCAGTGAGCGCATCACCGAACATGTTACCAACCGCGCCGGTGAAGAATCCAACAACTGGGCCAAAGGCGAAACCGAAGAACATGGGAATCGCAATCGCAGGGCGAAGCGAAACCTGGCTCAGCGAAGGCACAACGAAGACCGTGCCATTGAACAGCCATGAGAACACCGCGTACAGCGCAGCGCCGATTGCCATCCATACCACTTCGCGGGTGCCAACTTCCCAGGCTTTATTGGCTTGTGTCGCATAGTACACGCCGAAGGCAATGGCAATGCCGATCACAACAAACACAAAGCGGGAAACAACACTGGCCTGATCCACCGAGAAATTAAACAAAGCACCCTCAGCAGGTTCCTTCGCGCCCAGCACGAACATGACCACTGCAAAAAGGGCAAGCACTACAACTAATGAAATTAATACATTGGTGAATTTTTTATCCATCTTATTCTCTCCTTTTTATCATGTCATTGCGAGGGCGCTCCTGCTCTTCGCCCGAAGCAATCCCCGATTCGTGGAGAGATTGCTTCGTCGGGAAGAGCATCCTCCTCGCAATGACGTACATCAAATATGCGCCAACGCTTCGGCTCTCATGAAGCGGCCCGTCGCGCTGAGTCGCTTGAGGTTGAGAGCCAGCAGTGAGGTCGGTATGATGCGGTTGGCTTTGAGTCGATCAAAGTCGCGGAGCACATCCTGCGGCTTTCCATCTGCGATGAGTCGTCCATCCGAAATAATCAAAACACGATTGGCGTAAATGGCGGCGAGGTCAACATCGTGCGTGATAAAAATGATGGCTTCAAAGGCGGGCATTTGCAAAATAGAATCCATGAAGTTCATGTAATTTTGATAATCCTGCCCGGCCGTCGGCTCATCCATCACAAGGATGCGGGAACGCATCGCAAGAATGGCCGCAATGCTCACGCGCTTTTGCTGGCCAAATGAAAGCGCCAGCGGCGGATCATTTTCTTTCTCAACAAGGTTCACGATCTTTAGCGCCTCTTTCACCTCCAGTTCAATTTGTGTCTTCGTATGTTTCATGTTCGTTGGGCCGAACGCAAGCTCTTCACGAACCGTTGGCGCAAACAACATGTGGCTCGGACTTTGAAACACATACCCCAACATACTGGCGATCTCCGCCACACTCGCTTCATTCGTGTCGCGTCCGCCCACTAAAACCTTGCCAGATTTCGGCTTCAACAAACCGATGGCATGTTTTACAAAAGTAGTTTTACCTGCGCCATTCGGACCCAGCACCGCGATCACATCACCGCGATTAATTTGAAGGTCGATGCCATGCAGGATCTCAACTCCGGATTCATACCCGAAAGCGACATCTTCGAACCTGACCAGCGCATCCTGCTTAATCTCTGAGCTGGTCACTCCGGGAAGAACCTTGATCTCCACTGGAGGCGGATCCAGCTTCGCGCGTTCGACAATATCTTCAGCAGGCAATTTCACTTCACGATAGTTCACTACTTTAGACAACCCCGATAGTTCACCGAGGTAACGTATCTCGCCATCACTCATGAACATCACGCGCTCAGGTTTGATTCGCATAACATCTTCCACGCGATGCTCCACCATCAAAATGGACAGTCCTTGATCAGCGAGCAAACGCACCGCATCCAAAGTATCCTGCGCAGATGCGGGGTCAAGACTCGCAAGCGGCTCATCGAGAAGCACAATTGACGGGCGCATGGCAAGCACACCTGCCAACGCCACTTTTTGTTTCTCGCCACCAGAAAGATTAAATGTCTCACGATTGCGGAGATGAGGAATTTTCAAAAAGTTGAGTGCTTCATCCACACGCGAATATATTTCCTCGCGCGGCATTCCAAGATTCTCAAGGCCGAAGGCAACTTCATTGACAACTTTTGTGCCAAGGATCTGTCGCTCGGGGTCTTGAAGCACAGTCCCGATTTTTTGTGAAATTTGAGAGAGTTTCCAATCTTTGACTTCCTCGCCAAAGACTAAAATTTTTCCGCTCATTTCACCTTTATACGAGCGCGGAATTAATCCATTGATGCAGCGCACAAGCGTGGTCTTGCCGCATCCACTTGCGCCTGCGATTAAAAGAACTTCACCGGGATTAGCGGTGAATGAAAGATTATGGATCGCTGCACCCTGACGGTCACGATAGCGAAAAGATAAATTGTCAACAACAAGAGGGGCTAGAGTGGATGTCATACACTGATATTATCTATTTGTAAATGGAGACTGTCAAGTAGGATATTCAAGCAATTTGGAATCAAAAAATCACCCCATAAAACAGGGTGATTTTTTGATATTTTACAATTACATCAGAACTACATACAAGGCGTGAAGCATACCAGGAATGCCGCCCAACAAGGTCAACACAACGTTGATCCAGAAAGCGTTGTCGATCTTGCCTTTCTTCATATAAACAGCAAGCGGCGGAATGAATAAGCAAACAATAACCTGCAAAATTTTGTTGTCCATCGAAAATTCTCCTCAAAAAATTGGGGTAAATTACAAGTTCATTATACACATCTATCCCTTAAATGCCACATAATTACCCGACGAATTATTTATGCGCCAACAAGTGATATCAGCGCTTCGTAATTCGCGGGAATTACTTTCGGGGAGGTGAACGACTCGGTGATGATGGATGGATCCTTCAACCCGTGACCTGTGCAAATCACAACGATCCTTTTTCCGCGCGCATCGAATTTCCCGACAGTTGATTCTGCGATCAAGCCAGCCAATCCTGCCGCTGACGCAGGCTCCACCCAAACGCCTTCACTAGCAAGGATTTTCTGCGCCGATAAAATTTCCGCATCGGATACAGCGATGATCCTGCCATTGGATTCTTGCGCGGCTTCGAGCGCCTGCTCCCCACGCGCGGGGCGGCCAATGCGGATTGCAGTGGCAATCGTTTCAGGTTTGTCAACGGGATGTCCCAGCACAAGCGGAGCAGCACCAGCGGCCTGCACACCCAACACATGCGGCAATCCTTTTTGATATTGTTTGAAACCAGCCCAGTAGGAAGTGATGTTCCCCGCATTCCCAACAGGCAGGCACAGCCAATCAGGCGCGGATTCCAGCACATCGCAAATTTCAAAGGCGGCAGTCTTTTGCCCTTCCACGCGATAAGGATTGATGGAGTTGACCAACGCGATCGGAGTCTTTTGCGTGATCTCCACAACCAGTGAAAGCGCATCATCAAACGAGCCTTGAATTTGAATTACTTCCGCGCCATAAGCGATTGCACCTGCAAGTTTCCCAGCAGCTACCTTGCCTTCAGGAATTAGAACAATCGAGCGCAGCCCCGCGCGTGACGCATACGCCGCAGCAGAGGCGGCTGTGTTGCCTGTGGAGGCACAGATCACCGTCTGTGCGCCACGCCCGACAGCTTCACTAATAGCGGCGGTCATACCGCGATCTTTGAACGAGCCTGTGGGATTCAACCCTTCAAATTTGACGAGTAACTCACAGCCGAATTCCTTTCCCAAACGCGGCATGGGAATGAGCGGGGTATTCCCTTCGAGCAGGGAAACATTTTGTGTGTGGGAGGGCAGATCGAGCAAATGCCCGTAGCGGTGAAGTAAACCTTGATATGACATTATCAACTCCAAAAAATTTGGTAGCGCGACATTTATGTCGCACACATTTCACAAAGCGACTGAATGTCGCTGTACTTAAGAACGGGGCGATTATAATGTGCCTCATGATAAAAATCCGAGTCCCCGCCACATCTGCAAATTTAGGCCCAGGCTTTGATTGTCTGGGTCTTGCACTGGATATCTGGAATGAAGTCACTTTTGAGCCAGCCGATAAACTCACCTATTCTGTGACCGGCGAAGGCGCAGAGAAGCTAAACAAAGGCACAAGAAATTTATTGACAAAGGCATTTACCCTCGCACATGAAGTCTGCGGACGGGAATTGCTTGCTGTAAAAATATGCGCTCACAACGAGATACTCATGAGCAGCGGACTTGGCTCCAGTGCCGCGGCAATTGTCTCCGGGTTATTCGGCGCAAATGAAATGCTCGGCAAACCTTTGAATGAAAACGAGTTATTGAAACTCGCAAACGAAATGGAAGGCCACCCTGATAACGTAGCGCCCGCGTTATTCGGCGGACTGGTCGCTTCAGTAATATCGAGTGGAGAGATTATTTCGCGCCGCTATGAAATTCCAAAATTAACGACCGTGATCGTAAAGCCAGATACAGACTGGCCCACCCGGGTGGCGCGCGCAGTATTACCGAAGTCCGTTTCACGCGTGGATGCAGTGTATAACATCGGACGCGCAACTCTCGTGGTGGACGCCTTACGAAGCGGCGACCTTGAACTCCTGCAAAAGGTAATGGATGACCGCATTCATCAGCCATATCGCTTAAAGCACATTATTGGCGGCATGACTGCCTATAAAAAAGCGCAGCGCTTTGGCGCGGCGGCGCTCTCTGGCGCAGGGCCATCCATTATCGCGTTTGTCCCGCCCGAAAAGGCGGAGCAGGCAAAAGCCGAGATCATGTGGACATTCGAAGAACGGGGAATTATCGCACGCGGAATCATCACCAGGCCAAGCATGAAGGGCGTGTATCGAATTTCGTGAGAGCAAGAACAGAAAGCGCAAGGCAGCGGACAAAAAACAGGCTTTGTTGTCTGTTGAGACTTCAAAGCCCGTTTCTCATTACTTCTTTTTCGCTGCGCTTTTCTTTTTGGTTTTTGGTTTTGGTCTCGCGGCAACACTGGCCTTTCCAGAGGAAGCGACGGCCACAGCAACAGGTTCAAGCTGGGCAACATTCTTCGTCTCTTTATACGCATCGCGCAAATTGACAGGTTTGACATGGCTGTCACGCACGCGCAGGTTGATCATTTCCACAAAGACTGAGAAGCCCATCGCAAAGTAAACGTATCCCTTTGGAATGTGCTGATGCAATCCTTCCACGACGAGCGTAAAGCCAATCATCAGAAGGAAACTTAAGGCCAGCATTTTTACTGTCGGATGCTTTTCTACAAATTCGCCAATTGGGCCTGAAGTAAACACCATGATGCCAGCCGCTACAATCACAGCAATGATCATTATCATTAATTCATCGACCATGCCGACGGCAGTAATGACAGAATCGAGCGAGAAGACAACATCAAGCAGCATGATCTGAATGATAACGCTCGTAAAGGTCGCGCCTACTTTTGCAGTGGCATGGCCTTCCTTGCCCTCCAGCTTTTCGTGAATTTCGGTGGTGCTCTTCCACAACAGGAAAATACCGCCCACCAGCAGGATCAAGTCACGGCCTGATATGCCAATATTGAAATACGGCAAAGTGAAAAGGGCTTCTTCCAGGCTGATGACCCACGAAAGGGAAAGCAATAACAAAACACGAGTGATGACTGCCATCATAATGCCCGTGGTGCGGGCGCGCTGCTGGTCATTGTGCGGTAATTTACCCGCAAGGATGGAAATAAAGATCACATTGTCCACACCCAGCACTAATTCCAGCACGATGAGGGTGAAGAGAGCGATCCATGATTCGGGTTGTGAGATCCAACTAAAGTCCACGTTTATTACTCCTGAAAAAAGAATGCCTGTATTTTAATGGCAAATATGAAAAATGAGTCTGCTTTTTTTGGTCAACCTGCGCTTTCCCATGAAACGATATCTTGGCGTAGAATTGGCAGCACCCATTTCGGGACAATAAAATTCATCAGAGACCTAAATGAAAAAAACTTTAATTTACATACTATGCATTGCAATGCTTGCCGCTTGTGCCCCTGCCGCAAGCACCCCTACAAATACGATTGCTTCAACCCCTCCCCCAGCGGCGACAAGCACCTCCATGCCCGAAGCGCTGTGGATCAGCCCCGCCGTTCCGTCAGATCTTATTGACCTCGCGCAAACATGGAAAATTCCACAAACCGATGATCCCGCATTCGCCACGCATAAACTGGATATTGCCGACTCAGGCACTTTGTGGATTTACGCTCTCGTCGCGCCTTTTCCCACTCTTGTGGATGATGCGACCTCTCAGGATTTAATCTCCACCTGGAAAGGCGTTCCTGCCGGACCGTTGAGAGGGCGCGGCTTACTAATGGCAGAATCCACACTGGAGGCGTTTACCGCACTTTGGGGCGAGCCAGCTTCCGGCGTAGTCACGACCGTTTCACCAGACGCATTAGCAGGCCTCGCGTGGAGCGTGTCTGCATGGGCGATCATCCCCTTTGAAGACATCCAGCCCAAATGGAAAGTGTTAACCGTGGATGGTCAATCGCCGATACGCAAAAATTTTGATGCGGGCACTTATCCGCTAAAAATAAATTTCGGTTTATCGAATCCTGAATTGATTGCGCTGCCTGAGTCAAACCGCGATGAATCCAAACTTGCGACAGTTGTATTGACCGGTGTCACCGCGCTGGTGCGCGCCACCGCCGCGACAATGGAAATGAAGAGTGTGACATATCCCGGCACGTTGATCGGCGATTGGCTGCGCGAGGCAGATGTGACACACATCAGCAACGAAGTGCCATTCGATAAAGCGTGCCCGACCCCAAAGGGCGGTTATACCAATTTGATTCTATGCAGCGACCCGAAATACCTTGAATTGCTTTTGGATGTCGGCGCGGATATTATTGAATTAACCGGCGACCACTTTGCAGACCGCGGCGTCAATGCCATGCTGGACACGCTTGAAATTTACAAGGAAAATAATTTGCCGTATTATGGCGGCGGCGCAAACGCAGACGAAGCGCGGCAGCCGGTATTGATGGAAGTGAACGGCAACAAGATCGCGTTCATGGGCTGCAACGGAAAGCTCAAATACGCGAAAGCCACTGACACCGTCCCCGGCGCGGCGGATTGTGATTATGATTTTTTTGTGGAGCAGATCAAGGAAGTGAAGGCGCAGGGTTACATGGTCATCTTTACATTCCAGCATGAGGAATGTTATTTTGCGGGGCCATGCTACACACACGTGGAAGGTTTCCACAAAGTGGCTGATGCGGGCGCGGTCATTGTCAGCGGCAGTCAGGCGCATTATCCGCACATTATGGAATTTCGCGGGGATTCATTTATTCATTACGGGCTGGGGAATTTATTCTTCGACCAGATGACCTACATTCTTCTGGACGGCACAGTCATCGATGAAACCCGCCGAGAGTTTATGGATCGTCATGTTTTCTATGATGGCCGCTACCTGGGCGCTGAATTACTCACCGCAATGCTGGAAGATTACTCACGTCCGCGCCCCATGACGGAAGCCGAGCGCACCGAATTTTTGAGTGAATACTTTTATCTCAGCGGATGGATTCCTCTTTCGCCCACACCCATTCCACAACCCACTGTGACGCTAACACCCATTGCGCTGCCGTAAATTCGCCAAAGCGGCTTTCGTAGCGCGACAGTTATGGAGCCCTGCAAAGCCAAGCGACATAAAAGTCGCGCTACAAATTCTTGTTCCTTAGCGGCGAAGCACCTCGCGCATTGAGATATTCTGAACACGGAAACAAATTGCGCTTTTGCCGAATGAAATTCTTAACGCCAAGTCGCAAAGGCGCGAAGGAAAAGCCCTTGAATCTTTGCGATTTGGCGTTAAAAGGGAAAACCGAAATCAATGGCCGCGCCTAGTATAGATACCCTTCATATGCAAGTAGAATAAAAAAGAGGAATGAGCTACTTATTGCTCATTCCTCTTTTGAATCCGAATTGGAATTTACTTCAACACTTCAAAATTTGAAACCGACAAAGAGAGTTCATCATCAACAGCGGCTTTGATATAGTCAAAATAGATTTCGCTGGGGAAGCCATAGGTGGAATCGTATGTCACAGTGACTTCGTCTGCATCGCCCCCAAGACCAGCTTCCAGTTCAGTAAAGAGGCGTTCGATGGTGGCGTGTTGAGAGAAAATCTCGTAGTTTGGGTCATCCTGGGCGATAACAGTCCCATCTGAATATGTCATTGAAACGATTTCATCATTTTGTACTTCGACAGTGATCGGCATCTTATCGCGAAACGCGCAGAAGCATCCGATGTGCAGCGAGAAACGATAATGTGTAATACCAGAGTCCTGCCATGTTTGGCGGTTGCGATCAAGTTCGGATGGCGTTCCAACAGAACATGCTGTGAGGATAACAATAAGGGTGAGTAACAGTAATCTTTTCATTTCAGCTCCTTGCGCAACAGGACGACAATTGTCATTGGAAAGTTCCAAGAGTTTCTATTTCGGTTTGTACAATCTACCTTTCCAGGTGACGCCTTTCCCTGAAATAACCTTCCAGGCTGAGGTGAGCATCATCGCGGCGAATACGCCTGCGCCAAGCGGAGTTGTCCATGCGTACCAGGCGGAGATATTCATTGCGCGCGCCACTCTTGCGCGCATGGTAAGTAACAACCCAAAAACCGCAAGCGCCTGCAAAATAATTCCCAATGCCAATATATCTCCAGTCTTGATATACATCAGCAGGCCAAGTACAGGCCAGACTGGCAGGAACAAGGCTGCAATCAAGGCGAGGATCGCGCCAAACGCGCCAAGCAACAACATGGACGGATGGTCGCGCAAGCCAAGGTAGATGTTCTTCGTCCAGCCTTCCCACATAGTGGGGAATGACGTGTACATGCGTGTGCGGATAACTTTCAGGCCATCTGCAACAACCAGATGATAGCCATTCCATTTCACTTGTTCGGAGATGGCTTTATCCTCCACGATTTGATCCTTGATGCGTTCATGTCCGCCAATTGCATCGTACACATTTCGCTTTATGAAAATGAATTGACCATTTGCGATTGCGTCGCGGGTGTTTGGGTCATTGACTTTGCGCGGGGAGAATCCCACAGAGAGAGCGGTCATTACCAAGGGCATGACGACCTTCTCCCAAAACGAACCCATAATCTGCTCGTTCATGGTCGTGAAAAGGTCTGCTTCTGTTTCGATAGCTTTGGCATACACGGATGAAATTGCTTCTGGTCTGAGGGATGTATCCGCATCCACGAAGCATAGCCACTCGCCACGCGCCGCTGCCGAGGCCTGGAACAGTGCATGAGGTTTTCCAGCCCAGCCTTCAGGCAGGTCTGATCCGCTGATTGGGAGGAGGCGGGAATCACGAACTGCGATCTCTCTCAATTGAGTCAGAGTCGCATCAGTGGAGCGATCATCCAAAACGATCACTTCGATGTTCGGATAATCCTGCACAAGCGCGGACTCGACACAATTGCGAATATTATTTTCTTCGTTGCGGGCGGGGACACAAATTGAAATTAGCGGAGCGCCTGCGGCGGGCGGTGGCGCGGGCGTGACAATAATATCGAGATGATATTGATTATGAATCCAGTAAATGATGATAATTGCGATGATAAAAAGGATCGTGGATGTTATGAGATATGGCATGATTTTGTCGAAGGCCATAGGTCAAAAGTCAGACCTTCGACTTTCGACCTATGCCTCTTATATAACTTTGACTGAACTTCCGCGCTCTGTCTTTTCAACTTCAATACGATTTGGGAAAGCAGCCTTGAGTTCATCGAGATGAGTGATGATCAGGATTTTTGCGAAATCATTTTTTACAAGGTTGATGGCTTCGATAAGACGCTGACGGCCCTGTGTATCCTGCGAGCCAAAACCTTCGTCAATGACGAGCGTTTGCAGGCGCGCACCTTTGCGCTGCGCAAGAATTTCGGATAAGGCAAGCCGAATGGCAAAATTGACTCGGAAGGCCTCGCCGCCTGAATACATTTCATAATTTCGCAAACCAGCCGAATCGCTGATTTGAATATCGAGCGTTTCCTTTAAATCATCGCGCTTCTTATCCTTGTATTCGGCCTGAGTCACAAAACGAACGGACATTTGCCCATCGCTCAATCGTTCAAGCAAATCGTTGGCTTTGTTCTCGATTTGCGGCAAAGCCTGTTCAATCAGCAGTGCGGGTACGCCATCTTTGCCAAAAGCGCGCTCCAGAGTCTTGTGCCGCATGATGCGCTGATTGAGTTCTTCGCGCTGAGCGGAATAATCCGATTTGCGTGTGCGGAGCGTGGCAAGCACATCCACTTTCTGGCGCGCCGCACCGACTTGATCGCGGGTCCTGTTTTCGTCTTCACGCAGGGAGAACAATTCACGCTCGACCTTGTTCAAATCGGGGGATTGCATCTCAGCAGATTCAAGGTTCGTCTTTACAGTTTGATATTCTGCATCCAAATTTACGATTTCGGATTTTCGATTTTCGATTTCGGATTTTAAGTTGGCAATTTCACTTTCGATCTGTTTGTTAACTTCACGGGCAGATTTCAGATTACTAAATTCATCTTCCGCGCTTCGACCATCAGCCTCGGCTTGTCTTGCAGCTTCATGCGCGGAAGTGTCATAGCCAAGTTTCGCAAGTTCCTTGTCGAGTTTGGCAAGCTGTTTGCGGGCATCTGCCGCGAAAGAACCTTTCTCCAGCAGTTTGGATGTTTCTGCCAAACGTTTCCTGCCCGTTGTTTCCCATTCCTTCGCAGCGGACTCCAAGGTTTCGATCCGCTCGGTGAGTTGAGAAATGGTATTGGAATGCGTGAGGAGGTCTTTTTCGGCAGTTCCGAGTTGAGTAATGCGTGACGCGTATTCCGTGATTTGCTGGGTAAGCGCGCTTAATTCAGTTTGGTTGGCGCGGAATTGATCGCCTTTATCTTTGCCAGCTTTGTTCAACTCAGTCAGCGTCGATTCGCGATGGCCTTCGCTTAGTTCCTGTCCGCAGACAGGGCAAGTCGCACCGTGCGCTTCTTCAAGCGAATCGATGCGTTTCTTGATCTCATCCATTTCCTTGCGGAGCGATTCGTTTTCAACTTTCAAAGCCGCGAATTTTTCACGGGACTCGTTCCGCTGGCTTTCCAATTCACTGTGTTCCTTGATTCTTGATTCCGCTTCCGCCAATAATTGATTCGCCCCTGCAACCTGCGCAACCAAGACATCTTTCACCAATTCCTGTTCACTGATCACCGATAACTGATGACTCAACGAAGCATGTTCCTGCTCCAACTTTGCCTTTTCCACTTCGATCTCACGCAAAAGCGGCTGTCTCTGCTCATCGTGTTCGCGGAATTTCAGCGCGACCTGATCAAGTTCTTCCAGTTCCTTGCGCGCATTTAGCCACGCCTTATGCGCGGACTCGATCTTCTTTGCGCGGCTCACAAGGTCGGCATAAATGGCGCGTTCTGATTCTTTTTCATTGAGGCGCATCTCAAGAGAGGCCAATGCCGAGCGCGATCTTTCAAGGGAATTGAAGAACGTCTCTGCGAGCTTACGCTGTTCATCAAGCAATGCGGCGTTCTTCCTGATATTCTCCATCACGGATTCTTGAGCGCTGCGCGTGGACGATAATTGTTTCAGCGAGCTCTCAAGCTCCGCAAGCTTTGACCTGCGGGAATCCTCTTCGCCCAGTTCAAGGTCAATTTCAGCGACTCGGCCATCGATTTCCTGCACGTCATTTTCAAGCTGTTTTCTTTTGGCGGCAGTGCGATCCTTGTACTCATCCCATATTTCCAGACCAAGAATTGTGCCAAGGATGGCTTTGCGCTCGCTGGCTTTCTTCTGTGTGAATTGATCCGCCTTGCCTTGCAGAAAGAATGACGCGTTGATGAATGTCTCATAATCCAACCGAAGTGTCTGCTCGATCCGCGCCTGAGTATCGCGAGTCGTTTTCTCGGTAAGCGGACGCCATGCAGCTTGACCGTCGACGATAGACCGCAGACCGTCCACTGTCCGCTGTCCATCGTCCAATACCTGAAACTCAAGCACCGTACTTTTTCCGCGCGGTAATGTTCTCTGCACACGGAACACATTGCCTTCATACTCAAACGTCAGCGCAACTTCCGCGGCTTTTACATCCTGATTTAAATTAATAACGTCCGTGCTTTTTCCGCGTGATTCGCCGAACAGACTCCAAGTGATCGCATCCAACAGGGACGATTTTCCCGCGCCGTTAGAACCAGAGATGCAGGCCAGGTTGAACGAATCAAAATCCAATTCAATGGGGTCGCGATATGAAAGGAAGCCTGAAATACGCAAGTGACGGGGAATCAAAGAGAGTATGTCCTGTAATAACGAATTTGCTCCGGAGCGCGGACTTCAGTCCGCTTGCCTCCGTAAAACTGCAGGCTAAAGTCTGCATTCCGCTTAATCTGTGATTTACTGAATTTAGTGAACCAAGCTTCAATTGTTTCTCGCAATTTTAGCCAAAGTTTACTTATTTATGAGACAAGCGACAGGTTCGATTATAATCGAACCAATATGGCAGAAGACGAAGCACCCCACACACGCCGCCGCATGACCATCCTCGCAGTCATCATCG
>JACRBH010000236.1 GCA_016234535.1 Chloroflexota bacterium
CAAATCTGTTGGGCTAAAGCGCTTGGCTGCAAGTCTCGCAAATCTCACTATCATTTGATGTCGTTGCGAGGGCGGTGTTCTTCGCCCGAAGCAATCCCCTACTTAATTTGGGATTGCTTCGTCGGGACGAGCACCCTCCTCGCAATGACATAGAGGAGTCCCCATGCAATACGTTAATCTCGGTAAAACTGGTTTAAAAGTTTCGCGTTTGTGTTTGGGGATGATGACCTACGGTTCGAAATCATGGCGGGAGTGGATATTGGAAGAGAAAGATGCAAAACCTTTTGTTCAGCGCGCGCTTGAGGCTGGAATTAATTTCTTCGACACAGCCGATGTTTATTCGCTTGGGGAGAGCGAACGAGTTACCGGTAATTTGCTCAAAGATGTAAAACGCGAAAATATTGTGGTGGCCACCAAGGTTTATCAGACAATGAGCGATGATGTGAACGACCGCGGTCTCTCGCGCAAGCACATCATGGATTCAATTGATAAGTCGCTCAAACGCCTGCAAATGGATTATGTTGACCTGTATCAGATCCATCGCTGGGATTACAACACGCCCATCGAAGAAACGATGGAAGCATTGAACGATGTTGTGCGCGCGGGCAAGGCACGCTATATCGGCGCTTCGTCCATGTTTGCGTGGCAATTCATGAAGGCGCTGCATGTCTCTGAAATGAACGGCTGGACAAAATTCGTCTCGATGCAGAATCACTATAACCTCGTCTATCGTGAAGAGGAACGTGAGATGATTCCGCTGTGCAGGGATCAGGGCATTGGGTTGATTCCATGGAGCCCCATGGCGCGTGGATTCTTCGCGGGTGACCGCAAACGCGGGGGCGGCGGTGAGAGCGTCCGCGCGAACAGCGACCCGTTTGCAAATGATTTGTATTTCCGCGAGGAGGATTTCACGGTGGCGGGGCGGGCGCAGGAGATCGCAAAGGCGCATAATGTAACCGGGTCGCAGATCGCATTGGCCTGGGTGTTGAGCAAACCCCATATCGCCGCACCCATTATCGGGTCGAGCAAGATCGAGCACTTGGATCAGGCCATTGCCGCAATGGAGATCAAACTATCAGACGAAGAGATCAAGCAGCTCGAAGAGCCATATCGCCCGCATCCTGTTTTGGGTCATTCGTAAATGCTCATCCGATTTCTTTATCTCGGGTTCAAAACTTATTGCTTTCTATTTCGTCCCATTCGGGCGGGGGTGCGGGTGATGATGATTCAAGATAACAAAGTCTGGCTTGTGCGCCATACCTACATCCCCGGCTGGTTTCTGCCCGGCGGCGGACTAAAACGCGGTGAGACGCTTGAGAAGGCCGCGCGGCGCGAAGCGTTTGAAGAGACAGGCGCGGAGCTGGGCGAAGTGACCTTGATGGGCGTGTACACAAGTTTCGTACAATGGAAGACTGACCATACGTCTGTGTTTATTTGCAGGGATTTTACGCTAACCGGCCAGCCGGATGGCGAGATCGCGGAAGTGCGCGCCTTTCCACTCAATGGGCTGCCCGATGATGTTTACTCTTCGCACCGCCTTCGGCTGGATGAAGTTCTGGCGGGCGGCACTGTTCCGCAATATGGTGAATGGTGACATTTGACACCGCGAAAACTAAGCATTCCCTCAGCATTTCATTGGTAAAATACCAATGAAATCTTTCACCGGAGACACTCCTTGACTGAAACCCTGAAAATCGTCATCCCCATGGCAGGCTGGGGAACCCGTATGCGTCCGCATACGTGGAGCAAGCCCAAGCCGCTCGTCAGCGTGGCGGGCAAGACCTCGCTTGAGCATCTGCTGGATATGTTCAAGACTCTGCCCGACCCTGAAAATACGGAATATGTTTTCATCCTCGGCCCGTATTTGGGCGAGATGCAGATTCCGCCTTTCATCAAAGAACACTACCCAAACCTCAAAGCTCATTTCGTTGTGCAGCATGAAATGAAGGGACAGTCTCATGCGCTGGGGTTGGCGCGCGAATATTTGAGCGGTCCAATGATCGTTTGCTTTTCAGATACGCTCATGGAAACAGATTTTTTCTTCCTCGGCAAAGAGTCGGCGGATGGTGTGGCGTGGGTGATGCCCGTTCCCGATCCGCGCCGGTTTGGGGTGGCGGAGTTGAACAGCGAAGGCTGGGTGACCCGCTTCATCGAGAAGCCGCAAAACCTGGACAATAACCTTGTGGTGGTTGGGTGTTATTACTTCAAGAGTTCTGAAAAACTTCTGGCCGCCATCGATGAACAAATGGAACGCGGAATCATGCTCAAAGGCGAATACTTCCTGACGGATACGATCACGGTGATGATCGAACATGGCGCAAAAGTCCGCACGAATGAGATCAGCACGTGGCTGGATACGGGCACGATCGAGGCGACGCTGGATACGAATAAGGTGTTGCTGGAAAAAACAGGTAAACAGGTAAATAAGTATACAGGTACACAGGTCAAGGTGATTGACCCATCATTTATTGACGCCACTGCGGAGATAAGCAATTCGACCATTGGGCCGTACGCTTCGATTGGCGCAAACTGTAAGATAGAAAATTCTCAAATTGCAGAGAGTATCGTCGAGGCGGGTTGTGAGATCAAGGATGCGGCGCTGAGTCGCTCGTTGATCGGCAGGCAGGCCAAAGTGAAGGCGCGAGGCGATGGTCACGTTATGCGGTTGAATATCAGCGATACGAGTTCGGTCAATCTGTAGGGCAGGATTTATCTTGTCCTATTTTTTAACTATGGAAACAGTGGAATGCAGGTCAGATACGGAATATGCGGAAAGGCCGCTTTCTTTAATGTGGCAGGGAAGCCGCTATGAGATCGCGGAAGTTTTTGCGCGCTGGCGTGGGCCCGGTGAAAAAGGGTTCCGTGTAAAAACGATAGATGGTTCGGCTTTTGAATTAACATATCAGGAAGTTTCAGACGATTGGCACGTTCAGCCCATATAAAGTATAGGAGGCTCGATGCAGGAAATTGGTGAAGTACAAAGACTCGCAAGAAGGGTGGCTGGGTTAAAGCCCAGCGGTATTCGCAAGTTTTTTGATATTGTCGCGACGATGAAGGATGTGATCTCGTTGGGCATCGGCGAACCGGATTTCACCACCCCAAAGCCCATCCTCGATGCGGGCATTCGCTCATTACAAAATGGCGAGACGCATTACACGTCCAATCATGGAAAGGCGGAATTGCGTCAGGGTATCGCGGATAATCTGCAAAGGCTTTATAAAGTTAAATATGATCCGGCAACGGAAGTGGTTGCAACGGTGGGTGTTTCAGAGGCGTTGTATCTTACCTTCACTGCGGTATTGGAACCGGGCGATGAAGTCATCATTCCCACGCCGTGTTTTGTTTCGTATCAGGCTGAGGTAATCCTGGCTGGCGGTGTGCCGGTTGAAATCCCCGCGCGTCTTGAAAACAATTTCACCATCGATCCCGATGATATTCGCAAGGCCATCACGCCGCGCACGAAGGTGATCTTTATCGGTTACCCGTCCAACCCAACCGGCGCTGTCGCTCCGCGCGAAGTGATGCTCGAGATCGGAAAGATCGCGGAACAATATAACCTGATCGTTGTCTCGGATGAAATCTATGACCGCCTTGTTTATGACTTCGAGCATGTCTGCTTCCCCGCTTTGGACGAGAATCTAAAGCGCCGCACAATTTTGCTTGGCGGATTTTCAAAAGCCTACGCCATGACCGGCTGGCGCATCGGTTACGCTTGCGGCCCTGCGGACATCATTCAAGGCATGGTGCGGATTCATCAATACACGATCATGTCCGCGCCGACGACTGCCCAGGATGCCGCGATAGAAGCCTTGAAGACGGGTGAGCCGCACGTGCAGGATATGGTCGCGGAATATGACCGCCGCCGAAGATTATTGGTTGACGGACTCAACCGCCTCGGTCTCTCGACCTTTGAACCGCGCGGCGCTTTTTATACATTTCCCAACATCCGAGCCTCCGGCATGGACGATGAGACTTTCGCCGAAACCTTGTTGAAAGAGGAAGGCGTGGCAGTTGTGCCGGGCAATGCCTTCGGCCCCGGCGGAGAAGGTTTCGTCCGCGCTTGTTATGCGACCGAATACAGTCAGATCGAGGAGGCCTTGCGCCGTATGGAAAGGTTTATGAGCAGGCATGGGTAAGGGCAGTGACCAGTAATGAGTAAAAAGTAATCAGTGATCAGTGAGAGCGAACGTCTTCCGAAGTTCGCTCTTTCTGATTCTTGCAATGTATATCGGTTTGTTCTAAAATGGTTTCATTCAGGTTAAGGAGAGAGAACATGAATCAAACACCCGCGTACAAAAATCCAGTGGAATTATTGCAAAAGTTGATTCAGTTTGATACCACCAATCCGCCGGGGAATGAGGCGGCGTGCATTGCCTTCATTCGCGGACTTCTCACCGAAGCCGGGATCGAGTCAACGGTCCTGGCGCGAACGCCGAATCGTCCCAACCTGATCGCGCGGCTGCCCGGTCAAGGCAAAGTCCCTCCCCTTCTGCTTTATGGTCATGTTGATGTGGTCACAACCGAAAATCAAAAGTGGCAGCATCCGCCGTTTGAAGGAAAACTGGTGGATGGATTTGTATGGGGACGCGGCGCGCTCGATATGAAAGGCGGCGTGGCGATGATGCTGGCGGCCTTCCTGCGCGCCAAAGTGGAAGGGGCGAAACTGCCCGGTGATGTCGTCCTTGCCATTGTGACGGACGAAGAAGCCGGCGGAGACGATGGCGCGCTTTTTTTGGTTGAACAGCACCCCGAATTATTCAGGGGAATTCGTTATGCCATCGGCGAGTTTGGCGGCTTTTCATTGTATGTCGGGAAGAAACGTTTTTATCCGATCATGATCGCAGAGAAGCAAATCTGCTGGATGAAGGTCACAGCCCGAGGTCAGGGCGGACACGGTTCGATGCCGATTCGCGGCGGCGCGATGGCGAAGCTTTCCCATTTCCTGCGCAAGTTGGATGAAAACCCCATGCCCATCCATGTCACTCCGCCTGCGCGGCTGATGTTCGAGGCGATGGGATCGGCGATGGGCGGAGTCAACGGCGCGATCATAAAGCAATTGACAAATCCCTCGCTGGCGAATGGTGTGCTAAACCTGCTCGGTGATCGCGCGCGGATATTCAATCCGCTGGTGCGGAATACGGTCAGCCCGACGATCCTGCAGGGAAGCAGCAAGGTGAACGTTATTCCAAGCGAAGTGTCTGTTGAACTGGATGGACGTCTGCTGCCGGGCTTTGGCCCAGGTGATATGGTCAGGGAACTAAAGCATATCGTCGGCAATGAAGTGGAGATCGAAGTGCTTAAATTTGACCTGGGCCCGTCCGAACCGGATATGCGTCTCTTTGACATGTTTGCGCGGATTCTGCGTGAAGCCGACCCGAACGGGACGCCGATCCCACTCCTTTTGAGCGGCGTCACCGACGGACGGTTTTTCTCACGCCTCGGCATTCAGACCTATGGCTTTTTACCCATGACCCTGCCGGAAGATTTTAATTTCACAGCCACCATCCACGCCGCAGATGAACGCATCCCTGCCGCGGCGGTTGAATTTGGCGCAAATGCAATTTACAAGGCGTTGCAGCGGTTTGAATAAGCAGTACAACCAAAGTCAAATTTGATCTTGAGCGTGAGTCTCATACTGACTCACGCTCTTTTTATTAACTCACTCACCTTACGTGGTAACGCGAGACGCTTCGCAGTCTCGCAAAATGGGCGACATAAATGTCGCGCTACAGGCTGGACTGCGCATCGTCAGTAACTCACTTTATGCAGGTTTCTTCGAGAAGCCTATTTTTTTGTTCGGACTGCGGACTTTAGTCCGCGTTTTCGGCAAGAAGCGGACTAAAGTCCGCAATCCAACTTTTTTCGTACGGTGAGTTATTAATGGTACGATATTGCGCGGGAGTCTTTTATGAATATTTTTCTTCTACTCGCAATCCTGTTTGCCGCGCTTGAGTCGCTGGCCTTGTGGAAAAACTGGCCGAGGTTGGAATATATCGCCAAGCCCGGGGTAGTAATTGTCCTTTTCCTTTGGTTGTGGACATCTGTCGGATTGAACGGCGCATCGCTTTGGTTTGGGCTGGGACTCATCCTCTCGGCCGTGGGAGATGTCCTGTTAATGATCTCGCTCGATCGCTTCTTCCTTTTTGGGCTGGCTGCCTTTCTATTGGCGCATGTGGCCTATGTGATCGGGTTCAACATTCCGCTGCCTGAGTTTTCCCTTTGGGGAATCGTTTTTGCTGTCATGGTCAGCCTGGGTGGAGCGCGGATCATCCGCCGCATTTTGGATGCCCTTGCTTCCAGGGGACAGACTCGTATGCGGACGCCAATCATTGTTTACAGCACGGTCATCTCGATCATGTTGCTGTCCGCGATGATGAAATTGATGGATATCTCGTGGGATGCAAATGCGGCGCTGTTGGTCAGCGGCGGCGCGTTCGTGTTCTACATATCGGATATTATTCTTGCGTGGAATAAATTTGTCTCCCCCATTCAACAGGGACGCATCTACAACATCGCAGCATATCACCTTGGTCAGATCATGTTGATCGCAGGAGTGATCGCTCAGTTTGCAGTGTGAACAATAACCGTATGAGAGGCGTCATCCGAAAATCGCGATCACCATCACCCCTGTAAATACGATGACTGATCCCACCACGCGGACTCCGCCCATTTCCTCTTTCAGAAATCTCCAGCCGAGGAAGGCTCCGATCACCGCACTGACCTCACGGATCGCGCCCGAGTAACTCAGCGGCGCGAAAGTGTAGGCGAACAGCGCAAGCATGTAAGCCACCAGCCCCAGCACACCCCCAAGTAATAAATAGCCTTTGTTTTTCTTCCACATATCCGTAAAGTGACTCCATCCGTAACGGCGCGCAAGATACGGTGTGGTCACAAACGGGACCATCACGAACATGGACAGTCCGTATGACAGGGCGGGTCCATTTTTTACGGCTGTTCCATCAATGAATGTATAAATCGAAATGACCAACGCCACCGATAAGGCAGTGAGGATTCCACGCAGATGCGGCTTTTCGCCATTGCTTTGTATCAACGTGGTGGCGCCGATTACGATCATGCCGCCTGTGATAAGGGCAAGGCCGATGTACCCGCCAACTGTCAGTTGTTCGCGCAGAAATATCGCAGACCATAGCACCAGCAAGGCCGGAGCTGCTCCGCGCGCAATGGGATAGACGAGTGAAAAGTCATGGTCGCTGTAGGCAATGCAGAGCAAAATGAAATAGATCGCTTCCAGGATCATGCTGATAATTGCAAACCCCCACATGGAACGCGGAGGTAACCCGGTAAAGAAGATGAATCCCAGAGAGAAGAGTCCGCTCAGAATCACCTGCCAGCCCATTGCGATATATTTTTCGTCCGAGCTTTTAAGTAAAAAATTCCATAGCGCATGCATGGAGGCGGAAAAGAAAAGCAGAACAATGGCGAAAATCGGCATGGGTTATCTCGAAAATTTATATGGTGCGCCGCACCTGACGGGTGGAATTTTCTCATTAATCAGGGAAATCTTCTCGATGGAATCTTTCCTGTCGAAATAGGTGCGCCGCACTCTCGCAGTTATCTCATGAACTCGATCAGTTTTCGATTTACTTCATCGCTGGCATCGTGCTGCACCCAATGCGTAGACTTGTTAAAGAAGGTCAACTCACCCTCATCGCACAAATCAATGGATGGCTGCGCCATTTCGGAACTGAGCGCAATATCGTGCTTGCCCCATAACATCATTGTGGGAACATGCACCCGCCGCGCCGGTGACTTTTTGCCAAACGTATAACGCAATCCGCGACGCATTGCCGCGCGATACCAATTGATCATTCCGGTCAACGCGCCTTTTTGTGACCAGGCTTTTTTATATTCAATGATATCTGCTTCTGAAAAAGAGCCCTTGCGGCCTGACTGTGTCAACATGCGCGTCAGATATTCAAAATTGTTTTTCCCCAGTATCCATTCCACAAGCCAGGGGATTTGAAAGAAGAAAACATACCAGGATTTCTTTCGCTGCGCAGAATTGTTCAGCACAAATTCCGTCATCACATCCGGGTGAGGCACATTTAGGATGGCGAGCTTTTCCAAACGTTCAGGATGCTTGATGGCGACTGTCCATGCGACGACCGCGCCCCAATCGTGACCTATGAGCCGCGCCTTTTGAATTCCAAAATGATCGAACAAGCCGACGATGTCCTTTGCGAGAATATCCACATCATAAGCGGATATGCCTTTCGGCTTGGCTGACAGGTTGTATCCACGCTGATCTGGGACTATCACGCGGAATCCCGCCTCCACCAAAGCCGAGATTTGATTCCTCCAGCCGTAATTGAATTCAGGAAACCCATGCAATAAAATGACCGCCGTCCCGTTTTCGGGTCCGTCGGTCATGACATGCAGGTTGATATTATTTGTGGCGATGAATTGGCTTTGCATCCCGCTAGTATAACGGAATTCTTGCCCCATTCACTTTCCCCGCTTCATCTGAAAAAAGATAGGTCATGGCAGAGACAATTTCTGCGGGCGTTGTTCCCTCGCGCAGCGCGATGCCTTTGGTGTCAATCGATTTCACGTGGATTACATTTGCGGTCAATCCGCTGGCTTTGTATTCCTCCGCCAAAGTCAACACCAAACTTTCCTGCGCAGATTTTGCGGCGGTGTACAATGCCGTCTTTGGAGAGGGATTCACTGTCTCGGGCTTGGATACGATGATAATTCTTCCCCACCCGCTTGCGGCAATGTGCGGAACAAATGCCTGGAGCAAATGAAACGTGGTCCAGACGTGTTGATTAAGCATGGATTCGAAATCATCTTTGGAAGACTCTGGAATAGTCCTGCCGCCCATCCAGCCGCCGACGAGATGTACCAAAGCGTGTGTACTGCCAAATTTGGAATGAACAGCTTCGGCTGAGTCATGAACCGCCGGCCCGTCGAGCAGGTCAATGGTTTGGGTGTAGAGTCGCTCAGTGGGCAAATTCAAATCAAGGGCGAGGAAATCCAATTTATTTTGGTCTTTGGCAAGCAGTGCAATATTGTGTCCGCGTTCAGCGAAAGTTTTCGCGACCAGATTTCCAAGAACACCCGTTGCGCCCGTGATAACAACGACTTTCTTTTCATCCTTCATCCTTTATCCTTCATCATTATCTCTTCCATGCCTTCAACAATTGTCATATCGCTTTGTTCTTCCAGATGCTGCTTGCCGCGGAAGTCGATCATGTGACCTGACTTGGCGGCTTTGGTCTCGAGATAAAAACGGTTATGTTCATTGCTCGGCAAAATATGCGGAATACGCTCATTGACCTTCACGCCGTATTGTTCAAGCTGGGCGATCTTCTTCGGGTTGTTGGTCATCAGGCGGATGGATTGCACCTGGAGCGAATGAAGCATATGCGCGGCGACGGCATAATCGCGTTCGTCATCGCGGAAGCCGAGCGCGAGGTTTGCTTCGACCGTATCCAGTCCCTGATCCTGCAAACTATACGCGCGGACTTTGTTGATCAGCCCGATGCCGCGTCCCTCCTGGCGCAGATATAAAACAATGCCCTTGTCCATCCCGCCGATTTTCTTCAACGCGGCTTCGAGCTGGTCGCGGCAATCACAGCGCAGCGAACCGATCACATCGCCCGTTAAACATTCGGAGTGCAGGCGCACGGGCACATCCTCCGCGCCAAACACCTCGCCTTTAATAATTGCAACATGTTCTTTTCCATCCTGATTATTTGAAAATGCGACAATATGAAAATCGCCAAAGCGCGAAGGCAGTTCAGCAATCGCTTCAATATGCACGCAGATAAAATTTCTGTTAATGCCTTCACATCCTTCGCAGGAATTTTCCTCCAGCATAAGTTTGATCTGTTCATGTGTTGATGTAGTCATGGTTTCCTCACAATTTGTAATGTAATAATATTCCGCCGTCTTCATGAGTTTCGACGTTTTCCAATTTCAACGTAATGGCCTGGTTTCGTAAAAGTCCAGTACCGGCCGCAAGTGTGGGCGCGTTGCCGCCGCCAAAAATCATCGGCGCGACGTAGATCATTAATTCATCCACAAGCCCGGCCCGCAAAAATTCAAAGTTGATCGTACCGCCGCCTTCGATCATCACGCGCCGCGCGCCGAGTTCATATAACTTTTCAAGAGCCTGTGAAAGGTCCACGCGTTCCGATTCGTGGATGAAGACTTCCACATCCCGCCCGCGCAAAAAATCAACTTGTTCCTTTGACGTGCGATTTGTTGTAAATATTACGATGCGCGCGGGACCGGCGTTTAGGAAATCCGAATCTGGATGAATGTCTGCGCTGGAGACGATTCCTACTTTAATGGGATTCGGCGGCATCCCGCGCCTGACTCTGCCCTCACGCAGCGCTTCGCTCTTAACCGTCAGCTTGGGACTTTCGTCGAGGAGCGTTCGCCCCCCGACAATGATCGCATCCGCGCCTGCGCGTAATTCATCCACGCGATCTTTATCGTGCCTGGATGAAATGGCTGCGCCTTTGCGCTCGAAGGTGTCAATTTTTCCGTCGGCCGTCGCGGCGACGTTGATGAAAGTGTAGGGTCTCATAGTCTTTTAGTTGGTGGTTGTGTGGTTGCCAATTACATGCGCTATGTGAATTGCGGACTGAAGTCTGCATTCCACCATCACGCTCTCGCACGCACATCTTCCAAAATATCTGCAATCGTATGAGTGCCCAATGCATTCTCCAGCCCAACCTGCGCCTCGCCAAACACCTTTTGCAAAACACCTTTGATTTTCCCGCCTATCGGACAATTCTTGTTCGGGTGGCTGTGAATGGAAAGCACATCATCTTCGCTGAGACATTGATATACCTCGCTCAAACCTATCTTTTGCGGCTCGCGTAACAATCTCCAGCCGCCATGAGCGCCGGGCTTTGATTTCACCAATCCATGCTCGCGCAGACTCGCCATCATGCGGCGAATCACGACCGGGTTGGTATCCACACTGCTGGCAATACTCTCCGAGGTGAGAGGATCCTTGCTCGCTGCGAGCAGGGTGAGGGCATGGATGGAAATGGCAAAACGTTGATTTGTGTTCATATTTGTAACCTTTGTAGTTACAAATAGCTAGACGGCAGGTAGTTGGGAAATCTTTCCTGCGAAAAACTTGTCGCTTAGGGCGACACTGCATAAGGTCACTATTAATAATTCACCTTACGCGGTAACGCGAGATTTATCTCGCAAAATGGGCGACATAAATGTCGCGCTACAGGCGGACTGTGTAAGGTGAGTTAATAAGAACCGGAGAAATATTCCGCGATTAGGTCGCTGATGTCTGCGTTGGTGTGTTCGCGGACTGTGGCGAAGAAGCCTGCCGAGGTCACCTGGCCGCGCGAATAACGCGAGGCGTAATCTTTCAGGAAGGCAAAGAAAGCGTCATCCCCCATTCGCCCGCGCAGGTCATCTATAAAATGCGCGCCGTTTAAATAAACTGCGTTCGTATAAGTTCGGAATGTGCCGCCGTTATAAATGGATGTATCCACATAGCCGCCCGGCTTGAAATAATCCACACGAAATTGCCACCACCAATTGACCTGGCCCGGATAGTTGAATTCGTAAAAAATGTGTTCACTGTAAACTGACATGGCCTCATCGAGCCACGGCTCCAGCGCCTGATCGTTGCCCACCAGCCCAAACCACCATTGATGCGCAATCTCATGCACACCGATTGTCGTAAGATTGTTCCGCGCGCCGCCGCTGTACTCCCCGTAAAAATCGGTTGCGAGCATTACCAATCCATCATATTCCTGACCATCGTGAATATCCGTTTGCACCACGGACAGTGTCTGATATGGATAAGGCGCAAATTTCGCGGAGTAGATGCTGACAGCCTGCATCGCCGCAAACAGCATTGCATCACCCGCAGCTTGATAGCCATCGAAATAATAGGAGCGGATCACTACATCGCCGACGGCTGTATCTGTCATAATGAATTCGTTGCTGGCTGACATTGCAAACGTGCGCGCGCCATACAGGCGATAACGTGTCCATTCGCCATTTGGCTCGGAGGGCGCGCTCGCCGCGACGATCACATCTGAATCCGTTTTGAGATTTACTTCGATGTCAGATGAGTCATAAACAAGATGTTCGCCATAGGATATGGGATCATGCAAAATCCAGCCGCCATTCGCGTCGCGTGGCACAACCATCGGATACCACTCCACGAGGTTGACCTGATTGAAGTCATAACCAAAGATTCCAGTGGATGATTTTGCGGGGATGTTGAGGTTGAAGCTAAGAGTCAATGTGGTGGCCGAACCCGGTTGAAGTTGCTGAGGCAGGTTCAAGCCAAGGCGTTGACCGTTGAGCGCAAATGTTGTTAGCGCAGCGCCATCTTGTGATATCGAATTCAGGATAAAAACGTTGCCATATAAATTCGGTTGAACAGACAGGAAAATGTCTGATAGCGCCGCACCGGTATTGTTGTAATAACGGATGGTCTCATCCACGCTGAGTGTGTGGGCGGTGAAGTCCAGTGTTGCATACAGGATGTAGTTTGTGCGCGAGGAATTTCCCGGCGTAGACACTGCTGTCGTCGCAGGATCAGTTGTCGGCGAAGCTGGAAGCGGAGTGAACGTCTGCGTGGGGACTTGTGTTGGCGGCACCGGCGTGAATGAGGGTACATCCGTAACGATCAATCCCGAGGGCTGAAAAGGCGTGGAGGTTGGCGATGCGTTCGGGTCCTGTGTGACCAGAATGAATTGTGGAAAGTCGGGCACTGCAGGGGCTGGTGACGCGCAGGCTGAAAGAAGCGTCAGGAGTAATATGAACTGCGTAACGCAAAATAGGCGGGAATGGTTTTTCATCAATATACGTTTTGGAAGTATTGGCGGATGAGGTCTGAATAATCTGCATTGGTGTGTTCGCGCAGGATGCGGAAGAAATCTGCGGCGGTGACAATTTTGCCGCGGCTCTGCGCCAGATAATCCTGAAGGAAGGAGAAGAAGTTTTCATCCCCGATCCTGGCGCGCAGGTCTTCGAGGAAATGCGCGCCCTGGAAATACGCCGCGTTGGTGTAGGTTCTGAATCCCTGGCCCTCATAGACTGGGATATCCACAAAGCCATCCGGTTTATAAAAATCAATGCGGTAGGTCCACCACCAACTGACAAGGTCGGGATAAACAGCCTCGTAATAGATTCGCTCCGAGTATGTGGCCAGGGCTTCATCCACCCAGGGCTGTAAGGCCTGATCACTGGCGACCTGTTCGAACCACCATTGATGCGCCGTTTCATGCGCGGCAACAAAGGTGAGATAGTTGGCTGGCGTTCCATCATACAGGCTGTAAAAGTCACGCGGGAGGAAGAAGAACGCCGAGTATTCCATTCCATCGTTGAAATCACCCATGACGAGTGACAGGGTCTTATGCGGATATGGCCCGAAGCGCTCACTGAAAACCTGTATCGCCTCTCCGCTGGCTTGCAATGCGGCCTGCCCCGCCGCCTCGTTGAAGGCGAAGTAGTAGCTGGAAACCGTCACATCCCCAAATTGTGAGGCCGAGACTTGAAACTCGCGGCTGGCGGATAGGGCAAACGCCCGCGCCGAACTGATGGTGTAGCGGATGGAATCTTCCTGCTGTTCGGGGAATCCGCTCGCGGCCACGACCGGCGCTGTGGCTGGGTCGGCAAATTTGAGATCTACTTCATAATCGGCCGCATCGTAAACCAAATGCTCACCGTAATACCAGGGCTCATGCAATATCCATTCACCGTTTATATAAGGCACAACGAATGGATACCAGTTCGAGAGATTCAGTTGGCGGTCAGTGTATCCATAAATGCGCGGGCGGGAAATGTTCGGGTCCTCCTGTTCTGCGAATGGAAGAGCGAGTGTGAATTGCAGGTTAATAGTCAATGCACTTTCGGGCTTGAGAAAGGATATCAATGCAATATCCATTCTTTGACCTTTAATGGAATAGGTTGTGATCGGCGTGCCGTCAATCGAGATGCTGCCGAGGTTGAAACTATCCACCCAGAGATTGGGAACCACGGCGAGGACCAGCGCGTTGAGCTGGTTACCCGTGTGGTTGGGATAGTGAATGGTCTCGTCCACTGTAACGGTGTGCGCGTCATAGTCAATGGTTGTGTTCAGCGTGTATTGGGCGCGCTCCATCGCAGGGACGATTGTCGCTGTCGGCGTGAGCGTGGATGCCGGTATTGGTGGAATCGTCGGTGTAGATAATTGAGTTATGGCGGTGGATGTGGCGGTCGGAATGGGGGCAACAGAAGAGCAGGAAATCAATATGAAAAGAAGAAAGAGGGAAAGAAACCTGAGGGTGAATGCGGTTTTGTTTTGCATGGGCTGTATTCTATCGCTTGTCTCATAATTTTGTAAACTTATTATCGAAAATTGCGAAGGGAAATCGAATTTTCTGTTTACCAAATTATGCGATACGATGTAACAAAATTTATCCGCAGATTGAACAAATTGCGCAGATTTTTAATGATAGATTTGTATAATTTCAGTAAATCGCGAATTTGCTCCGGAGCGCGGACTTCAGTCCGCTTTGCCTCTATAAAATTGCAGACTAAAGTCTGCATTCCGCTCGATCTGTGAACTATTTCTTTGCCGCTCGAAAAATCACCCCACCTTGATTCTCTTCCATAAAAACGCAATTACGAAAAATGTTGTCGCGGTCAGCACGATCGCCGCGCCAGACGCGATACTTAGGTAATAGGAAAGATATAAACCGATCACGCCTGATAGTGCGGCGAAGAACGCCGAAAGTGACATCATCATAGGAAGGCGGTTTGTGAGTAGATAGGCTGTCGCAGCAGGGGTGACGAGCATGGCGACCATCAACGCCACGCCGACGGTTTGCAGGGAGACGGCAACTGTCACAGCAATGAGTCCCAGCAAAAGATTGTTGAGCAAATTCACGGGCAGGCGAAGCGTCGCTGCGAGAATGGGGTCAAATGACAGCGTGAGAAATTCCTTGTAGAACGCGCCGATTATCAGCAGGACAATCGCTCCGAAGATGACGATCAGCCACAAGCTTTGTGCGGATACGCCCAGCACATCACCGAACAGGAAATGGCTCAAGTCCACGGCGTAACTTCGAACGGTGGAGATCAGTGCGATGCCGAGCGCGAACATTCCGGCAAAGATAATGCCAATGGCCGTGTCTTCCTTGATCTCGGCCTGCTTGCTGATTGCTCCAATGCCCAAAGCTGCAATGACGGCTGTTCCCAATGCCCACCAAAATAAAGTATCGCGCGCGCCGCCCGTGATGAGGTAGCCAATCGCGATTCCAGGGAGAATTGTATGCGCAAGCGCATCGCCAAAGAATGCCATTCCGCGCAACACAACATACGTGCCGACAACAGCGCAAACAATTCCAACCAGCACAGCCGCGATCATTCCACGCTGCATGAATTCGTATTGAAGTGGCTCCACCAACCAGTTAATGAACATGATCGTGTTCCCCTTCATCGCAACAGGAGTCATCAACGGCTAACAAGCCATCTTTTCCTTCCACCGTACGGAAACGCCCGCCATAAGCGGACAATAAATTTTCCGAGTGCAAAACGCTTTCGGGGTCGCCAAATGCCACGATCTTTTTATTCAACAACATGATACGGTCAAAATGCTTTGCGGCTTGTTCAAGGTCATGTGTCGCAACCATTACAGTGACCTTTTGTTCGCGCAGGGTATCCAGCAAATCAAGCAGACCCTCCTGAGCGGGCGTGTCGAGGCCTGTCAACGGCTCGTCCATTAACATTAACTCAGCTTCCTGAGCGAGAGCGCGCGCAATGAACATGCGCTGCTGCTGTCCGCCGGATAATTGACTGATCTGCCTTTTTGAAAGATTGCTGATCTGGACCGTTTCAAGCGCGTGATTTACAAAATTCCAATCCTGCTTCTTCGGCCAGTTCAGCGGGCCCAGCTTGGCGGAGCGGCCCATCATCACTACATCAGCCACGCTGACGGGGAAGCGCCAATCCACCTGACTGCGCTGCGGAATATATGCAATGCAGCTATGGACTGTCGGTTTTGAACCGGAGATGGTCACTTCACCGCTGTTAGGCTGCAAAACACCGGAGACAACCTTGAACAAAGTGCTTTTCCCCGCGCCATTCGGTCCCACAACTGCAATGCGTTCGCCAACATGCAAATGAAAATTAATAGATTCAAGCGCATCACGTCCGTTGTAGCGCACGGATACATCGCGCACATCGAGAATGGGTTTATCTTGTTGATGATTACTGTGAGGGTACATTTACTTCAACGCTTCCACGATTCTTGAAACATTATATTTCATCATGTCAATGTAAGTCGCGGCAGGCGCGCCTTCAGTTAATGACTCCAGGTGCAAATCATCTATTACCTTGATGCCTGTTTCATCAGCGATCTGCTCAGCGAGCGTATTGTTATCTGCTGTATCCAAAAAGATGGCGGGGGCTTTGAGTTTTTTGATGGCATCGATCAATCCCGCCATTTGCTGCGCGGAGGGTGCGGCATTACTGCTGAAACTTGGAACGACTGAACCGACCACTTCAAAACTGTAGCGATCCGCAAAATAGCCAAACGCCTCATGGTTGGTCACCAGCAAGCGCTTATCGGCTGGGACTTGCTCAACCTGCATTTTTATCCAGCCATCAAGTTCCTGTAATTGAGCAACATACACATCTGCATTGGATTGGTAAACAGCCTCGCCGGCGGGATCATATTCCGCCAATGCCTTGCGTATATTTTCAACATAGCTGATGACCAGATTTGGATCGAGCCACATGTGCGGATCGACACCCTGCTCCGCATCTTCTCTTGGACTGAGGCCTGCTGAAGCCTCGATGACATTTTTCTCAGCCCCGGCAATCAGGCTCAAAAGAAATTGTTCATATCCCGCACCGTTGATGATGATCAGCCTGCTCTTTTCGATCTTTGCCATATCCTGCGGCGAAGGTTGATAGGCATGCGGATCCGTGCCGGCAGGCAGCAGGGAATCCACGTTAACGCGGTCACCGGCGATGTTGCGGGTAATGTCTGCCAGGAAGGTTGTTGAGGTGAGAACGCTCAAAGCGCTGTCACTGCCAGTTGAGACCGACCCGCATCCGGTTAGGAAAAGAGCCGTGATCGTCATCATGACAATAATGGAATTGATAATCTTTTTCATTTATGATCCTTTTTTATCCCCCACCGTCTGGTGAGGGATTTGAAACTATATTGGGCGGCAATCCGCACACAGGCCGAAGAGTTGCAGCCAGTGCTCGCTAATTTGGTAGCCTGTTTTCTTTGCAATGGATTTCGTCAGCACATCCAGATCGTCGCCTTCGAAGAAAGCCACCTGCCCGCAATTTTGGCAGAGCAGCAAATGCTGATGGCCTTCGCCAGCCGAGATAAAAGCCTGACATCCAAGCGGCTGATGCACACGTTGAATGAGGTGCAGTTCTTCGAGTTTTTCCAGCGTGCGATACACCGTGACCAGACCGAGCGCGCGATATTTTTTGCGCGCAATATCATAGACCTCGATGGGTGTGAGCGCGCGCGCCGATTTTTCGACCGTTTCCACCACGATGCGCCGCGCGTCGGTGAGGCGGTAGCCGTTCTCATGCAGTTGGGTTAGCCAGATTTCAGCGGACATCATTTTCCTTTTTGCTAATGAAAATCATTTTCAATAAGTATAAACTGGAAAAGGTGCAGAGTCAAGTGGAGGTGTAACCAAACAGCAATTCTCAGCATGTTGTTGCGAGGGCGGTAGCCCGAGGCAATCCCCCAGTTATAAGGAGACTGCTTCGGCAAAAACCAAAAGCGCCTCGCAGCGACATGCTCACAACGAGAATTGCTGGTAACCAAAAAGACTCATCCGAGTGATGAGTCTTTTGATAAATGATGGAGGGCAGGTCAATTCTATTGCTGAATGTTCCCCACCAACCCCAGCTCCGGCGCGATCTTGCGCATGGCAGTAATTACATTGCCGACATGTTCCCAAAGTTCCACACCGAGTTCCTTTGCAGCTTGTTCCATTTCGCCACGGTCTGTGCCAGCAGCAAAGGCCTTGTCCTTCCATTTCTTTTTCACAGAACTGGCTTCGAGATCGTATAACGAGCGTGATGGACGCACGAGCGCAACGGCGGTAATTAACCCGGTCACTTCATCGCACGCGAACAGTGACTTGCGGCGCACGGTATCACGCGGAACGCCGGTATGATCGGCATGACTGAGAATATCCTGAATGATGTCTTCGCTCACGCCGCGCTCGCGCAAAATCCCCGAACCCGCCTGCGGATGTTCCTCCAGCGTTGGATGAATCTCCCAATCAAAATCGTGCAGCAGACCGAGCACGCCCCATAGTTCCACATCCTCGCCATATTTTTCGGCATAGAAGCGCATCGCAGCTTCCACCGAAAGCATGTGGCGTACCAGTCCTTCATTCTTTACAAATTCACGCACAAGGCTAAGGGCTTCATCGCGGGTCATTATTTCTTCTCCATTTTTTCAGTCGCTTTTTACAGATTGCCGAACGACTGAAGTCGTTACTACGAGTTCAATCACCTATTTGATCGGCTCAGGCTCACCAAGGATCGGCAGCGGCTTTGCCACATACACATCCCAAACCGCCTGAAGGGTGGCGAATAATTCCCGTGTGTTCCAGATAAGGCGTGAAACCTTTCGGAAATAAATATTGTTTGCCTGTACGCCTTTGGATGCGACGCCAAGAGAGTCGCACAAAAACATGGCGCGCGGCAGGTGAAAACTTTGTGTCACAAGGATCGCCGACTCCACCTGAAAGATATATCTGGCGCGATAACAGGTATCATACGTGCGGCGGCCGGCGTAATCCAAAGTAATATCTTCATCGGGAACCCCAAGGCTGAGTGCATATTGGCGCATGGCTTCGGGCTCATTGTAGTCAACAAAGCTGTTGTCGCCGCTCATCAGGATCTTGCTCACCTTGCCCTTTTCATAAAGCTGGACGGCAGTCTGCACACGGTCTTGCAGGATGGGGGTGGGCGCCCCATCATAACGCAGGCCTGCCCCGAAGACGATGGCAACACGGTCAGATGGAACATTTTTAACAGTGAAAGTGTGCGCTGAAGTGTAAGTAATAATGATCAACTGGGGGAAGATCAGTACAAACAAAGCGATCACGATAAGGTTGATTACCAATTTCCAGATAAATTTTATGATTTTTTTGAACATGGACATAATTCTATTTGATCAACTCCGCCAGATTTAGCCCGGAGGCCTTTACGTAAAAATCGAAGTCCGCATACATGGCATCATCGGCGATCTGTATTTCGTCCATGCCATATACGGTTTGAATTGCAGCCTTGCCTTCAGGCGTGAGCATCAAGTCAATGAAGGCGCGCTGGACCACGCGGCGAATTTCGAGAGGCACCAGGTTTGATATAGAAACATTTTCGTACGGGATCACTTTCGGCGCCCGCCAGATGACGACAACTTTTTCGGTCACATCCGGGTAATTGGCTTCCAGTGAGGCCGAATGACGCGCATCAATGAACGTTGCGCCAAAATCGCAGATGTCTCCCGCATAGACAGCGCGCACCACACTCGGTTGACCTTCGAGGAAGGCCGCGCTTCTTATCCCGACCCGGGCCTGATTCAGAAATCCGAGCGGCACGACATACCCTGAGGGAGAAGTGGCGTCGGTCCAGCAGGGTTTTTTACCCTGAAATTGTTCCAGCGCTTCGGCGGCATCGGCGGTGTTTTCGTCCCGCGCGGAATCATAATATGAAAGGAAGTTACTATCACGGTTGGCGATGAACTGCGCGCCGTAGAACATTCCACCTTCGCGAATGCTGGCCAGCACAGCCGTGACTGAGTCATCTTCGCGCGCAAGCAGATACGCGAAAGGTGAAAGCGACACAACATGCGCGTTGCCCTTATTCAATGATTCGACGAGATCGTTCTGGCTGGCTGGAACATTGGTCACCACTTTATAGCCGGTGCGCTCTTCGATAAACGCCGCGATGACATCCCCCGCCGCGATCAATTCGGCGCTGGGATGGGCCGAAGGCGCCAGGGCGAGGATCAATGGATTTAGTTCAGTACCAAGCTCGGGCGGGGCGGGAGGCGTCACCGTCGGCGCGGGAGTGGGCGACTGCACAGGTGTTGGAGTCGGTGTGGAAGTCCCCAGATTCAATTGAATCGGAAGCGAACATCCAAGGATTGCGAGGGAGAGTGTGAGCAGGAGTTTTTTCATCTTACAAGTTTGTGGCCGCACAATGGCGCTAAGTTGCTATAATAAAGCGAAATAGAAAGGAACTTTATGAAAAATACGTTTAATACAATGATGTCCATCCTGATCCTTGCGGTACTGGCGGCTGGGGTATATTTTATCGTACAAACCGTTCGTGAGAGTGCTTCCGCTGCTGCGAATGCGGCCGCCGCGCCATTTGAGGGTTTGCAGCAGGCCAATGCTTCCATGCAAACCCAGGTCTCGCAGTTGTTGAACCCAACGCCCACAATCATACCCGACCCGGTGACTTATATCAACGAGATTCGCGCAATTGCGCGCCTTGAGACCATTCAATACAGCATTGAAAAGGTGATCACCGCCGAAGTGGGGCAGGGCACGTTTGGGTTTGCTTTTGGCGATAAACTGCTGTTCGTGGCGCACGGCGTTGTGATCGCCGGCATAGATATGGAAAAGTTGCAGCCCGGCGACATGCGCATGGATAACGGCGTGCTGTATGTGAGGCTTCCCCCCACTGAAATTTTTATCGCCACGCTCGACAATGAAAAATCCTATGTCTATGATCGTGAGACCGGC
>JACRBH010000237.1 GCA_016234535.1 Chloroflexota bacterium
ATTCATGTTCATAATACTTTCGGATTTTTGCCCATCGGTTGAAAACTTCCATTTCCCCATCATCATCGCCCCGCCGAATTCCAAGTCGTTTTGCACGCCGCAAGATGGAATTTAGATGGTTCCAATTCCGTTTTGGTGTCAGGGCACGCAACTCCTGCCGTTCGATTTCCTCGACGGCTTTCCAGCGTTCCTTGTAAAAACGGACATCACCGACTTCCATGATGCTGATTATAGCATGGGGGATATTTGTAAAATCCCTCTGCCTTCCCCGTTTGGCGGGAGTGGAGGGGCCGCCCATTGACCATCCTCGCTCCCGCATGGACTCTCCCTCAACCAGTCCGTTCCCATCCGTGAGTCCGTGACAGAGTCCGTTGACGACCTGCGGACATTGAAGCAAGCATTCACTGATTTCGGAAAGCCAACAATGACCTCAGTGGAATTAACAGGTAAAATATAGATACTATGACTACCGCAACATTTCCTTTCAGCGTGCCTCAACTAATTAATATCTGCCGCCAAAATGACGTTTCCATGATCGGCGTTTTTGGTTCGATGGCGCGCGGGGAAGCGAAGAAAAAAAGCGACATTGATCTGCTCGTCCGTTTCTCGAAGCGGAAAAGTCTGCTGGCAATGGTGCGGCTGGAACGCGAGCTCAGTGAGGCGTTGGGGCGCAAAGTAGATTTGCTTACCGAAGCATCCATCAGTCCTTACATGCGCAAAACAGTATTGAAGGAAATGAAGGTGATTTATGGCTCGTGATGAGCTTTGCGAGACAAACTCATCCATGGTTATTTCGGCGTTGACATCGAAAAGGTTTGGAACACGGCAAAGGAAGATTTACCCGTTTTGAAAGAACAAGTAAAAAGCATTTTGAGGGATTTTGGGCAGGAATAATTCCCCAACCAAAGCGGACAGCCCTTCCCGTCCGCGAGTCCGTTGACTGCTAAAACCTGACATGTCTTAGGCGGGCCCTTTTAACCAGCTTGCTCACGTGGATTTGAACCACGATCAATCACGGATTCGCGGAGACATGTCAGGTTTGGATTGCATCCTGCGTGGACTCTCACCCAACCAAAGCGGACTATTCGTTCCCGCCCGTGAGTCCGTGACAGAGTCCGTTGACAGCCCTCCCGCGTGGACTCTCGCCTATTCAAGCAAACATCCGTTCATCCGTTACAAAATCCGTTGAGTGCCCTCTCGCGCGGACTCTCCCCCAACCAAACGGCATCCGTTACAAAACTCAATACAACTGTTTCCTTCCTCGTTTACTCACCTTTAAATATTTTTGTTGTAGCATTTTCAAATTTATACAGTTCACTGCGGAACATCAATTCAACTGAGCCAACATAGCCAAAGTTGTGTTTCGCAACAATAATTTCAGCAACATCGCGTTTTGAGTTTTCCACTCTCTCGTATATATCTGGGTGATAAATAAACATGATTACATCAGCGATATCTTCCAATGAGCCAAATTCATGCAGATCAGAAAGAATAGGTCGCTTATCGTTTCTTCTTTGAGCACTTCTTGTCAATTGCAATCCCGCAAGAATTGGCACGTTCAGCTCATGAGCGAGAATCTTGAGGTCGAGATAGTTGGGTTTTGCATTTGGGGGTGTATTACTCTCCTCACTACGAAGAAATTGCAAATTGTCCACCATGATTAAATCCAACTTATTGTCCGCTGTTAGTTGATAGCTTTTTTCCCTTAACTGCTTAAGAGTAAGTGCAGGCGTATCATCAAGAAAGAGATGTGCCTCTGCCATTACCTCCACAGCATGAGAAAACAAAGGCCACTCTTTTTCTGTCAGCTTGCCAATGCTTAGGCGTTGCGAATCAATTCCTGTTTCTTGGGCAATCAAATGGTTAATCATCTTCATGTTCGACATCCCAAGAGACAGGAAGATTGCTATATGTTTTTTATAAGTCAAGGCAATATTTCTGGCGATTGAGAGCAGAAAACTGGTCTTACTTTGGCTTGATTGACTAGCAACAACCAAAAAACTAGATGGTTGTAAGCCATTAGTTAATCTGTCAAGATCTATGAAACCAGTTGGAACACCATATATCATGCCCGGACGTTTGGAACTGTCATCAACCTGGTCATAATAATCACTTAGGATATTTACTATTGGTTGAGGTGCTTTTTGAGGATGGTCATCATTTTGAACTGTTGCCTTGCTATGTTCTTGTTCACTATAATCCAACAAAATCTTTTCGAGATGATTGCGGACAAGATTTTCAAAATCATTTATCGCTTCATAGGTAGAGTATAGACCTTGATATTTACCCCCAGTCTCAAATTGCTTGAAGAAAGCGTTTATTTTTATTAACGAGTCAGTGTCAATCTTAGTTACGTCTTCCGGTGACCTTATACAACGATAAAAGATGATGCGAGGTTTGCCAGTCTTCTGCCAGCATTCATATGCGGTGTTGAATTCCTCATGTGTTCCCGATTGCTCTGGATTTGACCCGCCAGAAGGTGTTCCATAACGAAGCCAAAGAATACCAATCAAAATATCCCATTGTTTAACAGGTAATTGATCAAAAATAACTTTTTGCCCACGTCCCATGCTGGGAACAACTTGTGACCATTCTTTGACTTCAAGAATGATGCCGAGTTCATCCGCCAAGCCATGATTTAACTGCTCAACGATAGAGATTATTCGTGCTTTTTCGTTTGCAACATCGCTTGGTGCTGCAATAAAGATATTGATTTTTTTATATCCATCTCTTGGCATAGCTGCTCCAATCACCGCCAATTATAAGACAAACAAAAAGGATCGGATATCTATATTTCCCTCTCCTCATCCTCCCGCGCAACCTCCCCTCTTTCCATCTTCCTCCTCAAATTCTCAGGCCACGCGGATACATCCTCCGATGGCAAAAATGTCAGGCTCGCGCCTTGTTGAGTCAAAATATCGCGCGTGCGGCAATTGAGCACCGCCTTGGCCGCGTCGATTCCCGATTGGGTCACGCCCGCCACACCATGACTGAGCGTGCTCGCGCCGCACAGATACAAGCCGTCGAACTCGGTGCGCGGCGAGAAGGCCCACGGTCCCACCTGTGTTGGCGATTTCTCGATGCCGTATAAATTTCCGCGCGTGGCGTTGAGATAATGTTCGTTCGTCAGCGGCGTGCCGAGGCTGTAAAACACAATGTGCTTGCTCAAGTCGGGCACGTGCTTCTCCAGTCCGCGCACCATGCGCCACGCTAAATCTTCCTTCATCGCGTCATAGTCCGCGGGGCGCAAACCGTATTTTGTCCGCGCCCATTTCTCAAACGCCTCATAGCCCACGAACGCGAACGACTCGCAGGTGTGATGTCCAGAATGTATCTTCGACGGGTCTTTCAACGTAGTCGCGGTCAGGAACATGCCAGGTGGAGTCTCTTCACGAAGCAATGCGTCGGTGAGTCCGTCCGAATAAATTTTGTCTACATCTTCATTTTCATAAAACCAGAAGTTGCCCGAGTCAAGTCCCGCGCCACGCAGATCCATGTCGGTGGCAAAGAACAGGCTGAGGCACGAAGTCGAATATCGGACAGAATCAACTTTCCGCTTGAGCCGAGGCGAGAGCTTTTCCTTCCCAATTAATTGGCCGAACGTCACCTCAGGGTCAGCATTGGAAATTACAACACTGGAGCGGATCTCTTCGCCACTATCCAATTCCACGCCGATAACTTTTTTCCCTTCGACGAGAATCCGCTTCACCCTACACTGGAGCCTGATCTCGCCGCCCGAGCGTTTCAGCGCCCTGACAAATGCGCGCGGCAGCGCGAACGCCCCGCCCAGCGGATAGTAGCCGCCGTCAAAATAATGATGCGTGATGCCCGCGTGCATGAACGCCGAGACTTTCGAGGGCGGCAGTCCGTGGTCACCCGCCTGCCCCGCCAGCACGCCGCGCAGCACAGGGTCGCTGATGTGTACGTTGATCAGGTCCGCGCCCGTGGCACGCATCCACTTGAGAATCGACGGCGCACTCGTCACCGCTTTCAACGGATCACTCAACTTGCCAATGTTCGAAAGCGACTCCATCATGTTGGTCAGGTCAGCGAAGTACGAATCAATGCCCTTCGCCTCATGTGGAAACTGACTCTTCAACCGCTCGATTAAATTCTCTTTGCCTTTGGGAAAGTCCACGCGCTTATCCCCGACAATGATGTGATCATAGCCATCAGGGTTGAGTTCGCAAAACGTCAAATCCTGTGAAACGCCAAGCCCTTCATAAATGCTACGCAAATGTCCGCCCTCATGCAAGTCACCGATGTAATGCACACCCGGGCTAAAGCGATAGCCTTGCAGCGTGAACGAATGAGTCCACCCGCCGGGGCGGTCATGCTGTTCGAGCACTAAAACCTTCTTGCCAGCTTGTGCTAATGCAACGGCGGCGGTGAGTCCGCCCGCGCCTGAGCCGATGATGATTGCGTCGTAGTCTGACATCAAATACTCCTTTTGCCGATATTCAGGGTAAAGCAAGATAATCACTATCCCCGGACAGTGATTCGTAAACCAATAGCAAGCCAGAGTCTCCTACGGAAACGATAAAAGGTACATTGCCGGAAATGGTTGTGCCGCCCTGGAAATCCGTATCCTTTAAAATACCATCCACACCTGAAATGAACCATTTCGGATACTTCACAGAGCCGTCTGAGCCTAATAATTTTAATTTGAATAAATCCAGGTGGCATTGCTGGTCTGTAGTCGTTTCGCAGGTAACATCGAGAGTTATAAAAATATAATGCTGGTATTCGTGCGGTTGGGTGTTGAACATGTCGCCAGAGGCTACAAGCCCATCGGCAGGGCGTATCGTGCCTGTAACAGCAATTTTCATAAGGTCAACACTGACGCTGGAACCAAACGGAATGCGGGTAATTTTCGAAGGCGTGGGGTGTATTGTGGCGGTTGGGGCGGTTGTCACTGCAACAATCGGCGTGCTGACAACAGTTTTGTTTGGACCGCAAGCCTGAAAGGTCAACACTAAAATAACGCTGAAAATTAGAAATGCTTTACGGAGATTCATTTTGTTTTCCAAATATGAGAATTACTGACGTTCCATTGTCAACTTCTCCGCGCTCACAAACAGGGCAGCCAGTTGCCCGTGTTTTTCGTCACATACAGCCGATAAACAATGCATCCAATCAATAGCTCATTTTATCGCCAGGCTATAAAGCATCCTCATTATAATAGGCGAATCGGAACGGCCTGTCCCAAGATTACGAAAGCGTAGTAACGACTTCAGTCGTTCGGGTAAAAAGCGACCAAAGTCACTACTACGAATACCCAGTACTGATACTGAACACGGGAACAAATCATGCTTTCCCCGGCACCGCCCACCACATTGTCCCCGAAGCGGAGCGAGTGAGAGGGCAGATGTGCCGAATGGAATTCTTAACGCGAAGCCACAAAGGCGCGAAGGAAAGACCCTCGGATCTTTGCGACTTCGTGGCTTTGCATTAAAAAGGAAAACCGCAATTAGCGGCCGCGCCCAATATGGCAGGTTTGCGCTATGGCAGATTGAAAGTTGTCACCAAAAAGACCGCCATTTGCGCGCGGCTGACAGGAGACCCTGGGCAAAAATTTCCGCCTCCGCACCCGCTTGTAATGCCTTCGGTTGCCAGGGCTTCGATCCACGCCGCCGCCCATTGACTCGCCGGTACATCCCCAAACATGGTACCGCTGGCGGCAGGGGGGGAATAAGCCGAGCCATGCCTGGCGCGCAGAAGGAAGATCGCCATCTGGTCGCGGGTCACAGTATTGTTGGGGCAAAAATTGCCAGAGCCGCATCCGCTGGTGATGCCCTCGGTCGCCAATTGCTCGATCCAGCCTGCGGCCCATGTACTGGCGGATACATCCCCAAACATGCTGCCGCTTGCTGCGGGCGGCGTATAGCTGGAGCCATGTATCCCGCGCAGAATGAAGATTGCCATCTGCGCGCGGGCCACAGCGGCCTCAGGGCAGTAGTTCAGCGGACTGCTCGAGCAGCCGCCTGTCACACCTGCGTTATACAAGCGCACGATATACGATGAGGCCCAATAACTCGTGGATACATCGCTAAAGATCGTAGTCCATTGATGATAGAAGATGTTGAGCAGGGTTACGAATTCGCTCGTCGCTTTTTGACTGCCGAGAACGCTGGGGTGATCGTCTCCGGATGGATAATACAAGGTGTTCATGCCTGGCGTAAAAACATGTTCGATGGCACCATTATAGTAACGATGGTGATTATTCGGCCCGGTCAATACATTGTAGAAATCGAAGACAACCACGTTCGTCCTGGTATAGTTATTCTCAGCCAGCCAGTTATTCATCAACCACTGGTTGAACGCGCGCGCATTGGCCGCATAAGTGCCATCCTGCAAGGGAGGGGCTGTAATGACAACAAAAAGCTTTTCCGGGTGCGCCCCAAAATATTGCAGGATCTCGTTATACACATACTTCGCATGCCCTACGGTCAGCCAGCCATCCGCCGAGGGCGGGTCACTCGGGTTACCTTCCAGCGCTGAATTCGGAAAACAGGATTTGAACATAATGATCTGGTTCTCGCCGCCCGGGTCGCTAAGCGAACGCGTATACGATGAGTGCTGCCCGCTTTCGTTATAAAGGGCATCCATGTAAGCGGGAGTGCTCGCAGAGCTGAACCACTCGCTCCAGTTTGGAATGTCGGTACGGTCACCGATGGCATTGGGACCCCAGCCATAGTTTGTATCGCTGACGAAATAGTTGTTATCCGACAAAGCCTGACCAAGACCACCATAACCATCCGCAAGCCAGTTCTCACCCGTGGAATGGTGGATGAAAATAAGTTTGACGGGCTGAGCGGGCGGACTTGGATCGAGAGTCGCCGCAGCGGGGGCAGGTAGCATAGAGGCCTCAGCCGGCCTAATCCAGGACAACATCAATATGGAAGCCATCAAGATCGAAAGCGTACGGAAAATCAACTTGATTGTAAACATGGGACCCTCCCAAGGTAAAACTTTTTATTACACTTGATGCATCCACTATACAAGATTAGATTTCCAGCCAGTAATGACAAACGTCTTAACTTTATTTTACATGGGGGGATACATAAGTACTATCAAAACTTCCTTAAAAAAATAACAACGCCCATAAAAAAACAGGCGTTGTTGAATTGGTTATGGCAGGTTCGACGCCACCATCCAGCCGGGTTACGGTCCCCACACCTAACTTGATTTCTCCCCCAAATGCACCTTCCGCGCAACGTAATTTTCATAATCAGGCACCAACCGGTCATATTCTCCATCCATCAACGGAGAGGAGATCATGAAATCCGCCGAGGCGCGGTTGTTGGCGATGGGAATATTCCACACTACCGCCATGCGCAGGAGAGCCTTTACATCGGGGTCATGCGGTTGGGGTTCCAGCGGATCCCAAAAGAAGATGAGGAAGTCAATTTTGCCTTCCACAATCTTGGCGCCAATCTGCTGATCGCCGCCAAGTGGTCCGCTTTTGAGTTTGATGATCTTGAAGCCGAGTTCCTGTTCCAACATCTTTCCCGTTGTGCCTGTGGCAAATATCTGATGGTGTGAAAGCAAAACGCGGTTGAACTTCGCCCATTCCAGCAGGTCGCGTTTTTTGTTGTCATGCGCCACAAGGGCGATCTTCTTGTCATGTTCCATTGGAAATTTTTTATGAGCCATGATTTATGCTGCTCCTTGTTTGTTTCTATCGCCAATCATTCAACCAGCGAGTCTGACCGATCCATTCATCGGCTTTTGTATCCCGCAGAACGCGATCCAGTGCGTTAATCACCTCACTTAAGCTCATACTCTTCTGGTATGCAAGAATGATACCTGCATGATGAGGATAACGCCCACCAAGGACGATAAAATCGCGGATGTTATATGTAAAAATGGCGCGGCCCTGAGCGGTCGCGCCAAGTAGTTGACTTTCATCGCTTGCATCGAGAGGCATCCATTCAGTGGGTGTGCGGGTGACATCATATCCGCGTGCTAGTAAGGCATTGTACAACGCTTTGCTGGAGGTATCAGCATCGAGATGCAAATAAAGTTTCTTATGCATCCTATGGCTCCAACGCGGCCTCTGCCTGGATGTGCGCATCTATTTCGGTGCGGTGGATTTTATAAAAACCCAGTGCTTCCTGTATTTGCGTATGTGGTAGATCGTAATCTTCGGCAATTTCAGCAGGGGTATTATTTTGGGCGGCAATGACGATGGTCTGCACCCGAATCCCTGTCCCGCGCAATATCGGGGAAAGAGAACCTGATGCGCCGCGGCGATAGGTGATGTTGGGAAATTCGGGATCATCCAATCCTTGCAGGAGTCCGCCAACTTTTTCTGCTACTGACCAAAGAATGAATTGATTAAGCGAAACACCCTGCTTTTTTGCCAGTCGTTCCGCATCTCGTTTTAGCTCATTAGGGAGATTTAAAGCATATCTTGTCATAAGACCTCTCTTCACGATGTCACATACGACATCATAAATGACATCTGTTTTAGAGTCAAGATTATCCTATCTGGGATTACCCACATCTTTTACGCTTGCCAGTTCTAAAGGGAAAGGCAAACCTCTGCCACGGATTTCACTGATTGGCGCGGATTTTTTAAATTCAATCCGTGAAAATTCGTGAAATCCGTGGCAAAAACTCTTGCCTTGCAATCAGATAACTTGTGGGTAATCACCAGTATCCAATCGCCCAACCAATTCGACCATCTTCCTTATTTCCGCATCGCCCCGAGCGCCGCGCCGACAATGCCTGCTTCGTTCAAAAGTTGAGCTGTGACAACGGGTGTATCAATGGTCAGCAACGGCAAATATTTTTCAGACTCCTTGCTGATACCGCCGCCGATGATAAACAGGTTCGGCCAGAAAAGCCTTTCCATTGTCTTCAAATATTTATTCAGCCGTTTGGCATATTTCTTCCATGAAAGATCGTCGCGTTGACGGGCCGCATCGGAGGCGCGGGTTTCAGCATCTTCACCCTCTATTTCGAGGTGACCAAATTCCGTGTTGGGAAGCAACTGTCCGCGGTGGAAGATCGCAGAGCCGATGCCTGTCCCAAGTGTAAGCATGATAACCGTCCCGGGTTGACCGCGCCCGGCGCCAAAGGTCATTTCGGCCAGTCCCGCTGCATCTGCATCGTTGATCATGGTGCAGTCACAGCCTGTGACCTTGGTAAAGAGCGCATCCGCGTTCGTGCCGACCCACTTCTCTGAGACATTGGCAGCCATTAAAGTAACCCCGCCTTTGATGGGGGCAGGGAATCCTATGCCAATCGAGCCATTCCAATTAAAAGATTGCGCAATCTTGTTGACTACTTCTGCAACAGGTTCAGGCTCGCCATTTTTCGGCGTCTTGATGCGAAGCCGCTCTGTCAATAGCTGGCCTGTTTCAATGTCAACTGGTGCGCCTTTGATGCCCGATCCGCCTACGTCAATTCCGAGAATGTGCATGATATGTTCCTATGTTTGGATTTTGTAATTGAGGGATTTAACCACATATATTTTGTGGGGACAATACGAAACGAGCACTGCATCAAATCAATTTTTGTATATGTTCTGTGTGATCGCGTTCATGCCAGAGCGCGCGCCGCAGCACCTTGCGCGGACTCCAGAGCTCGCCATCCACCCCTACAACCTGATTCACATCCTTCAACGTTGGCAGGGTTTCATTCATCAGATTGCGGACGATCTCAATTCGTTCCAAAGGTTCCCTGGGCACTTCGTTACGAGGAAACGCCAGTCCGAGCCGATCCAGATACCACCACTCCGCGCCGCCTATATGATTGACGATTCCGGTGATGTCCCACCGTTCGCCTTGTTTTTTTGTGGCCCATTGTTCAGGTGTGAGGCTTTCAATGACGGCCAGCAAATCGGCATGTGACCATGCCAGCAGTTTCAGCCCGCGATCAATATCAGTTTCGGTGAGTGGTTTCCAATCGTGATCGAAGAAAGGCTCCACGTCATAACCGTTCTTTTCGATGCGGTCAAAGCCCTCATTGATTATGTAATCCGTCCATACCTGTTCGAGATGAGGCTCAATCGTTCCATCCAAAGGAACCCAGGATGGTTCATGGTTATTGATCCACCTGGCATAGTTTCGAATCGCATAGACTGAATTTGCGAGGGCTTCCTGTTCATTCCCGCCATAGGCATAACAACCGGGGTGTTCAAGCATCCATGCGATGGAACGAAATCCTTCATTGTTATTTTCAATTCCAATTCGAAGTCTCATCGGCTATTCTCCTTGTCTTCTGGCTACAGGTAAAACTTTCGGTGTGAGAATACTCGTGGATTATAGCATCTCGAAAATGCTTCCCTGAGATCATGCCCATTACCGGCTGGCCAGCCCAAGGTCAGGTTTGAAGCGGGCAGGCACTGCTTCCTAAAAAGTCTCATAGTTTCATAAGAATTTTAATTCCCGCATGGTTTTCTTTTATAATCAGCCATCATGACCTCACGAACCAATGAAGCCTGGCTTGCAGACCTTAGAGATACTGGTGTAACACATGCGGATGCGTTGAACGATCTGCGCGACATCATCCAAAAAGGCCTGCCATACGCCCTCACCCGCTGGCTTTCATCCGACGATCCGCTCTTTCAGCCGCTGGTCGAAGAAGTGACGCAGGAAACACTATTGCGGGTGTTGGATCAACTCGACACATTCGAAGGGCGCAGCCTCTTCACCACCTGGGTACACAAGATCGCCATTCGACTCGCCCTGACTGAACTTCGCCGCAAACGCTGGCGGGATGCCTCGCTCGATGAGTTGACTGAAAATGAAGACGCTCCTCCGCCCCCCGGCCTGCTCGCTGATTCTCAGGCATCTCCTGAAACTTCGGCAGAGCGCGCCGACATGCTTGTCCACGTCCGCCGCATTCTGGAGGAGGAATTGACGCCCAAACAGCGCGAAGCGCTCATCCTGCTGGGCTTGCAGGATATGCCGATGGAGGAAGCCGCCAAACGCATGAAGACCAACCGCAACGCGCTATATAAGCTTTTACATGACGCCCGCCTGCGGCTGAAAAGACGCCTCGCCCTTGAAGACCTTACGCCGCAGGACCTTTTAATGGCGTTCGAGCATAAGTAACTCACCTGTTCGGACTGCGGGCTTTATTCCGCGTTTTCGGCAAGAAGCGGACTAAAGTCCGCAGTCCAACTTTTTTGCGTAAGGTGAGTAAGTAAGATTAACTTTTGATTAATCGTCAAGTTTTCAGCATGATGATGAAAAAATTCACCCAAAGCATTCAAAACCTCTTCAAACCGCAGGAACCATTGACAGACGATGTCATCCTAAAGTTCCTGAAAGTTATGGAGAGTGCCCGCGCCGAAGAAATGACTTGCAGCGAGCTGTTCACGCAGTTGGATGAATTTGTGGAGAGGGAGGTCAACTCGAAGGATGCCGAGAAGATCATGCCGCTCGTTCAGGAGCACCTGGATATGTGCTCCGACTGTTGTGATGAATACGAAGCGCTTTTGTCGGTTTTGGAAAATACCAGGGAATAAAAAAATGATTTTGGATGTACGCGCAGAAGGACACTGATAAAAAAAAATCAGCGTCCTTCTGTGTTTTCAGCGTCCCTTTTGTTTATTCGTGGAATAACTTCTCCCCTGCGCGCACCGCAACCTTCAGGCGATTCTCCGCCGGGGTGATCGGGCAGGACCACATTTCGTTATAAGCACAATATGGGTTATAGGCAATATTGAAATCCACAAGAAAACGGCCGCCGGGCAATGGCTCAGGTTCAAGATAACGACCTGCCGGGTATGTTTCACTGCCGGCAAGTGAATCCACGAACGGCAGGAAGAACCCGTGCTGACTCTGGTAAATGGTCAACTCCTCATTCACACCGTCCACCTCGAAACTGAATTTGCCGAACTTCTCATAGACTTGAACATCTCCCGTCGAAGTCTGCATCTCAAATCTGGGCTTGACCGGGAATTCATCCACTTTTACTTCGAGCCGCAAGACATCGTTTTCAGGGAAATAATTCAAGCCGTGAAAATTTTTCTTTTGCTCACCTGTCAACGGGCTTTGCGGATGGCTGCCGAAGAACTCATCCTTCTCCGCGCGAAAGGTTTCCAACTCTGTCATTGTTCCTCCGATATTCATGCAGCATAGACTGTGGCGCGGCATGGATTCTTACGAAATCATTGTCAGTTAAAAAGCCCCTTGCCAATTCATCTGGTTTATGCTATTTTTAGTCATCGAGGCAAACAATGACAACTTCACAAAAAACAGTCATGATCATTGAGGATGAACCGGATGCAGCCGAGATGTTCGCGGAAATGATGCGCGTAAATGGCTTCCGCGTCTTGAAGATGTTTTCCAGCGTGCCGGCCATCCCGATGCTCTCCCACGAAAAACCAGATGTTGTCATTCTGGATATTATGATGCCCGACATCTCCGGGCTTGAAGTCCTGCGTTATATGCGCCGTGAAGCTGAACTTGCCGAAATTCCTGTCATCGTGGTGTCTGCCAAAAGCATGCCCAGCGATATAAAGGTCGGCCTGGATGCAGGCGCTTCCATCTATCTCACCAAACCTGTCGGCTTCCTTGATCTCAAACAAGCCGTGGAACAGGTACTACAAAAGGCTTAGCCATTTCGCATGGGTCTTCTGCGCGCCTTCATCGCCATCGAATTTCCCCAGCCTATAAAGGACGCAATCGAACGACAAACCGCGCGCCTCCGCCAAACATTGGGAAACGATCTTATCCGCTGGGTTCCCGCCCAAAACATGCATTTGACTTTGAAATTCCTCGGGGACATCGCCGCCTCGCATGTGGATTTCCTGAAACAGATGCTCGCCCGTGAAGCGGATACACATCCGCAGTTTGACTTGCAAATCGGCGGCCTCGGTTCATACCCGACCTCGAAAAGGCCGCGCGTACTATGGGTCGGACTCCACGCTCCGGCAGACCTGGCCTCCCTGCAAAAAAGCATCGAAGCCGGCGCATGTCGTTTGGGATATGAACAGGAAGAACGTCCCTTTTCCCCGCATCTCACACTAGGCCGTGTTCGCCAGAACCTAAGCCCCGCAGATTTACCCAAAATCCGCGCCGCACTCGATAATATTCAACTTGGCAATATTGGCACAGCCAGAGTAGACTCTGTACATCTGATAAGAAGTGATTTACAACCCAGCGGATCCATCTACACCAACCTATTCTCCGCTCCACTATCCAAAACAAGAGGTGAAATCTGAACGCACTGGAACTTGCTCGTGAAATCGTCAACTCCCTGGAAGATAAAAAGGGGGAAGATATTGTCCTGATAGACTTGAAAGACATCGTTTCTTTTACTGACTATTTTATTATCTGCACCGGCACCAGCGACCGCATGGTGGACGCACTCGCCAGTGCCACCATCGAAGACATTCGCACCAAACATAAGAAGAAGGGAAAAAAGCAGGGCTTCGCCCGCGACGGCTGGGTCATCGTGGATTATGGCGATGTGATCCTGCATCTCTTCTCGCCCGATCAACGCAGCTTTTACAATCTCGAAGAATTATGGGAAGATGGAAAAGTGTTGCTGAGATTGCAGTAGGGCTGTAGAAAAGTAGACAGGTAAACACGTAGACATGTACACAAGCAAAACATCCCATGCTTTATGGCACGGGATGTTTTTATTTACCTGTTTACTTGTCTACATGTTTACGTTCTAAAATTACTTCTCAAACACCCACTGATCCACTGCGCGCTTCCAATCCACGAGTTCTTCCGCCTTGAACCAGAGCGCCACTTCGCGTTCACCGGTTTCAGGTTTATCCGAAGCATGGATCAGGTTGCGGCCAACTTCGAGCGCAAAGTCATGGCGGATTGTGCCGGGCGCAGATTCCGCGGGCTTGGTCGAGCCGACAGTCTGTCGCACGGCGGCGACTGCGTTGGGGCCTTCCCACACCATCGCCATTACCGGCGCAGATGTGATGTATGAGATCAAACCATCATAAAAAGCCTTGCCTTTATGTTCGCCATAATGCGTCTCAGCCAAAGACTGGCTGACTTGAATAAATTTTGCAGCCACGAGTCGAAGTCCACGGCGTTCAAAGCGGGCAATCACTTCACCGATGAGTCCGCGTTGCACACCATCGGGTTTTACAAGTACGAGCGTTCTTTCCACAGAAAATCCTCCAAAATAAAAATTATGTTATGCCCCGTCATTGCGAGGGCGATATTCTTCGTCCGAAGCAATCTCCTCTTGATAATTGAGATTGCTTCGTCGGGGAACACACCCTCCTCGCAATGACGGGGCACTGTATTAACGAATTAACTCTTCCGCCTTGTTATAGGCTTCGAGCGCTTCCTTCAAACGGTTCGAGCGCATGTACGCATCGCCCAACGTCTGCCAGATGCCAACTTCCACGGGATAGCGATACAGCGACTCGTTCAAGTCACGGATGGCTTCTTCGAGATGCTTGCCCTTCTTGATGAGCTTCCCGTAATGATTCAACGCAGTGGGGATGTCACCCCGGTCCAACTCACCCTTGGCTTGATTCAACGCCTCGGTGATGCTCTGCGCCTCAGGTTGAGTCTGCCGCGCAGACAGTCCGGGCTTCTTCTTTGCAACAGATGCGGGTTGTTCAGAAACAGGCTGCGGAATAGGTTCTGCGGCTGTTTCCTTCGCTTCCACCGGATGCCAATCAGACGGTGAAGTGGGTGTGGCTTGTACTGGTCCTTCCGCTTCCCATTTTTCTCTATGCAGCCACGGTGGAGTGTCATCGCCTTCCAGGGCTGATTCTTCGACCTGCGTGGATTCTTCGTCCACGCCTTGCAGCCATTCGGGCAGAGCAACTGTCTCGCTAACAGGAGCAGGCTCCTCGGTCGAAGCAGAAGCGGGCGCAGCAACTTCCTGTTCAACCGATTTCTTCCACAAGTCCTCTTCCAAATCCTCCTGCTGATTCGAATCGACATCGCTCAACCAATCAGGCAGATCCGATTTCGGCGCGGCAGATTCCTGTTTTACCGGCGTCTCCGACAAAGGCATTGAATCAGACAGAATGGACTTGGGGCTGCGCGGTACAGAGTCAAACGGAAGGCCGGGTTCATTATCCAGGCCGCTCAACCAATCAGAGAGGTCCTGATTGGTCATGCCGTGCTCGCTTACAGCATCCTTTGCGGCAGACTCTTCTTCAATGCCGCTCAACCAATTCGGAAGATCGGAATTTTGCGCAACAGGCTCTTCTTTTGTGAATTCAAATTGATCGGCAGAATCAACCGGCTGTTCGGCATCCTTTAGCCATTCCGGAATTTCAGCCGGCTTCAAATTCTGCTCCCCATTCGGCTCGGGTTCAGACTCCAAATCTTTCAGCCATTCAGGAACATCCCTGGCCTCTTTCGCAGAAGGCGTGATGAAATCATCCTGTTGTTTTTCCTTTTCATCAAGATTGCGCAGCCACATGCCGGTTTCATCTGTTGCGGGAGTGATGACAGATGTATTTTCAAATTCAGCGAAGAATTGTTCGCCAACATTCAGTGCGTCTTCCACTCTTGCGGATTGATCCACCGGGGCGGCGGCTTCCTCTTTTTGAGCATTGGCAATGGATTCAGCTTCACCGGCAGCTTGTGCCTGCTGCACCCATTCGGGTGGAGTTTCACTGCGCTTGCTTGGGTCAGTGACCAGTTCTTCGGGCTTGGCGCCATGTTTCGCCGCAAGCGATTCAAGCCAGGCAACAGCATCGTCCTGCTCTTGATTCGTTGCGCCCAAACTTTCAATGGAAGGCTGCGCCGTTGTTTGTTGATTTATGTTCTGCGCTTGCTGCACCCAGTCAGGCGCGACGTCACTGCGCTTGCTTGGATCGGTGACCAATTCTTCGGGTTTGGCGCCATGTTTGGCAGCGAGTGATTCAAGCCAGGCCACGGCATCATCCTGCTCCTGAGCAGATGCGCCCAAACTTTCAACAGAAGCCTTGGGCTGAACAGGTTGTTCTTCCATATTACTCAACCAATCTGGAGCATCCTCGGGTTTCGTGGATACAGCCTCCACGTTGTTTAACCACTCAGGAACGTCAACAGATTGGGCGGGCGCGGGTTCAGAGGCTTTCGGTTCACCGGGCGCAGTCAACCAGTCTGGGATATTGGCAGGTTGTGCCGGTTCAAGCTCAGAGTCATTGGAGCCTTCAAGCCCGCTTAGCCATTCAGGAACATTGCCGGGTACGGCGGGCGCAGGTTCTTCGGCAGTCTTTGCTTCATCAAGACCTGTCAACCAATCGGGCACATTACCAGGTTCGGCAGGGGTTGCTTCAGAAGGTTTCGATTCGCCAAGTCCGCTAAGCCAATCGGGGATATTTGCTGGTTGCGCAGGTTCAAGCTCAGGTTCGGAAGATTTCAGATCACTGGCTGCTCCAACTACACCCAGTCCGCCCAACCAATCAGGGACATCACTTGCTTGCGCTGGTTCAGGTTCTGAGGGTTTGACTTCATTTAGTCCACTCAGCCAATCGGGAACTTCGCCGGGTTGCGCCGGTGCAAGTTCAGGCTCGGAAGACTTCGCCTCTCCAAGACCACCCAGCCAGTCGGGAACATCATTGGGCTGCGCAGACGCTACTTTAACTTCCTGCGCATCATCCAGGCCGCTCAGCCAATCCTTAAGATCATTGGGTTGCGTGGCGGCGGATGTGGACTCAGAGGTTTGCACATCGCCAAGCCCACTCAACCAATCGGGTGTATTGTCTATGGATTGAGCGGGCGGGGGCTGTGTTGCTTCATCAGTAGCAGGGGCCTGTCCTTTGAGCCAGTCAGGTAACTCAGCAGGGACAAGATCGTCAGCAGCCGGTTCCTGGTCAAACATGGAGGTGGGCTGTTCCGGGGTATTGGATTCTCCCCAACCTGCGGCGCGTAAAAAGTCCGGGATTTCGTCATGCTGTTCGGAAGCAGAAGCAGGCGTCGGGTTGGATTGAAGCGCGGAGTCAGCACTGCTCGCCTTCAACCAATCGGGTTGATCGGTACTGGAAACAACAGCCGCAGAGCCGAGTCCGATGCCAAGGGAAGAGCCCCAATCCTGTCCCATTGGCACTTCATTGCCGGTATATTCCAATCGTTCCAAATTGATGGCTGCGTCAGCAACATCCTTGGATTGAAACATGGAGACTTTCGCAAAAGTGGCATACGGATCCAATTCAAAAACGCGCGCGCGGTAGACTTGCGTGCTTTCAGCCGCGCCGGCAGTGGCGGGCAAAAGTTCCACCATGATCCGATTCGCGTCGAAGCAATATGGATATTGCTTGAGCAACTGCGCACACATATCAGAAGCATCGGCTTTTTGGCCGCTGCGGAAATAGGCGCGCGCAAGCAGGACTTTCATATCGCCGCGGTTTGGGTCTTCAGATAATACTGCGCGAATCTCCGCGACCGCCTGTGGATACAATTCACCCTGCACATATACATAAGCAAGCGCGCCGCGCGTCATGCGGATCTTGGGCGGCTCCATGCCATCACGACGGCCATAGAGTCTTTGCAATTCGCTTTGAATGGCGGCATTGGACGGCTGGGACTCAAAGGCGCGCTCCATATGCCAGATGGCATCGTCGAGTTTATTTTGCTCATCCCGCACAATACTCATGCCGACATGAGCGACAAAATCCTCGGGCACTGCCATGAGCACACGGCTGAAAATATCCACCGCTTCGTCATAGTGCTTCGCTTCAAGGTGCGCCTTGCCAAGCATACGATAGGTTTCCAAATGCTTGGGGAAGGTCTTTAAAATGTGGTGGCAGTGTGCGATCGCCTCATCTGTATGACCCTGATCAACGAGGCTTTCAATTTCACGATTGTAAATTCTTAATGAGACTTTTGCCATTGCCGTTTTCCTGAGTTTAAGTATGCCCGATTTACAAAAATTTTGCAATCCTACACGCTATTTTACTCGTAAAACAGAGGGAGTGGCGAAACAAATTCATCGCTAAATTTATGCGCAGACAAAACCGCACTGCGCGCATCATCCACTTTCGCCCTGTCGTTCGCATGAATCTCGAACAGCGGCTCACCTGTTTCAACTTTATCTCCCACTTTTTTGTGGATGATAAAACCGACGGCATGATCTATGGGATCGGACTTCCTGGCGCGGCCCGCTCCAAGCGCCACCGCCGCCTCGCCCACGATCCTTGCGTGGACCTGTGAGATGAATCCGCTTCGAGAAGCATTCACTACCTCGATGAATTTTGCGCGCTCGAACCTGGAGATATCATCCACATAAGAGACATCCCCTCCCTGCGCCTGAACCAGCACACGGAATTTCTCGAGCGCGCTTCCATCTGCAATGCATTTCTCAGCCATTGCGCGGCCTTCTTCCAAATCCTTTGCGCGGCGACCGATCATCAGCACATGCGCGGTGACATGCAGACAATGTTCATAATAATCTTTTGGAGCGCGTCCGCGTAATAGTTCGATGGCTTCGATTGTTTCAAGAGCATTCCCAACAGCCGAGCCCAAAGGTTGATTCATGTCAGATAGCAAGGCAACAGTTTTGCGCCCTGCCAATTGACCAATATCCACCATCAAGTTGGCAAGTTTGCGCGCTTCATCCAATGTTTCCATGAATGCGCCAAGACCAACTTTCACATCCAACACAATTGCAGTTGCCCCGGCAGCGATCTTCTTGCACATGATGGAGGACGCGATCAAAGGGGTGGATGGAACTGTCCCAGTCACATCACGAAGCGCGTACATCTTCCCGTCTGCGGGCGCAAGGTCCAGAGATTGACCTGTAAGAACGATCCCTTTTTCTTTCAGTTGTTGCTTGAATTCATCAGTGGTCAGGTTGACGCGATAGCCGGGGATGGCCTCCAACTTATCCAACGTGCCGCCGCTGAAACCAAGTCCACGGCCAGACATTTTACCGACAGGCAGTCCGCAGGCCGCGACGATAGGCATAACCGAGATGCTGGTCTTATCGCCCACACCGCCTGAAGAATGTTTATCTATGGCAATATCAACAATTTTGGAAAGGTCGAGCACCTGCCCGGAATGAGCCATTGCCAGCGTAAGGTCTTTCGTTTCATGAGCAGTCATGCCGTTCAGCATGACCGCCATTGCAAAGGCAGAAGCCTGGTAATCTGGAATTTCCCCGTTCGTAAAACCCTCAATAAAGAATTCGATCTCCTGCGAGGTCAGTTCCTGTTTTTCACGTTTCTTGATGATGATGTCTACCGCGCGCATGGATAGTCTCCTTGTATGGATTCTATTTTATCGCAAATAAGGGCGGAAGGCAGATAGCGAAAGCAGGTTCAATTACGGTTTACTCAAAGTCGAAAAATCTTAACGTAAATTACGCGAAAAGGCCAACACTTGCGCCGCACATGATTTGCCTGGCAAATCATGCAGGTATTTCATAAAAGCTTCCAATTCACCATATAATACTGTCATAGTTTTGCGAGAACGTTATTTGGTCAAACAGGCTCAAGCCGCCGTCCTCGGCTGCGTTCCGCGGGTAAATCCTTCGCCGGAAACGGCGAAGGGAGCAAGCTCATCTACAAACTTTTAGCACACCCTAATGCAGTCTTAGGGTTCGTAAAAATATAAGTTCCCTCACTCACCGGTGGATGATGTCGTTGCGAGGGCGCTTTTGTCCTTCGCCCGACACTTGCGCCGCACGCCAGTGCAGGTGAGCAATCCCCCACTACGATACGGAGATTGCTTTGTCGGGAAGAGCACCCTCCTCGCAACGACATGAGGGAAGTTAATAATTTACGTTCCCTTAGATTTGCAAGGACGTTATTTGGTTGTAAAATTTCGGTGAACTTAATTTGGAATCAACTGGAGAAAAATGCATTCAACAATCAAGGTTATTCTTAAAGGTCTTGCAGTCCTGCTCATGCTCGCAGGCGGGGTTTGGTTCCTGCAAGGAATTAATATACTGCCCGGCAGCTACATGACAGGCGACCCCCAATGGACCATCAACGGCGGCATTGCCCTGCTCATCGGAGCAGGATTATTCTGGTTCGCAAATCGCAAATAGACAATCCACAACAAAATACGCAAGCCTTCAAGCCATATTCCCATAACGCTTTCAAGCCATGCCAATGGCACAGAAAACCATGAACATTAAATCTGAAATATCAAGGCAAATTCGAGTTCTTCAAAACACATTTATCTGCCTGCAGATACCGGCGGGGTTGATCCTTCTATTTGTTTTATTCCTCAAGCTCAGGTTCGATATAGACACCGGAGACCTGACGAGAGATTCGAACAGCGTGGCGCATCAGCCGATTTATATAGGTCTCGTATCAAATCTGGGCATTCTTTTTTGGTGCGCAAGCGCCACGATAAGTCTGTTCACAGGCTGGGCTGGAAGATCGAAAGGCGCATCTTCCGTGGAATCTTTTTTAATATATTCAGGCATTCTTTCCTCCGCACTTTTATTGGATGACCTCCTGCAACTTCACGAGGACTTTTTCCCAAACGTACTACGGGTCCCCGAGGAACTTGTACTTGTATTTTATGGCGTCCTTGCCATCGCAATTTTTTACAGGTACAGAAAGATCATCCTCACAACCAATTATCTAATCCTTCTAACCGGCGTCATGCTTTTCGGATTATCCATAGTCGTTGATATTCTTCTTCCTGAATTTCCCGGTGAAAGCTTAATCGAAGACGGCGCAAAATTTACCGGTATCCTGACATGGTTTGGTTATTATGCCTCTCTTGGTTATGAGACCATAAAACAAAAAAGGCCGTAGCGTGAACACATCCATCCAAATTGGGGACCATGTAAAAGTATATATGGACTCAAAATTCGGAATGAATGAAGGCTGGTATGAGGGCACGGTTGTCCGCATCGAACCGTATTCCGAGCACCGCAGTTTTCATTGGGTTAGACTGAACGAGGATGCACAAGTCATTTTGGGCATCAGGCAGATCTCGGTCTTCAACCCGAAGAATATACAAAAGATCGAAACAAATTAAAGATGGAAAAGGGATTCATATGATCACTCCCCTGCTGGAAAAAGCCCTCGCTTCACGCGCCCCGATGATTGACTCTAAACACGAATCAGCTTTCCGCCTCTTCAACGGATTCACCGAAGGCCGCGCCGAACTCGTTATTGACTTATACGCCTCAACCGCCGTTATCCATAATTATGCCGATGATCCTGACCAGGGCATTGCATTAGTTCAGGAAGCTAAAGATTTCCTCAACACTTCATTGAACTGGCTGCGCGCTGGAATTGTCAAGACACGCAACGGCAGAACGCAGGAGGAAAAATGCGGTACGCTGTTGTTCGGCGCAGAGCTTGACCGCAAAATAAAGGAACATGGTGTCTGGTATGCCATCGACCTGACCATGAACCGCGATACGAGTCTCTATCTCGACACACGCAACCTGCGCAAATGGATCATCGAAAACCTGAAAGACAAATCGATTCTAAACACTTTTGCTTATACAGGCAGTTTTGGAGTCGCCGCCCTCAAAGGCGGGGCCAGCCGCGTTGTTCAAATAGACTTGAACCGCGAGTTTCTCAACCTTGCAAAAACTTCCTATTCCCTCAACGGTTTTCCCATCCAAAAAGGGAATTTCATTGCAAGAGACTTCTTCGAGCAGGTCAGCAACATGAAACGCATGAATAACTTCTTCGATTGCGTCATTATCGATCCTCCATTCTTTTCAACCACGGCCAAAGGCAAAGTGGATCAGGAAAAAGAGAGCGCGCGGCTGATAAATAAAGTCCGCCCGCTGATCAATGATGGCGGCCATTTGATCGCCATCAATAACGCGTTATTCGTCAGCGGACAGGATTACATGCAAACGCTCGAAGCTTTGTGCAAGGATGGTTATTTGAAGATCAAAGAACTGATCCCCGTGCCCGAAGATTTCACAGGCTATGCCGAAACCCGCGCCGGAACCCCCATCACCGACCCGGGCCCATTCAATCATTCAACGAAGATCGCAATTCTGGAAGTGCGAAGAAAACAGGTGTGATAAGCAGCATCCTTTATGGGCTATAATTTGAGGGCTTGCAACATCTTTTTATAGTGGCGCATGTCACGCTTTATTGGAGAAAAAACGATGTCAAGACCCTTATATATTTTTATTTTAATGGCTTTAGCGCTCTCAGCCTGCGGCGGACAAGCCGCCCCAACCCAACTGCCTGCCACAGCCATTTCCATAAATCAAACGCCTTCACCTGTTCCCACAATAACCACGGCACCGAGCGGGCCCACCGCGATTTCAACTCTTGCGGATACACCCATTGCGCCCACCTTGCCACCTACAAATGACCCAAGTTGTACCAACGACGCCACCTTCGTCACCGACGTAACCGTTCCGGATGGTACAGTTTTCAACCCGGGGACAACTTACACAAAGACCTGGCGCATCAAGAATAGCGGTACCTGTGCATGGAATTCAACTTATTCAATCGTTTTTTCTTCCGGCGAAAAATCAGGCGCGCCCGATTCGACGCCGCTGGCGTATACTGCCCCCGGCGGGACTCTTGATATTTCACTGGAACTGACGGCTCCCGTCAAAACTGGGAATACGAATTCCTTCTTTGAACTTCACAACCCGTCAGGAAGCCCAATTCCGATCAGCGGCGGAAGCTACTTGTATTCATCAATTTATGTAAATGAAAGCGCTGCGACAACTGTTGCCAATCCCGCCGCGACCCAGCCAAGCGCTACAGCCGTTAGCGGGTCATCAGGCGGAGTGCCTGACAGCGCTTGTCCCTATACAACTGATGCATCAAAAGCGGCAGATGTGATCAGCGCCATCAACAGCTACCGCGCTCAAAATGGACTGCCTGCATATAATGTAAATTCTCTTCTAAATCAGGCCGCTCAAACCCACGCTGCGGATATGGCGTGCAATAATCTCTTCTATCATACCGGGTCAGACGGCTCCAACCCGGTATCTCGTGTGGCAAATAGCGGCTACCTTGCTTCAAGCGTAACAGAAAATGTTTACGGAAGTTACCCGCCGCTCAGTGGACAGGGCGTTGTCGCATGGTGGGCCACCGATCAATTGGATCTTCGCCACAACCAAAATCTCCTTTCTACAAAATATACCGACATCGGCGTTGCCTATACGTTTTACAATAATTACGGTTATTACGTGGTTGACTTCGCCACAGGTAGAAATAATTAATTTCCCTGCAAAAGGACCCGCAGATCCGCCTGATCACATTACCCCGATCAGGCGGATCTTTTATTAACTCACCTTACGCAGTCCAGCCTGTAGCGCGACATTTATGTCGCCCATTTTGTGAGATAAATCTCGCGTTACCGCGTAAGGTGAGTTAATGATTTAATCATTGCATAGTCTATACAATAACTATATACTCAAGGCCATACCCTCATGGAAAAGAGAAGCAAAGATGACAGAAAATGAACTTTATACAAAAAGCAGTATGTTCGGGGCAGGTTTGGGAATGGGGTTTGGCATCCTTCTTGGGGCTGGGACCGGTGCATTAAGCGCCAGTTGGAGCGGTGTTCAGTTTGGCGCGATTGCCGGAGTTTTGCTCGGCGCATTTACCGGCGCATTGACAGGTGCGCTAACCGTGCGTGTTGGCGGCGATACAGGCGGTGTGAGTACTGGGGCTTATACCGGAATGTTATTTGGGGCCGTGCTTGGAGGAATCCTGGGAATATTTATCCCTGATTCTTTTCGAAGCGGCGTAGCCGCTTTTCACGTGCTGGTTCTTGACGTTTTGACTCAGGGCAGGTTTGAAACCGCTGTCCTGCTTAGCTTTTTGACATCGTGCATTGCCACCGGGGTCGGCGCATGGGTCGGCGGACGAAACCTCAAGCCGCGCGATCTAACCAAAACCACCAATCACTACAATGACATCCATTAAAGAATTGATCCCTGTATTACAGATCTCCATCGGGCCCGTGATCCTGATCTCAGGCGTTGGACTGCTCCTTTTGAGCATGACCAATCGCCTGTCACGAGTGATCGAGCGGGCGCGGACTTTGCTGGCCCTGTCTGATTCAGCTTCAGGCCGCGCCCTTGACCGCATCCGCGCGCAAATTGATATCCTGTGGGTGCAGGCGCGCCTGATCCGCGTATCCATTCTGCTGGCATCCACCAGTCTGTTATTCGCGGCCTTCCTGATCATTGTTTTATTTATCACGGCCTTGTTCAAAATTGAAGATGCCTGGCTGATCAGTATTCTCTTCGTAACCTGCCTGCTCTCGTTGATCGGATCATTGATCGTTTTTATCATAGACATCAACCGCTCACTCATCGCCTTCAAAGTTGAATTGTACGAACGGTAAATAATCGAAATAACCTGGAGGATTCCATGCGTTACAAGTTACTTGGCAAAAGTGGATTGCGCGTTTCAGAACTCTGTCTCGGCACAATGACGTTCGGAGAAACCTGGGGTTGGGGCGCCTCCAAGGCCGAAAGCAAAAAGATGTTCGACCTGTTTACAAAAGCGGGCGGGAATTTTATCGACACCTCCGTCAATTACACAGACGGAACCAGCGAAGAATTCCTCGGCGATTTTCTCGAAACGAACCGTGATTATTTCGTAGTTGCAACCAAATACACGCTCACCAAGCCAGATAACCCCGACCCAAACGGCGGAGGCAACAGCCGCAAGAATATGATGAAGTCGGTGGAAAAAAGCCTGAAGCGCTTGAGGACCGATCACATTGATCTGTATTACCTGCACATGTGGGATTACAAGACGCCCGTCGAAGAAGTGGCGCGCGGGCTGGATGATCTTGTCCGTCAGGGTAAAGTCTCCTATGTGGCATTTTCCGACACTCCGGATTACATCATAGCGGAAGCAAACGTTCGCGCCGACCTCATGGGCTGGTCCCGTTTCCTCGGCATACAAGTCCCTTATTCATTGCTATACCGCGACGTGGAACGTGCCATCATCCCGATGGCAAAGCATTGGGAAATGACAGTCCTGCCCTGGGGTCTATTGGAGGCGGGCATCTTAACAGGAAAATTCCTGAAGAATGTCAAATCTCCAACGAGACTGAATCAAAAGAAATTAAAGTTGAGCGAAAAGACAATCTCCATTGTGAAGGAAGTGGAAAAAGTCTCAAAGGAAGTTGGAAAATCCATGTCACAGGTTGCGATCAACTGGGCGAGGCAAAACCCCAACGCAGAGATGATCCCCATCCTCGGCGCAAGAAGCGCAAAACAACTTGCAGATAATATGGCCGCAATCGAATGGTCGCTTTCGGCAGAGCAATACAAACAACTGAGTGAGGTTGGCACATTTGACATTGGCTTCCCGCACGATTTTCTGGAAGGCAACCGCTATATCTTCGGCGCAACGTTCGATAAGATAGACGGACGAAGAGCATAGGGCGCCGAATCAAATCGTCCCAGTCTAAGTAAAACCACGGCGAAACAAAACGCCGTTCAAAGCCAAAGAAACAAAGGCGACTTTCGTAGCACGACATTTATGTCGCTTGGCTTGTAAGCGACATATTGAATATTAACAAAATAAACCAGCAATCCCAATTCAAATTTATTAATGCGGAAACTGCGAATTTGCGCAAACTGTTCAAAAGCCTTTCGCGTTTTTCGCATTAAGGTTTTTTTATTGCTCGGTTTATTTGGAAAACTTCGAAATGCCGCGCTACAAATCCTAGTCCTCGTTCGCATCCCGCGGCCACTTTGGTTTATTTTCAAGGAATATCTTCGCAACCTGCGGATCAAAGTGCCTGCCTGATTGCTCCTCAATATACCGATACGCTCTTTCACGCGTCCAGGCTTTACGATATGGGCGATCAGACGTCAGCGCATCATAAACATCCACCACGGCAAACAACCTTGCGGGCAGAGGGATTTCTTCGCGTTTTAGGCCGCGAGGATAACCACTGCCATCCCATTTTTCGTGATGACAGTAGGGAATATCTACAGCGTGTTTCAAATATGAGATCGGAGAGAGCATCTGATAAGCATATATGGGATGCAGCCGCATGATCTCCCATTCGCTTTCAGAAAGCAGCCCAGGCTTGTGCAGGATCGAATCAGGGACGCCCATTTTCCCAATATCGTGGAGCAGGGCGCCGCGGCGGAGGTTCAATTTTTCCACGTTGCCCATTCCCATTTTATCGGCGAGAAGCAAAGCCATTTCAGTTACACGCTGGGTGTGGCCTTCCGTCTCCTTGTCGCGCAAATCCAATGCGCGCGACCAGCCCTCGATGGTGGCGTCATAAGCCAGCACAAGATCCATGTTGGAGTGCTGCAAATTTTCAAAAAGGGACGCGCTCTCAATTGCAATGGCAGCCTGTGTGGCAAGAGTCTCGAAGTAACTGATCCACTCGGCCCCAAGCTCGAAGGGCTTGCGATGGAAAAGTTCGAGGACACCTTTCACCTGGCCTTTGACCGCCAAAGGGGTGGCATGATGCGCCATGAATTCTTCATCCGCCAACAGCGAGGAGCGGCCAAAGTTCGCGCGCTCCAGCCTAAGGTCCGGACAGGAGACCGTGCAATGTTCCTGGGCGGCGCGCCCTGCGATTTCATCCCCAAACCGGACGTGAGATTGTTCGATGCCATGCGTTCTGAATCCGATTCCGGCGGCGTAATCAAGCGTATGAGTGACAGGCTCCAGCAAAAGGATGCAGGCGGCGTCCACTTCAAGTTCGTCCCGCACGTTATCCAGGATGATGTTGAGTGTGATATTCGAATCGAAATTAGTGCTGATGGCAATATCAATTTGATGCAGGGCGGTCAACCGATGGACTTGCCGCTCGGTTTGCTCGAAGAGGGTGACGCGCTGAATCGCGTTGGCCGCAAGGTCGGCTATCGCATTGAGCAGGCGCACATCGTTCTCGGCGATTTCATCTTTGCGCGCGATCCAAAGGACGCCAATAATCTGATCCTGTGCGATGAGAGGCACAGACGCTATTGCATGAGAAGCGCCCAGCAAGTCGGGGCGGAAGAAGCCGGGGTCGGTATGCGCGTCGTTATTCAGATAGGGCTTCCTGTTCTCGATCACCCATCTGCTGACGCCTTTGCCGGAAGGGATATGTAACCCGGTAAACCTTTCTCCGACGGGGCCGCGTCCCATTTCTATCACGATGCCATCCTTGATGGTAGAGTCGCGCATGGCCAGCATGGCACCATCGGCATCGAATAAATCATTTAACTGGTCGAGGATGATGGTGAGAATCTCGGTACGGGTGACTGCCGTGCGAATGGCATTGGCAACCGCGATGATCGCTTCGCGTTCCAGTTCATGCTGCTTGCGCTCGCTGACATCCTGCTTGACGGCAATAAAATGACTAATGTCTCCCCCTTCTCCGCGCAATGGGGCAATCGTCATTTCCTCCATGTAATGACGTCCATCTTTACGGCGGTTCACCAGTTCGCCATGCCAGACTTTCCCACATAGAATTGTGTCCCACAGGTCTTCATAAAATTGCCGATCCTGTTTTCCAGAATTCAGCATTCTGGGAGTTTGTCCGATGGCTTCTTCAAAGAAATAACCTGTCAGGTGGGTATAGGCCGGATTGACCCAAATAATCTTTCCCGCCCGATCTGTGATCATAAACCCGTTGGCGGCAGCCGCTAATGCAGTGCCTTGCAACCGCAATTGCTCCTCACGTTGACGCAGGGCGATATAGGCCTGTTCCCTTTCGGTTACATCTATCAGACTAAACACGAGACCGACTACACACCCCGCCTCATTCTTGACCGGTTGCAGGCTCCAGTTCCAATAGCTTGTGCCTCGCTCCGGGCGACCGAAATATTCAAAGGGTTTGGCATAGGTGGTGTAGGGTTCGCCGGTTTCGACCACCTTCCGAAAGATCGTTTCGTTTTCAGAGTTGGGATACAGCGTAAAGTGATTCTTCCCTTCGAAAAATTCAGGGCTGCTTCCTTCAGACACCGCCGCATAAGCCCGGTTGACGCGAATAAAATTGAAATCCGCATCGAGATAAGCGATCATGAATTCGGTTGTGGAAAAAATCTGCTCCAGCAGAACATTATTCTTTCTCAATGCCTCTTCCGCACGCCTGCGTTCCATTCGGTTCTCGGCATCACGTAACGCCCTCTGCACTGACGGGACAAGGCGCGAAAGCTTTTGCTTGAGCACATAATCGGTTGCCCCTTCAGTCAGCGCCTGAATGGCCGCATCCTCTCCCATCGTTCCGGAGATGAAGATAAAAGGGACATCAGCATGTTGCTCCCGCACAAGGCGCATCGCGGATAAGCCGTCATAATCTGGAAGTTGATAGTCTGCAAGGATGAGGTCATATCCGCCCTTCTGAAGCGCGCTCTTGAACTCTCTGGGCGTCTGGGACCAGGTGATATTGCACAGAATATGCGCCGACTCCAGTGTTGCTTGAACGAGTTCAGCATCCACCTCGTCATCTTCAAGGTGCAGGATTCGGACTTCTTTTTCCATTTTGCTCATCGACTTTGTATTTTCATGCATATTATGATTTCCTCAAACTTCCTGAGGGCGGCTCATTGATCAGCGCCCAAAAGACGCCAATCTCCTTCACGGCTTCTATAAAATCCAAAAATTTAACGGGCTTCACAACATAAGCATTGACGCCAAGCTGGTAGCAGGTTTCAAGGTCCTGGGATTCACGTGAAGAGGTTAATACCACGATGGGAACGGTACGCATTGCCGCATCCGATTTAAGTTGTTTTAGAACCTCCATACCATCCATCCTTGGCATTTTCAGGTCGAGCAATATCAAAATGGGGTTTCCTTCAGGCTGGTCTGCAAACTCTCCCCTGCGATATAAATAATCCAAAGCCTCGACGCCGTCACGCACAACAAGGACATCGTTGGCAAGGTTATGTTCGCTGAGCGCATTAAGAGTCAATTCAGCGTCTTGCGGATCGTCTTCGGCAAGCAGGATGCGTTTAAGCTCTTTCATAAATTCCTTCCTTGTATTTGCGGGAGTGAGATGTAAAACGTTGCACCGCCATCAACCGCGCCTTCGGCCCAGGCCTTTCCGCCATGCCGGCTGATAATGCGGTGAACATTTGCAAGGCCAATGCCTGTGCCTTCGAATTCTTCGGCGCGATGCAGGCGCTGAAAGACCTTGAACAATTTATCAACATAGTTCATATCGAAACCAACGCCGTTATCACGGATGAAGATCACGGTTCCACCCGCGTCGTTTTGCATGAGACCAATCTCGATCTCAGTGCGTGGACGAGGCTGGGTAAACTTCAGGGCATTCGAGATGAGATTAACCATCACAACCCGCAGCATGGCATAGTCACCGGTGACCATTGGCAGGTCCGCAATATGCCATTGGATGTCCCGTCCAATCGTATCAGGTTTAAACTCAGCGAGCACTTCCTGTACTAATTTTCCAAGATCCACCCGCGTCTTGAGCATTTCAGTCCGCCCCATGCGTGAGAACGAAAGAAGATCGTCAATCAACATACCCATTTGTTTGGCCGACCTGGAAATGACCTCCATGTAATGCCGGCTTTGATCGTCGAGAGTTGTCTTTGTCCTCTTTTGCAGCATCTCGATGAAACCGTCAATATGCCGTAACGGCGCCCGCAGGTCATGAGAGACCGAATAGGCAAATGCCTCCAATTCCTTGTTGGCGGCTTCCAATTGGGCGGTGCGTTCGACAACGCGCTGCTCCAGTTCGGCATTGAGTTTGCGGATCTCTCCCTCTGCCTGTTTGCGTTCGGTAATATCAACTGAAAATGTGGCAAATCGATTCCCTTCAGGCGGGGTGGTGGTAATGTGAAACCAACGATTGTCAGGCTCAAAATACATTTCAGTGTGAGCCACCTGATGCATTTCAGAATGATTCCTCCACCAATCACGGATGAAATCAGAATTCATGTGGTACAAGTCTGTTGCCCGTCTCCCCAAAACCTGCTCCAATGTGAAAGCTGAATTTTTCGTAAAAGCAGGGTTGACTTCCAAAACCGTGTAGTCAATCACATCTCCGTTTTCATCATGGACAATCTCATTGATCGCCACCCCTTCATCCATGACGTTAAAAAGCATACGATAGCGCTCTTCGCTCTCGCGCAGGGCCTTTTCTGCGCGCTTGCGTTCAGTAATATCGTGAGTCAGGGAGGCAATGCGGTAGCCTTTTTCAGTTTTGATGGGGAAAATTGTCTGATGAAGATAATGTTTTTCACTGCCCGACCGCGGATAAAATTCGGCTTCCACCGGTTTGTCAAACAAGTAAGACTGGCCGGTTCGCAGCGCCTCCTGCACGGCAACCTTGAAGGATTCAAGGCGCTGCGCAGTTCTCCGCTCGGGCGCCACAGTCATCATCGCCATATCCCACATGGGCAGGCCAATCACCATGCTGCGTTCCAACCCCGTCATTTTCTCGTTCATCTGATTCCATTCGACGATCAGCCCTGTTTCATCGATGAGCGCCACGCCCTCGGACGACTGCTCGATAATGGCACGAAACTTTTCCTCACTCACGCGCAGTTCCTCTTCGGCGCGCTTGCGCTCGGTAATGTTGCGGACTGTTGTAAGGCTGAATTTCGCGCCATTGTACTCAACCACGGAAGAACTGATCTCTACAGGGAAAATGCGGCCGTCGCGCATTTTATGTTGTGTTTCGAATCTTGCATAATAGCCGTCTGCAAATTGTTTATCCATTATGTCTTTGGCTGCTTCGTAGGTGATAACAGCATCAATGTCTGATGGCCCCATGGTTAGGAGTTCCTCCCGTGTGTAGTCCAGGGAGCGACAGGCTGCATCGTTGACGTAAGCGAAAGTCAATTGTTCGCTGATCAGGAAGACGGCATCGGACGATTGGTTAATGGCGCGGTTCAATATGATCAGTTCTCTTTCATTACGTTTGCGTTCGGTGATGTCGCGGCCAACAGACAACACCCCGTTTATTTTTCCCTGCTGATCGTATTCCGGCACGATGACATATTCCAGATAGAGCGTCATTCCATCAGCATTCGCCCAAGTGAACTCGATTGCCTCGGTGATCCCAGAGGTCAGTACATGCTGGAGTTTCTCCAGGTATTCGTTGTTCACAGGGGTGGGAATCCCGGGCATCTTGGCGTAACGCACATTGACAACATCTTCAGCAGAGAGGCCGCTGGCCTTTTCCCAGGCGGGGTTTACATAGATCCGGCGCAGATCCATATCGTATCGGACAATCAAATCGGGGATGTTCTCGACCAGGGCACGATACTCCCGCTCGCGCACGAACAGTTCCTGTTCCACCCGTCTCCGCTCGGTTAGCAGATGAATACGGTCAAGCGTGACTGCCATATGACTTGCCAGCGCAATAAGATATTCCCGTTCCAGGGCGGTGGGTACTTGCACACCTTCCTCCCCAAAGGTGCCCATACCGACCGACCCCATATGCCTGTCGAACAAAATGATTGGGACATTTACAATCGTGCGATTGCCCAGCGCCGTAACAATTTCCTTGTTCGTGCGGGGGTCTGTTTGCGCGTCTTCCACCACCACGATTTCCCTGGCTTCAGCGATTTCTTCGAGCATCTTGTCGCCCTGGATGGTCAGTGTTGCTGTTCCATCTTCCGACATGATAATCTTTTCAAATGGTCCGCTGGCGAAAAGGGCGCGGGCATATTTCTTATCTTCCGTTATCAAATATGCCCAAAGGTTTTGATAGCCGATGACCTCTCTCACTTCATCCTGCGCTGCGTTCAGAACATCCGGGTAGGTTTGAGCGTGCTCCAGTCTGCGGGAAAGGCGAAGCAATGATTGGGATTGCTTTTCCCGTTCCTGCAAGGCTTTTTCCGTTCGCTTGCGTTCGGTGATGTCGCGTTGAATGCCAAAGTGACCGAGAGTCCTGCCCTGCGAATCATGGAACGCAATATACTCCCCCTCGATCCACATCGGGGTTCCGTCAAATTTGCGTTCGTCGCTTTCGAGGACCAGCTTTCCCGTATCAAAGAAGCGGCGCCACAGGTCACGGCCATACTTGAGATCGTGTTCAAAAAAAACACCGGGAGTGAGGCCAAGCATCTGTTCGCGTGTTGCGCTGTACTGAGTCAGCATGGCGTCGTTGATTTGGGTGATGCGCTGGTGGGCAAAGACATAATCCAAGACCTTCTCTTTATCCACCGTTTCATCCCATTGCACAGGCTCATCCAACATCATGTAAAAACAACCATCAATGGATTGGGAGAAAAATGCCCGCAATTCCTGTTCGCTTTTTCGGAGGGCCTCCTCCGCCTTCCTGCGTTCGGTGATATCGTATACAGTTGAGCGACTCATCAGATAATTACCGGCATCATCGTAAATGGCTGTACTGTTTACCAACACCGACAAGAATGAGCCATCCTTGCAGATCATCTCGAATTCGAGGTCTTTTACCCACCCCCGCTCTTTGAACAACAGGAAATTATCCTTAAAGACTTGCAGGCTGTATCCGGTAACAAGATCGGGGAACTTCATCCTGCCGACAACTTCGTCTCGTGTGTAACCAAGCCATTGCAGTTCGGTATCGTTGATCCGAATGAAAAAGCCCTGACTATCCAGGGAGTGATAGCCACAGGGCGCATGGTCATACAGATCCTGAATTTGCTCCGCAGATTTGCGTAACGCCTCCTCCGCTTGCATGCGTTCGGTAGTATCTATCATCGTGCCAAACATGCGAAGGGGTTTTTCCGCTTCATCTCTTGTCAACTCTGCGTAACTATGGATGTTGCGCACCTCACCGTTGGGTCGGATTACACGGTAATCCACATTATAGGGCGGGCCGCCGGCCAGTGCGTCGGTGAGTACCTGAATGACTCTCTGTTGATCTTCCGGGTGGATTAGTTTCAACCACTGTGGATTCCACTCGCCCAGCTTGAGGGAGCGATACTGCAACGGCAGCCCAAAAATTTGAAGGGCTTCATTTGAAAAGGTAATATTTTCCGCAGCGTAATCGTGATCCCAATAACCGACATGCGCGATTCGCGCGGCCGCCTCCAGTTTGTGTTCGCTCTCGCGCAGCGCCGCCTCCACCCGCTTTTCATCTTCAAGAATGTTGACCAGGGCGCGCCGCGATGTCTCTGACTTCTCAAGCAATGCTGTGATTTGCTTTTCATCCTCTTTGAGTTGAGCATTGGCAGTTTGCAATTCAGCCGTGCGCCCGGCCACCCTTTCCTCCAGCGCTTCGTTGGTCACACGCAGATCATCCTCCGCTTTTTTGCGCACCACGACTTCCCGGGCAAGATCATCATAAGCTTTTTTGAGCCGCGCCAACCCCAGGATTTCATTCCTTAAAATAAGGGCAATGTAAGTGAATATTGACGGCAGTTGTTGATACAGTTCACGCAGGGCAATGTTCAAATTCTCCAGTTTAAATACGCCGACCAAATCCTCTCCCACAAGGAGTGGAACGATCCATGTATAAGCCTTCGAGAACTCAGGCACCATCATCCTGGTGTCACTATACTCATGCACGAACTCGAAAGGCTCGTGTGTTTCCATGACCTGTTTCACCAGATTGTCGGCAACAGCATTCAGCATCTTTCTCTCACCATAGACATCGGCATAATGAACGCTGCCATCCATCAGATAGTACAGGATAATGTTGGTGCCTCCGATCACATCCACAAAGCTTTTCAGTGTGTTATCAATGGTGTTGTCGAGGCCGGGGACGGTGCTTATCTTATTCACAAGGCGGATGATCAACTGGAGGACCGATTTGTCAGCGGCAAGCTTTTTGACTCGTTCCTGCAGGTTGTCCAGTTCCGCTTTGGGTATCGTCGTCATCTCAATCATGAAGCCTCTCCATTTTCATTTCATAACTTCCAAATTCATACGCCGCTTCGAGCATCGTCCGAATATTCTGTTCAGGAATGCAGTACGGCATGACACCTGTGCCAAACAGAAATTTTCCACCGGGCATACCAGCATCCATCATTCTCTTCACCTCATGTCGAATCTCTTCCTTCGACCAGTCAATGAGCTCGATATCATTAATGACGCCGCAGGTAAGACCGCGGCCGGCAATTGTCTCTTTACCTTTGCGAATGTCGTCGAATGGACTTAGGTAATAGACGCCGATGCCTGTCCGCTCGAGCACAATGTCGATCACCGGGTTGAATTTAGCCATGCCGCAATAATAAACGATACCCTGTGTGCCAACGGCCTTGATGTCTTTTTCGATCCAGGGAAGAGAGTGTTCCATAAAGTATTTCCGCGGAACAATATCTGTCGAGCCGAAAGGATTCGAGTAGACTAAAACATCCACACCGGCCTTTCGGTAGGCGAACATTTCCTTCACAAAAAAATCATGGCATTTGGCAAGAAGCTCACTGCACTCGGCGGGCGGCCCCATGAAGAGCAATTCCATCCACTTGTCCATTCCCATCAGCAGGGCAGGCAGTGACATGGAAGCGGTGGCATACGCGCAGATCGGATATTTTCCACCCACTTCTTCGCGGAGAATGCGCAGGCATTTCAACCCTTCCTCAAATGCGGGGTGGGCAGATAGATCATCCGGAATCTCCAGTTTGTGGATGTCGTCGCAGGATTTAATAACAAAATCCTCCACATTCGGCGGACCATCCTTCGCGAAAAGGATTCGTTTACATCCCAAGAGTTCGGCTTCCTTGCCTACATAGAATAGACTCCAGACATTATCGTGTCCATACTTCTCCCGCATTTTGAGTTGTGCTTCGGCAACGTATTCGCCGTTGGAGTAATATTCCTCGAGAGAAATACCAAGTTCCTTTGCGCCCTGATCGAGCAAATTGCAAAATACGGGAACGCGATCACAGGCTTCCCCCTTGATTGCCGCCATCAGCCTTTCCAGTCCAGTGATCATTTTTTCACCTCTGCAATAAGATCGGCAATGACCCGGCTGGCAGTAATGCCATCCCGGGCCCAGCCATCGGCCTGTACGATCTTGTACAGTTCCGGGTTAAAGCGGTAGGGAGCCCCGCCAACAACGAGCTTGATATGGTCGAGACCCCTCTCTTTCAGAATCTGCCGAACCTTGAGACAGCCATTTTCGCCCCTTGCCGTATGAATCATCATGGATGATATTCCGATTACTTCTGCATTGTGGGCCACCGCTTCATCCACAAACCGTTCAGGTGAGACGTTCACGCCCAAGTCTGTGACCTCGATCAGGCGCGCCCGCAGACAGCCTGTGACAATCCTCTTTCCGAGCGCATGCAAGTCGCCGTAAGAGGTTCCGATCACCACGCGGCCCATGACTTTAGGCGCAGTCTCGAATCTGGCGAGCATCTCTTCGATCACATCGGACGCGATCTGGGCCGTCATAAAGTGCTGGGCGAGACTGAGCTCCTCATCCTCGCGGATATGGTTGATCGTTTGCTCGATGGCCGGGATAATGACTTGGAAAATGATCTCTTCCGGTGATACACGATTGTTGACGGCGTCGCGAATAACTTTGATGGCTTTATCCCGGTCTGTGTCATATACAGCTTCGTTGTAAGTCGTGATCAATTGTGCCATATTCATCTTGTACTCCTCAGACAAGTGACCCCGTTTCCCAAATGACGGTCAACTCAGCCGCTTCCTGCGGATGACCCACCGCAAAGCGATACATGAGGATGTATTTCCAGACTGTTTAATTCGTTTTTCACTCCCCCACATTCGACAACGAGGCGGCTTTCCCCCGGATTGATGATCGTTCTGGCCATGCGTTCCCATGAAAGCCTCCGTACAAAATATTGTTCAACCCTGCTCATTATTTTGACACATTTACAATTTATTTGCTACTGATTTTTATACCTAAAACATCCCCCCTTTGTATGAATTCTCTGCTGGTGGAGCTTTGTTCTCTGAACATTTCATTCAAACTTGCCACTCAGAAAGTATGTGATGTATTTGGGAAAAATATAAGGGCAGGCATAAAGCCTGCCCTTATGATATTTCTACGCCTTATTCCCATCCCGCGACCACCATGATTTGTCTTCGAGGAATATCTTCACAACCTGCGGGTCGAAATGTTTGCCCGATTGTTCCTCGATATAACGATATGCATCTTCGCGCGGCCAGGCTTTACGATATGGACGGTCAGAGGTGAGCGCATCATAGACATCCACCACGGCAAACAATCTTGCGGGCAGGGGGATTTCTTCACCTTTGAGTCCGCGCGGGTAACCACTCCCATCCCATTTTTCGTGATGACAGTAGGGAATATCGAGGGCATGTTTCAAATATGAAATCGGGGAAAGCATTTGATAGGCATAGGATGGATGTTGCAGCATGATCCCTCTCTCATCTTCTGAAAGCGGCCCGATCTTTAACAGAATGGAATCCGGTATACCCATTTTTCCAATATCGTGAAGCAGGGCGCCGCGCCAGAGATCCTGTTTTGCCGTTTCACTCATCCCCGTTTTACTGGCAAGGCTCAAAACCATTTCGGCGACACGCTGGGTATGGCCTTCAGTTTCCTTATCCCGCAAGTCTAAAGCACGCGACCAACCCTCGATGGTGGCGTCATACGCCAGCGTAAGCTCGGTGTTGGAGCGTTGTAAATTCTCGAATAGCGATGCGCTTTCGATCGCAATAGCAGTTTGGATGGCGAGGGTTTCAAAATAATCGATCCACTCCGGATTAGGTTCAAACGCCTTGCGATGGAAAATTTCCAGCACACCTTTTACCTGTCCCTTCACGATCAGCGGAGTGGCATAATGCGCCACGAACGCTTCAAGCGCCAACAGCGAGGAGCGACCAAAAGATTGGCGCGCCAGATTCAGGTCCGGGCAGGAAACGGTTTGATATTCCTGGGCGGCGCGCCCCGCCCATTCGTCCCCAATCTTGATTTGTGATTGCTCGATGCCGCGAGACCTGAATCCGACTCCTGCGGCGAAATCCAGTGTATGGGTGACAGGATTCAATAACAATATGCTGGCGGCATCCACTTCCAGTTCATCTTTCACATTTTTCAATATGATCTTGAAGGTAAGGTTGGAATCGAAGTTTGTGCTGATGGCAAGGTCTATTTGATGCATGGCAAGCAGGTGATGCAGCTGCAGTTCGGTCTGTTCATGGAGCATGACGCGATGAATGGCATTGGCGGCGATATCGGCGATGGCAATCAAGAGGCGCTGATCCTGTTCCAGAATTTCCTTCCGCCGCATGATCCACAATACGCCAATAACCTGTTCCTGTGCAATGAGAGGGACGGCAGCCACACAATAAGAGTCACCCAGCAAATCCGGGCGTAAGAAAAGCGGATCTGTATCTGCGTGGTTATTCAGATAAGGCTGTTTATTTGCAATGACCCAGTCGCAAATTTCCCGTCCAGGTGGTGGATTAAGGCCAACCATTCTTTCGCCCACAGCCCCGCGCCCCATTTCATCAACGAACCTGCCAGTCTGCAGGTCGGGTAGTACCAGCATGGTACCTTCCGCTTCGAACAATTCCAACGACTGGTCAAGGATAACATCGAGAATCTGAGTTCTTGTGGTTACATGGCGCAATGCAGTGCTAACCGCAATGATGGCCTCATGTTCGCGTTCATGTTGCTTGCGTTCGGTGATGTCAATCATGATGCCTTCAAGATATTCCACTTCACCGTTCACATTTGTAACGCCTGTGCCCCATTCATCCACCCAGCGCCATTCGCCGGATTTGTGCCGAATGCGATAGGTAATGTGGAAAGCCTTACGATTGATGATGGACAGGAGATCGCTCTCAGGGGTGGGTATCTTTGCCAGGTCATCGGGGTGATAAAGATCGAAAAAGCTAAGACCGTTTTCGAGAAAATCCTCCCTGGGATAACCGGTTAACTCTTCGACGGCACTATTCAAGTATAGAAAGGAATAGTGTGCATCATTTCTGCACTGATATACAACATTTGGAATATTTTCCGAAAGTGCCCGAAATTTCTGTTCGCTTTTTCGCAGAGCTTCCCCGGCAAGTTTGTGCTCGGTAATATCCTGCATCATGCCAAGCATAAAGCGAGGACGGCCCGCCTCGTCTCTTTTCACAACTGCTTCACTATGAACAAAGCGTATCTCACCGCCGGGCTGGATTATGCGATATTCCACGTTATAGGGTGAGCCGCCCCGCAGCGCATCAGCAAGAACCTGAGCCACTCCCGGTTGATCCTCTGGGTGAATTAGTTTTGTCCACTGCACATGCCACTCGGGCAGCTTAAGGAAGCGATTCGTCAACGGCAGCCCAAAGATCTGGCAGGCTTCTTCTGATAGCACAACGGTCTCGGCAACGTAATCGCGTTCCCAATAGCCAATGTGCGCTATGCGCTGGGATTCTGCAAGTCTGTGTTCGCTTTCTCGTAACGACTCCTCCGCCCGATCACGCTCGACGCGTGTACGCAAAGTGACAATACCGAACGCCAGATCGCCGGCTAATTCCTCCAGAAGCCGTATCTCGTCCGGCGTGAAAGCATTGGGTTCCGCGGAATAGATATTAAGAACACCAAATGTACTGGCGCTTTTATCTTTCAGAGGCAGAGAGATGCTGGAGCGATAGCCACGTTGCAAAGCACTCTCACGCCAAAGAACTGCCTGAGGTGCGGTTATGAAGTCCTGGATACTGGCGCTTTCTCCGCTGCGGATGGCCACACCGGTCGGACCGCGCCCGTGGTCTGTTTCTGCCCATGTGATATTGGCGGCAGCGAGATAGCCATCCTCCCATCCCGCCCAAGCGACAGGGCGCACGGTTTTGGCTTCATCATTCTCGGCATATCCCACCCAGGCCATGCGGTAGCCAGCCTCGTCGCAAACAATATGACAGATGTCATTCAGCAAAGTCTGCTCATCTTCAGCCCGCATCAGGGTCTGATTGCAGTTGCTGATGGCTTGTAATTCGCGATTCAAGCGGCGCAGGGCATCCTCGGCATGTTTGCGTTCAGTGATGTTACGCGCGATCCCCAGAAACGAAATTATCCTATCGTCACGATCACGGATCACCGAGGCATTCGATGTATGCCATTGCCAGCTTCCATTCTTGTGTTTCACTCGATATTCGAAACCTGACTGTTTCTCGCCGCTCATGATTGTGCGGCTCAGAATTTCGCGACATGCGGCGAGATCGTCAGGGTGAACAAAAATCTCAAACGACTTGCCTTGCACTTCGCTGATCTCATGCCCCAAAATTTCCTTCCAATTGGGAGAAACATACGTGAAGACCCCATCCGGCGAAATCGTGTAAACAATATCATTTGCCTTTTCCACAAACGAGCGGAAACGCTCTTCACTTTCTCGCAATGATTGTTCAGCCTGCCTGCGCTTGTTGAGCAGGTGGATTCGATCCATCGCAGCGGCCATGTGACTCGCCAAAGCAATAAGATATTCCTGTTCCGTAGCTGTAGGAACCCGTACACCCTCGTTCTCGAAGGTTCCCATGCCAACTGAACCTAAATGCCTATCAAACACCAGGATGGGTACATTCACAAGTGTACGGTTTCCCATCTTTGCAACGATCCTCTTATCCGTTCGCTCATCGGTTCGCGCATCTTCAACGATCACGATCTCTTTTGTCTCCACCAGTTCTTCCATCATGCGGTCACCCTGGATGGCAAGCGTGGCAGTCCCATCTTCAGACATAACCTCATCCGACATAGGGCCGCCGGCAACAAGGGCCTTGGCGTATTTCTTATCTTCAGTAAAAAGATACGCCCATAGGTTTTGATAGCCAATAATATTTCTTACCTCATCCCGCGCCGCATTTAAAACTTCCGCATAAGTTTGCGATTGTTCCAGCTTTCTGGATAGTCGAAGCAATGACTGCGAGTGTCTTTCGCGTTCGAGTAGTGCCCCCTCCGCCTGTTTACGCTTGGTGATATCGTGAATAAATCCATACCAGATGACGCCACCATCAGGATGAGGCTTGGGATTCGTCGAGCCTTCAAGCCATAATTCCCCGCGAGTTGGATGCAGGATACGGTACTCAACATGCCATGGAGTCATGCTGCGGGCCGACTCGGCAATGGATTCGTTGACCCGCTGGATATCATCCGGGTGCGTCCGCGCAAGAAGCGGGGCCGCATCATCCACCAAATCTTCCGAACGCAAGCCGAATAGATTCTGGATTTGTGGAGATGTGTAAGGCATACAGACAGAACCATCGGGCCGAAGGTGGAACATTCCCATCAAGCCGGGGGACGAATCCGCCAGATTGCGCATTTCCATATCCCTGGCCGCAAGCACATCCTCAACCTGCTTGCGTTCGGTGAGATCAACAAAGGTAATGAGGTGTTTGGATCCAATCGAAGAAAGGCGAAACTCGACATAGCGATACTTACCGTCCTTACACCTGACCGTTGCCTCCATGGGTTGGATCTGACCTTTCATCTTGATGGCCTGTTCAACCCCTGTCTGCCACTGCGCTTTGATAGTTTCCCGATATTCTTCATCTGGATAAGCAAGCGGCCACCAATGTGCCGCGCTTGGCATGTCTTCGATGGTATAACCAAACAACTCGATAAATTTATCGTTGACCCATTCGACGTTTTCCTCGATTCCTGATGACACGACCATTGCAACGGGGGATGAGTCAATCAACTGCTTAATCTGTCCCTCGCTTTCTCTCAGCGCACCTTCTGTTTTCTGCTTGTTTTCAATTTCTTCTTGTAGCTGCGCATTGGTTGCCACCAGTTCCTGTGTACGCTCTTCCACCTTGTGCTCCAATTCATCGTGGGCTTTTTTCAACAAATCCCCTTGCAGGCGATTCTCAAGTGAAAGGGCCACATAATTGGCAAGATTGTCGATAAATGGCTTGTAGATATTATAAGTATCGAGGTCTCCGACCTGGATGATAAAGAAACCGAAATGATGGTGGGGTGAAACTATGGCGTTGAACTCTACGCCAGGCTGATTCACCAATTCGCATTTGAAATCCAATTCGAACGAAAAGAACTCTTTGTCAGTCCCGGCTTTTTTTCTCGACGCTTCGCAGCTTTCGCAAAGTCCAACTTTCATTTCCCCTCTTTGAACACTCACCTCATGCAGGCAGACGCGGCAAGCTGCAACTCCGGGAATAGTGCCCAACGTCTCAGCAAAGAATTCAGCGATATGAGTTGTATCCGGCAGGACAAAATCGATGTTTTGCGCTGCAAGGATTTGCCCCAGAATGCGCGCGTCCACTTTTTGCCAATCCTGCTTTTTGGTGCGGTTCTTACTTGTTTTCATAAGCGGCACCTTCATTGAACCATAAAATTTTTACTGCTCCGGCTTGAATTCCTCGAGGAATTCCTCCGACGATACGTAATATGGATTTTGAACGATCTTTCCCCGCACGATCATCCAGGGGTGTATCTTGAGCACCTTGAACAACGTCGCGCCGTCAAAACGACGGGCGTCATATTGACACATACCGCTATGAGGAAAATTTGCGACAACAGTGTTGAGCAAGGCCTCATATTCCAGCAGGAGGTCGGAACCTGGAATCCCCCTAAGTGCCCAAGTCATCTCACCGCAGCTACGCTGGCCGTTATAACCGGCCTTCTTCGCCAGTTCGTAGCGGGGCAGCAGAGTGGGAATCAGCTCGCGGGGGTTGAAGTATCCATTCGGGCAGTAGGCGCTCTCGGCGCTGAATATCTTCAAAGGTGAGTTTTCACCCGCTTCCGGGAATTCCACCCCCGCCTCCATAAGCCAGGAATTGATAGTTTCCGGGGCGGTATTATCGGTCAAATAGCGTAGCTGCTCTCCCTGTTTGAGACCGGCCGCCATATATTCCGATACGATTTTTTTACGATCATCATCCCGGTCGTAAATCAGACACATATGGATTCCCTCAGGGAAATGTGTCTTCGTGAAGTCCATGTCTATTTCTTTTTTCAGGTTATTGATTTCGGGCCTCCTTTCTAAAACAAGCCGCCATATCCCTTTAATTTCCTTACTTGGGGTCTGGCGGCTGTGCAAGAGGGTGTTATCATGCTTCTCTTTGCTTCGAACAATAAGCGGTGCCCGATTAGTTCGCAATCGCACCTTCTACTGTTGAATTAAAGATGATCTTTTAGAACAACCTCTCTGGCAACGTGCAATTTGTCAACAGTCCGGTCACATTCCATGGCCGGAACTGGGGGGGGCTTCAATTTTCATTTTGACACATTTGTGGGGATTTTCCAACTGTAAAAAAGCACTAAAATATCAGGAAATCAATCGTCCGTACAATTTTGAAAGATTTGCGGTGAATTCATATCTCCTGGCATAAAAAAGGCTCCTGACAGCTTCGAAGCTATCAGGAGCCTTTTCCTACTTACCCAAGCTGCTACTTTGAAGTTGAACTATTTTAGAAGATACTTTTTGCCGCGAATTTTTGAGTTTCTTGACATGGTGGCAACTTGAGTTACTTACTCACCTTACGCAGTTTTCTTCAAGAAGCCTGTTTTTTTGTTTGGACTGCGGACTAAAGTCCGCAGTCCAACTTTTTTGCGTAAGGTGAGTTACTTACTAAACTACAATACTCACCAGGCGCCGACTCGCCACGATCACTTTCTTCGGCTCCCTGCCTACCAAAAACTTCTGGACAGTTTCCAAAGCCAGCGCCGCAGACTTAATCTCATCTTCGGTTGCCTCGGCTGGGACAGTGATTCGGTCACGTACCTTACCGTTGATCTGGACGGGCAATTCGATGGAGTCTTCCTTCGTAGCGGCTTCGTCAACGATGGGCCATTGTTGTGTGTGAATCGAATATGGCTTGCCCAAGTGCGCCCATAATTCCTCGGCGATGTGCGGTGTGACAGGAGCCATCATCTTCAAGTAGATTTCCAAGGCTTCTGACCACTCCGCGCTTCCAGCCGCGCCCGCTTCACGCGCTTTATACATTTCATTCATCAATTCCATCAGGGATGAAATGATCGTGTTGAATTCAAAATTCTCGTAGTCGCGAGTCACCTTGCGCAGGGTCTGGTGAACCTTTCGGCGCAGATTCTTTCGCACCTCGTCCGTTCCTGTCCGTGAATCCGTTATAGAGTCCGTTGGAGAATCAGTGAACAACGTCCACACACGCCTCACCCAACGAACAGCCCCTTCAATGCCCTGCGAATCCCACGGCGCGCCCATTTCCCAACGCGCAAAGAACATGATGTAAGCGCGCACACTGTCTGCGCCATATTTGTTCACCAGCACATCGGGCGCGATCACGTTGCCTTTACTCTTTGACATCTTGTCGCCGTCTTCGCCCAGCACCATGCCTTGATTGCGCAATTGCAGCATCGGCTCGTGGCCTTCCACAATGCCCGCATCGCGCAGCGCCTTGTGGAAGAAGCGCGTGTACAGCAAATGCATCGTAGCATGTTCAATGCCGCCCGTGTACGTGTCAACGGGCATCCAGTAATCATATTCGGCGGGGTCGAACGGGCCCTTATCATAATGCGGCGACAGATAACGCAAGTGATACCACGACGAACACATAAAAGTGTCCATCGTATCGGTCTCGCGCGTGGCAGGTCCATTACACACGGGGCAGGTGGTGTTCTTCCACGTCGGGTGCAGTTTCAATGGGCTTTCACCAGTTGGCCGCCACTCCACATCTTCGGGCAATGTCACTGGCAGTTGATCATCGGGCACGGGATTCCAGCCATGTATCTCGCAATTGACCATCGGGATCGGCGCGCCCCAATAACGCTGGCGCGAGATCAACCAATCGCGATAACGATAGTTAACCGATTCTTTTCCGATGCCCTGTTTAGCCAACCAGTCCAACACCTTCGCGATGCCAGGATTCTTTCTTCCTTTTTCCGTGTTGACCTTCGTCCCGTTCAACATGCCTGAGTTGACCATTACGCCTGGTCCCACATAAGCGGCATTCATCTCCGCTCCATCCGCATCAGACTTAACCTCGGGCTGGATTACAAAAACTATCGGCAGTTCATACTTTTTGGCAAAAGCAAAATCGCGTTCGTCATGCGCAGGCACAGCCATAATCGCACCCGTGCCGTAGGACATCATCACATAGTCCGCGATCCAAATTGGGATACGCGCCTGATTGACTGGGTTAATGGCGTACGCGCCTGTGAACACGCCTGTCTTTTCCTTGTCCACGGCGCCGCGTTGAATTTCGGTTTGACGCGCGGCTTGTGTTTTGTATTCTTCAACAGCCACTTTATTTTCAGGCGTGGTGATCTCATTCACCAACGGATGCTCTGGCGAGAACACCATGAAGGTCGCGCCCCACAACGTATCTGGACGGGTGGTGAATATCTCGACATCATGGTTGCCAATTTCAGTCTTGAATACAACAGAGGCGCCTTCACTGCGGTCGATCCAATTTGTCTGCAAAGTCTTGACCGTTTGCGGCCAGTCAATGCCGTCGAAGTTCAACAATTCGTCTGCGTATTTTGTCGCCCTAAAGAACCATTGATCCAGATCCTTCTTGATGACAGGCGTGCCGCATCTTTCGCAGTGACGGTCATCGCCCCAGACCTGCTCACGCGCCAGTGTTGTATTGCAATGCGGGCACCAGTCCACGGCAGACATTTTGCGATAAGCCAGACCCATCTTGTACAACTGAATGAAGAACCATTCAGTCCACTTGTAATATTCGGGTGAAGCCGATACCGCCTCGCGTTCCCAGTCGAACATCGCACCCATCGACTTCATCTGCCTGCGCATCCGCTCGATGTTTTGGAATGTCCGCTTCATGGGATGGACGCCGTCTTTGATCGCCGCATTTTCCGCGGGCAGACCAAACGCATCAAAGCCCATAGGGAACAATACGTTGTAGCCCTTCATCCGCATGAAACGCGCGCGCGCATCGGACGGGGTCATTGCATACCAGTGACCGATGTGCAGGTCACCGCTCGGGTAAGGCAGCATAGTCAACGCGTAATGCTTCGGCCTGCTATTATCGATCACCGAGCGGTACAACTTATCCGCTTCCCATTTTTGTTGCCATTTCGATTCAACTTCTTTATGGTTGTAATGTATGTCAGTCATTCGTTCCTCATTGATGTCACCTTCAAATGTCAATTGCCAAAGTTCGGGCTTGCTTAAAGATAAGGAGGCGTGGAAGAAGAGGCCCCTGTTTCCAGAAGATGTAGTTAATACGAATGTTCATGCGTGCCTCCTTTTAGTTTCGGAATGCGGACTTTAGTCCGCTTGGAATGGGTAAAACGCAGACTAAAGTCTGCACTCCATATAAATTATTTAACCAACGTCATCCATCCATACCTATCAGGGATTTCTCCGCTGATAATGCCAAAGAACTGATCCTGGATTTGTTTCGTGACCGGGCCGCGTGAGCCGTTTCCGATCTTGATCCTATCCACCGAGCGGATGGGTGTCACTTCCACGGCTGTGCCCGTGAAGAAGAGTTCATCGGCCACGTATAGCATCTCGCGCGGAAAATTTTCTTCACGGACTTCGTAACCCAATTCACGCGCGACGGCAATAATATAACTGCGGTTCACGCCCAATAAAATGGATGCGCCCACGGGCGGGGTGTAGATCGCGCCGCGATACACAACAAAGATATTCTCGCCGCTCCCCTCGCTGACATGGCCGTTGACATCCAGCGTGATGCCTTCCATGTATCCCAGGTCATTGGCTTCCATGGTTACAAAGCCAGAGTTGACATAGTTGCCGCCAGCCTTCGTCATGCCTGCATGGGTATCGGGAGCCATGCGCCGCCAACTGCTGACCATTACATCCACGCCATTTTTTATGCCATCAGCGCCCATCAGAGGGCCAAAGTCAAAGGCCATGATGGCAAATTCAGTTTGTGCGCCGCGCGCATCCAGTGTGATTGTCCCAGTACCTTTGTATGCCAGCGGGCGAATATAACAGGCATTCAATCCGTTGCGGCGCACAGTCTCGATGATGGCGGAAGAAATTTGTTCCTGTGTATATGGCAAATCCATGCGCAGTACTCGACATGAGTCGAACAGTCTCTGAACGTGAGGATCAAGTCCTAGAATCGCTGGACCAGCTTTGGTTGAGTATGACCGAATTCCCTCGAACACGCTCGAACCGTAATGCAGGGCATGCGTCGTGATATGAACGTTCGCCTCATCCCATTTTACGAATTGACCGTTATGCCAGATCCATTCCGTTTTTGAAATAGCCATTCGAGACTCCTCAAAACAAAAATTCCTTCATCCACATCAGGGACGAAGGAATACTCCGCGGTACCACCCAAATTACGTTAGACAACTAACGTCACTTTGTTGCTATAACGGGCTTTCCCGTCATCGACTACTGCGTATTTCATCGATGAAGTCCTCTTGCGAGAAACAGGCGAGTTCGGTCTTAAGTGTCCCGTTGACACTAGCGCTGGGCTTCCACCTCACTCTCCCAACTCGCTGACGGGTAACCTACTACTCCTGCCGTGACTTTTCAATTTTTAATTTGTGGACCCAGAGGGATTCGAACCCTCGACCTTCTCAATGCCATTGAGACGCGCTCCCAACTGCGCTATGGGCCCTGGACGATTTTTGATTTTCAATTTCAATTTCAGATTTACGATTTGGATTGGTTTATTGTAATCGTCAACACTTGCGCCAGCGCGCAAGCGCAGGTGTCCAAAATCGTTATTCGTAAATCTGTGGACCTGAGGGGATTCGAACCCCTGGCCTCCTCAGTGCGATTGAGGCGCGCTCCCAACTGCGCTACAGGCCCATGTTCAAGGCGAACCGTATTCTACCTGAGGCATTTGGGAATG